>CAZISY010000001.1:0-76058 GCA_964542025.1 uncultured Verrucomicrobiota bacterium
GGCCCCATCGCCCTGCTGGGCGAGCAGGTGCCTGTGGTGGCCATTGCGCCGGACATCGCTGGCAAAGAAAAAACGCAGAGCAACATGCAGGAATGTTTGGCGCGCAAATCGCCGGTTATCGCCATTGCGACGGAAGGGGATCGCGAAATCAAAGCCCATTGCCACGAAGTGATCGAAATTCCGAAGTGTCCGGCCTTTTTAACGCCCATTCCGGTGGTCATTGTGGAACAGCTGCTCGCGTATTACATTGCGCGCGCCCGCGGGTGTCCGATTGATCAACCCCGCAATTTGGCCAAATCCGTCACCGTCGAATAGTACGCCCGGCTTGTTCTGTGCGGACTATCCGCCGGCGTTGTTTCATCGGTTCTACTGCATCGGCATGGCGTGGGGCGGTGCGCCGTGCTTTTCTGTGCCGGCTGTGAAAACCGTTTTCCAGGGACTGACAGCCGTCTTGCGTGCCGGAAGGTCAAGGGTTCTACCAAAATCATTGGTAAGGACTTGTAAATCAAAAATACGTTCACAAGAAATGTGACTTAAAGGGCCTGTTTTATGGTGAAAAGGCCTTATAAACCCATTGAAAACATCAAAATACACGGTTAAAACGGTAAAAAGTCTAAAAAAGAATCACTTTGCTTGACAAAAAGATAAAACGTTTTACATATCGTGGTGTATGTTTCCGGCTCAAGCTTAAAGAAGGTAGCCAGCACAAAACAGAAAGGGAGGTAGATATGTCTAGATATCTGTGTTTAATCGGGGTATTAGCGGTTGCGCTGTTTGCGCAATCGGGATTTAGTGCGGTCTATACAGACTGCAGTACGAATTACACACTCAATACGGAATACAATGGGCTCAACGGCGGTGATGGATTCGGGCCGTGGACCGTTACCGCCTCCGGAGCCGGCGGCTGGGCGGGAACCGGCATCTGGAGCACCACCAATGCGCTGATCACCGGCTGGACGCAGGCGTTTGGCATGATTGCCAAGGGCAACGGTTCGTATGTCTACAGCGACCGCAACCTTCGTGCGCCGCTTCAGACCAATGACAGCCTTGCTTTCGACATGGCCGTCAATTGGGATCCGGACAAGGCAGAAGGCAATGAGAAGAAGGGCTTTGTTATTTATGCGGGCACCAATGAGATTGTGACCGTTGCACATCTGGCCTATCCGGGTCGTATCGCAATCAACGGCTTTACCAATTCAACGGCGCTTTTGGATTACGGCACAATCCCCATGCACTGGATATTCACTTCGGTAAATGCCACGACGCTGCAGGTATCCGCCAGCAGTCGCGCGTCTACGAACGATGTTTTCACGACCAACCTTACCGTTGTCTCTTCCGCTGTCAGCAGTTTTCGACTTCAATCCGCAAATAATGTGAATGATACCTACGACCAGCGGCAAACCTACTTCGATAATTTTGCATTCACCTATGACGGGGAATTGCCTGAACTGAAAAACCTGACGCTGAACGAAGCCGCCGGTATTTGGGCCGTGACCAATGCCTCTGCGAAAACGCTGAATTTTGTGGTGACGCGCGACACGACGAATGGCGCCGTGGATGTTTCGATTACCTCGACCGACACCAACTTTGTGTTGCCGTCCGCCGCCGCCGTCAGCATGGCCGCCGGAGTGACCAGTGTCACCTTCACGGCCACCGCGCAAATCAACGGCAACGGAAATGCGGCCAAGCTGAACATTGGCGCCGTCGGCTACAATGCTCCGGCTGCCTGGGATGTAAAAGGGCCGGCGTATACCTACTCCATAGAGAGCAATCTGTACGAAATTTCCGTGGGCGATGTGATTAACTTCTGGATCAACAGTCCGGCCTATGAACACCCGTTCGTAAACAGTTTGATTACGGCCACGGTTTCCGATGGCGCCGTGCTGTCGGTTTCTGCACTGAACCCGTGGAGCTCCACCGGCGAAGGCGGGCAGTACACATCGGGCCTGCTCACGGGGCTGGGCGATGGACAATCCACCCTGCAGATCAGGTACGACGGCGTGCTGCTGCACAGCTATGCCTTTACGGTAGTGGCTCCGTACTTCACCATCAGCGGCGCCGACGCGATGCGCATTGGCGATTCGGCGGCCTACACCATCAGGGCGTTTGATATGGGCGAGTCCGCGAGTGTGTTCATGAGTGATTCTTCTGTGGCGACCGTTTCGCCGTCCACGATCACGCTGGGTGCGGGAATCACCACGAATCTTGTGACGGTTTCCGGAGTATCAACGGGCAGCGTCAGTTTGATTGTCAGCAATGCCGGCGGCTGGGTGGCCTATCCGGTTATGATCAAAACGTACGCCACAAACAGCATCGCCTATGATGATGCCGCGAACAGCTCGTATGATGCCGGATTCGTGACCGCGCCTTCGCCGATCGGCACGTCCGGGTTTGGGGCCTGGCAGGTGCTGGCGCAAACCGGGACCTCCGTAGGGGTGAATATCCTGACCAATGTACCGCATGCGAATTATGCGGGCATTTTGGAAGCCGGAAAAACGTTTGGCGCCTATGCCTACGGCGGGGAAAACGCCGAACTCAAGCTCTACCGTCCGTTCCCGGCGGATCTTTCCGCCGGTCAGGAATTCAGCATGGATCTCGGCTCGTACTATCGGGATGGCGCCAAATACTTCCGCGTTGTCAGAATGTATGAAGGCGTTCCGTACAATCGGTTTGAATTTTTCGCGGCCGGGGATAACTACGGAATTAATATTGATGGCATCGAAGGAACGATCAATCCGGGGTGGGGCTGGGACGAAGCGCGCCTGATTACATTTACAGTGCGTCGCTCCGACAACGGAAACAGCTACACGCTTTCGCTGCGTTGCAGTAATGGCGATTCCTGGAGTACCAACATCGCGGCGTCCGTCGGATCCTGGAGCGATGGATTGCAGGGCGTGCTGATCGGCGTCTACAACGGCGGGGATGTCGCCACGACGCCTCAGAATTACAGCCTGTTCAACCGCATGGCGATTGATCTGGTGGGAACGCCGGTAGTGATTAATCCTCCGGTGATCGAAACCAGCGGAATCATCGTCCTTCCGAATGGCGCCGGCCTGAGCATTCCCATTGAAAATGCCGTGATTGGCGCAACGTATTCAGTGGAGCAGACGACGAATCTGCTGGCTTCTCCCATCGTATGGACGGTTGTGCCCGGCGCTTCCGCTGTGGCGTCCGCCACGAATATCTCACTGTCCGTAACCAACACGCCTTCGCGCGCCTATTACCGGGTTGGTGGCGCCCGCTGATACGGGTGACATTCCGATAAGAGAACGTTGAAAGATCCCTGGAGCCCGGCCCTGGCGGCCGGGCTTTTTTGTGCCTGCTGCCGAATGAAACCGTGCGCACAGGGCAAAGAGCAGAGGAGTGTTCTTTGGGAACAAAAAAGGGCTTCCCGCATGGGAAGCCCTTTTTGACGTTGCAATAAGGCCGGATTAGATCAGGTCGGCCACTTCTTCGGCCAGATCCTGAGCGGATTCAATGGCCATGGCTTTCCGGGTGACGCCGTCATCAAAGAAAAGCGGATTCTGTCCATCAGCCCAGGCCGTGGCAATGTTATCAATGCCGATGAACGAAAAGGCTTCGCGAATCTGAGCCGTCAGGCAATCGCGCGAATCATCTTCCTTATACACACCGCCGGAGGCGGCGAGTACGACGATCTGCTTGATGCTGTGCAGCGGCTTGGGGCCGTCCTTTTCCATCTTGAAGGTGATGTCCGGGGAGACGATCTGGTCAATCCAGGCTTTCAGGATGGCCGGAATGGAGTAATTCCACATCGGCGTCGTGAGGACGAGGATATCCGCCTGTTTGAACAGTTCGCCCTGTTGTTTGGCATATGCCATGGCGGCCAGCTCTTCGTCGGTGGCCTGATACCCGTTGATGAAAATCGGAAACCAGAAGCCGCGATACTCATCATAGGAAACGAACGGAGGGGGCTCTTGATACAAATCCACATTGACCAATTCATAATCCACATTCATTTCGGCCAGCTTGGTGAAAAAGGCCGCCGCCATCTGCTTCGATACGGATTCATCCGTAGGTTTTGGGTTGGCGCATATATGTAAAATATTCATTCAATACTCCTGTTCATTAGCCCGTTTCCGATGAAAGCTCCCTCTTTTATACTATTTGAACATGATGTAAAATAAAAAGAGCCTTCATTTTGATTTTGCCGGAAGAAGCTTGTCCATGTAGGCCATCAGCTCGCGGCCGTACTCGGCATCCTGCCCCAGTTGAGCGAGTTGTTTGTGAATGACACGGAGCCCGTGTTCCCCGGCTTCCGCATCGCCGGCATCGCCGAAACGGCGGTTCGGATCGGGGTCGATAAACTTCTTCAGGATGCTGACGAGGATGCTGTTTTCAAGCACATGGCGCGGGAGATACTGCTCAATGTTCCCACCGAGCTTCAGTTTGAAATCCAGCAGCTCGTTTTCGGATTTGTCGGCGATGTTCAGCAGCGGTTCGCCGCGGAGCATTTCCAGCGCCACCAAACCGAGACTGAAAATATCGGACTGAACGGCGTTGGCTTCGCGGCGATGACTTTCGGGCGCCATATACATGGGCGTTCCGATCAGAAAGGTCAGCTTCTCGCCGACCCGCGTGGCCCGCCCGAAGTCCACAATTTTCGGATCGCCGAGCCGATTGATCATGATGTTGGAGGGCTTGATGTCGCTGTGGACATAGCTCATGTCGTGCAGCACTTCGAGTCCGCGCAGAATGCCGCGAAGGATATAGATGGCTACGCCGGGCTGGATGGCCAGCTTCCCCTCGTTCAGTCGGAAAATGATATCCGTGAAATGGCCCCATTCCCGATAGGTGGAACGGCTTTTAACGATGTTCAGGTGTTCGCCGTCGAGCATGTAGCGCAGATCGATACCGTCAATATTTTCCATCTGCACATAGCCGATGCCGTTGGTTTCCTCATAGACGTCGCGGGAGACCAGGTAGGGAGTGTTGACCATTTGCAGGCGCGAAACCTGCAGGGCGATCCGGCCCATGTCGGTCCAGTATTTCTGCGTATTGGCATAAATGCCGGGATCATAAAGTTTCAGCGCGTGATGCGTGATGCACCCGCGGGCGCCCTGCCGGAGTCCGAGAAATACAATGCCCTGACGTCCCTGGCCGAGAACACGCTCCAACCGGTAGGCGACCGGATAATAAATGGCGCGGTCCTGGAGAATGGCCTGATAATTGGATATCAGATGCTCGGAGCTGAGCTCCAGTTTGTCGTTCTGATTCGGCCCCGGGGGCGGGTTGGCTTCTGTGGCGGTGTCTGTTCTCGTCGGGTGAACAGAAGCCTCCAGCATGGTTCCACGTATGTTCATGCGCGCAAAGTAAACGAGGGTGCTTTGAGAATGCAACAGCTTTTTCCCTGAATGATCCAGGCTGAGAACAAAAGATGACCCGCGTGGCCGCCTCCCAATGATTTTCCCGCAAATTATCGTTTAATTTCTGCCGGGCTGCTGTGAATAGTAGAACGTTTGTATTGCAATTTTGCGGGCGATATTTCTATATTCCGCCCCGTTTGCGACCGGAAGTGCGCAATAATGGAGATATTTACTATGTGGAAGACCTGGCGAAACAGTGGCGTATTACTGCATCCCACATCGCTGCCCGGCCCTTACGGCATCGGCGAGATTGGACCTGAGGCGTATCATTTTGCTGATGTATTGAACGAAATGGGGCAGGGGCTTTGGCAAATGCTCCCCCTCGGCCCCACCAGTTACGGCGACTCGCCCTATCAATCCCCGTCCACCTTCGCCGGAAATCATATGCTGCTCAGTTTTGATCTGCTGGTGAAAGACGGATTGCTCTCCGCCGATAAACTGGCCGAACTGCCTGCTTTTCCGGCGGATCGCGTGGATTACGGCTGGGTAATCCCCGAGCGGATGAAAATTCTTCATTCTGTGTGCCGGACCTTCAGCCGCCGGGCGAGCGATGCGCTGAAAAAACGCTTTGCCGACTTCTGCAAACACAATGCCTACTGGCTGGATGACTACGCCCTCTTTATGGCCATCAAGGAAGCGCACGGAAACGGGCCTTTTGTGGAGTGGCCAATAGAGCTGATCACCCGGCAGGAAAAGGCGCTGAATAAGGCCCGCGAGCAGTACAAAACGGCCATTCGGGATGTCACGCTGCTGCAATTCCTGTTTCATGATCAATGGGTACGCCTGCGGAAATACTGTGCTAAAAAAGGCATACAAATCATCGGCGATATTCCCATCTTTGTCGCACATGACAGCGCCGACGTCTGGGCGCATCCGGAATTGTTCTGTGTGGACGCGCAGACCGGGCGCCTCCAGGTGCAGGCCGGTGTTCCGCCCGACTATTTCAGCGCCACCGGCCAGCTGTGGGGCAATCCGCTGTACCGCTGGGACGTTCACCAACAGACCGGCTATGCCTGGTGGATGCAGCGCCTGCATAAAGTGTTTGAAATGGTGGACATCGTTCGTATCGACCATTTCCGCGGCTTCGAGGCCTATTGGGAAGTACCCGCCAACGCGGAAACCGCCATTAACGGCCGCTGGGTCAAGGGGCCCAATCATGACCTCTTTGCCGTACTGAAGGAACACATGGGGCAGCTGTCGATCATTGCGGAAGATTTGGGCGTGATTACGCCGGAAGTGGAGCGCCTGCGGGATGACTTCGAATTTCCGGGTATGCGCATTCTCCAGTTTGCCTTTGGCAATGACGACAAGGCCGATGAGTTCCGCCCGCACAATTACAAACCCAATTGCGTGGCCTATACCGGAACCCACGATAACGACACCACGGTGGGCTGGTTCCGCAGTGAGCCCGGCCCCAACAGCACCCGCACCGCGCAGGATATTGCCAAGGAGCGCGCCACGGTGCTGGCCTACCTGCGCACGGGCGGCGAGCAGATCGAGTGGGACATGATCGCTCTGGCCTTCCGGTCCAATGCCAACACGGCCGTGGCGCCTTTGCAGGATATTATCGGTCTCGGTTCCGAGGCCCGCATGAACACCCCCGGCAAGGCGGGCGGAAACTGGCAGTGGCGTTTCAACTGGGAAATGCTTTCCACGGAAAAACGCAAACGCCTGTACGAAATTTCCGCGGCCAGTGATCGTATTCGAAAAGACTGATCCGCGAAAACGAGCCTTTAGCGGGGCGGATTCGGGCAAAGCAACACGTCACATGCGGTTCGGCGGCCGCATGGGCGGGCCGCTTTCGTTCCCGCACACACACAAATGCTTGCAACTTGGGCGGCGCTTCGCTAGTAAAAAGCCTTTCTATTCCGCCCCTGAAACTGGAAAAATGCTGTACATCGGAGTGATATTACATGGCTTCACATCTTGTGCTGAATTGGGAGAAACAACAGAAACGCAACCAAACGCTGCTGGATTCCTGCCGCTATCTCAGCGGCGATCAGACCTCACGGGTCCTGCCTTTCCATATTGATCTGGCCTCCACGCCGACGCTTTCCGGGGATCAGTGCCGCCTGCTTGAGGCGATGAGTATTGAGTCGGCGCGCACGGCCATTGCCTCGGTGGCGTCGCTCTCCAAACTGAATGAAGTGGACCACATGGGCGGCGGGCTGGATTTGCTCACCGCCCTGCTGCTGACCCTCTCTGTTGTCGATTACCGGCAAAAAGAATTCACCATTGAACATGCTCACACCAGCATCGGTTATTTCTCGGCGCTGGCCACCCTCGGTTTTCTGAAGCCGGAAGACGTGGTGAACACCTTTCGCCGCGGACTGGACATCCCCGGGCACGTTTCCTGGCTGCCCGGTGGGACGCAGCTGAACGGGGGACGCCTCGGGGTGATGGTGCCCGCCGCCGTGGGGCAGGCCCTGGGCAAAAAAGCCCGATACGGAAAAGAGGCGCTGGTGCTTTGTCACTGCGGCGATGCCGGTTGGATTTCCGGGCAGGCGCTCAATGGTTTCAATGCCGCAGACCTGCATGGCGCTCCCGTGGTTTTCATCATGCACCGCAACGGCATTCAGCTTTCCGGCGCCAACAAAACCGTGATGAACAAAGATCCCCGCAGCATTGTGGAAGCCATGGGCGTGTCCATCATAGAGATTCAAAGCCTGCATGATTTTCAGGAACTCTACTCCGCCTACCAAATCGCCTGGGGATTGGCGCAGTCCGGAAAACCCTCTATGATTTATCCGACGGGGCAGCACACCGAGAACAACCGGAACGTTGATTTGACCTACTACGGCGAAAAATACGGTATTCTTCCGCAGGTCCGCGAAAAGGCCGAGAAAAACGGCGTGCCGCTTTCCACGAAAATCTGGATTCCCGGCGCTCTGATGAGTTACCGCGATGTCGAGTGCATGCTGGACTGTCTGTTTTTGGTGAACGATCTGCCGGGCGGAAAAGGCCATCATGACGGACACATGAAGGGCCGCGATGTGGATCAGGTGTTGAATGGGCCCATGCTTTCGCTGAACGAAGCCCAGCAGACCGCCCTCCGTGAATTGCGCTCGCAAAAACCCGCAGTGATCAAAACGGCGGCACGCCCCGCGCCGGGTACTGCCAATCTGACGCTTTCGGACAGCGCCGTGTCGTCCATCAAACTGCCCGAGCCGGGTGCGCTGGTTTCCGCGCGCAACGGATCGGAAGCGGCGTATGCCGCCATCGCAAAAACGCATCCCGCGAATATGTTTGTGATCGGCTGTGACCTCGACCCCTCCACAAAGCTCGAAAAGGCGCGGTCGTTTTTGGGCCGTGATCATCAGTTTGAAATGAGCATTGAGGAGCAGGCTTCCGCCCTCATGGCGAACGGACTGGCCGTGGCTTCCAATGATCCGCAGTTGATCGTCTTTTCCACCTTCTCGGCCTTCTTTGCCGGGATTGCACGGGAAGGATTCGAGATGTGGCGCTATCAGCGGAATCTGAACGGCGTGAATGAGGGGCTGAATGTCACCATGCACCTTTCACACGTCGGCGCCTGCACCGGACGCGACCACTTTTCCGGCTGGGATCTCGATTGGATCAATCTGGCGCTGACCTATCTGCCTTATCTGCGCCGGTTCTATGCCCCCGCCGATGCCCGCAGCGCCTTTCTGGCCGTGCGCGATCTGGCCGCCCATTACGGCGCGCACATTATCGGCATCCCGCGCGACAATCTGCCGATTCTGACAAAACAGGATGGCACGACGCCGCTTTGGAATCCGAATGATTCCTGGAGCAACATCACACCCTGCCGCTCCTATCCCGGCGCTCAAAAGGCGATTCTGTCCATGGGAGCGCCCAGTTTCCTGGCTGTGGAAGCCGCGGAACAGCTGCATCAGGCCGGAACTCCCGCCGACGTGCATATCATTAACGCCTTCCCGATTCCGCCCGCAGAACTAGCCGCCCTGATTCAGCGTTATCCGAAAGGGCTGGTCACGGTGGAGGACGGACTCGTCTGCCACGGAACCGAATGCCTGCGCGGATTGGCCGGGATCGTGGCTGAATCCGCCGCCGCATTCAACATTCCCGTGGACTTCATCGGCATTACCGATCCCCGGATTGCTCCGGCGGACGGCTACCTGGAACTCTGGGCGCACTTCGGCATAACAAAAGAAGCCATTGCCGGGGCGGTCAGGGGTCTCTGATGCTGGATTTGCACCTGCATTCGACCTTTTCAGATGGATCCTGCACGCCGGAGGAATTGGTGCGGAAGGCCGTCGAACAGGGCGTTTACGGCATCGCGCTGACCGATCATGACACGACCAAGGGTATTCCCGTATTCATGCAGGCCGGCGCGCAGTACGGCGTGGTCACGGTGCCCGGCGTGGAAATCAGCGCCGACTACGCCCCCGGAACCATGCACATCCTCGGCTACTACGTTGACCCCGAACACGGCCCGCTCAATGAACACCTGAAATGGATTCGCGAGGGGCGCGAGGAGCGTAACCGCGAAATTTATGAAAAACTGAAACAGCAGGGCGTGGATATTCCCTGGAGCGCCATTACCGCCTATGCCGGAGACGATGTGGTCGGGCGCCCGCACTTCGCGCAGGCTCTGGTGGCGGCAGGCTATGCCAGAGATCCCAAAGATGCCTTCAGAAAATTTCTGGCACGCGGACGCAGCGCCTATTGCGAACGGCGTCGTCTGAATCCGGCGCTGTGCGTACAAATCATTGTGCAGGCCGGCGGAGTACCCGTACTCGCTCATCCCTCGTCCCTGGCCGTGGGTGGGCTGGACCTCCGCGAAGAAGTTAAAAAACTGGTGGATGCCGGTCTTCAGGGCATTGAAGTGATTTATCCCGAACATACCCAGGAAATGCGCAAGAAATTCCGAACCCTCGCGGAGACCTTTGATCTGGTGGTTACCGGCGGAACCGATTTTCACGGCGCACTGACTCCGGACCTCCTGATCGGGCGCGGCTTCGGGAATCTGAATGTGGAAAATGACGTGCTCGACTGCCTGATGCAGCGGCGTAAGCGCTGAGCATCGCCCCGCGCCAAGCCCTCCGCCCTCCGGCGCAGGGGAACGCCCTGCCGCCAAACGATCAGTACTTCCGGATCACGGCTTTCACGACTCCTCCGATTTCAAGCGAATGGACCGGACGAATGCGTGTATAGCGGGCATTGGCGGGGTCGAGATATACGCCCTGCCGGTCTTTCCCGAAGTACTTCAGCGTCCATTCGCCATCCACCTGCGCGATGACAATCTCATTCGCCTTCGGTTTGGCGCTCTTATCAATCAGCACAATGTCGCCGGGATGGATCCCGGCCTCAATCATGGAATCCCCGCTGACCGTGAGCATGAAGGTGGATGCCGGTTTTTCGATGAGAAATTCATCCAGACTGATGGTGTCCACCAGTTCCTCTTCCGCAGGCGAGGGGAATCCCGCGCGGATGTTGCCCAGGAGTTTTACGGTTCCGGTCAGTTTACCCGTAAGGGCGATTTTCCCCTTTTCGTTGCGTATCAGAAAGCCGTTTTCCTCCAGCTTGCCCAGCAACCGGTGAACGGCGTTTTTAGATCGGTAGCCGAAAAGAGCCAGCATTTCGGTGTAGCCCGGAACACGGCCCTCGCGCTGATAAAAGGTGCGCAGGAGATCAAGTTTGCTGTGGAGATCGGTGGTTCTGGCCATACGTTTCTTCCATGAAGTACGCAGAAAACATACGTGAACGAACGTTCACCATTCAAGCCTTTCTTCCAAAATAAAAAAGGCGGCCTGAAAGGCCGCCTGATGTCAAAGCAAACTCGTACGCTTACTGCCTGCGTATTTTCCGGCGTATCAAACCAATCGCCACAATACCCAACCCCAAAAGCGTGGCCGAAACCGGCTCGGGGACGGCAGCGAAATCGAAGGTGTCGATGTACATGGTCGCACCGCCATTGAGCGCTTGGAAATTAACTTCGCAATATGTGGCACCCACTGGGGCAACGATGCCTGCGGGATCAAAGAGTGTGGCTTGATTCCACTGCGCGGGGGTATAACCGGCATAGTTGATCGCGGCAGCATTCGAGGAAATCAACCCCGATGATCCATTCCAGTTGAATGTTCCGACTAATGTGCCGGTAAAGCCGGAAAATTCAATGGCGTAGTAGAGTGAAAGATTATAGGACGTTCCCGCGACTACGTTTGGTTTTTGTTCCACTCCGCTATTAGGGGCACCGCCGCTCCAAGTGAACAGCATAACGGCATTACTTCCGGCCTGAGGAGCGACACCATATCCGGAATCAGAGGTCTGAGCACCCCATCCATACCAATTCGTTACGTCGCAACCTGTTGCCCAGCTGTTATACGACACCCCGGGACCATCAAACCCGGGATTCACCAGAAGATTTGCCTGAGCAGAAATGGTTAATGCACAAACCATAACCATTAAACAACCAGCTATTCTCATCTCATCCTCCTTATGCTGTTTTAAAGCGCCAACAACACCGGACGCCAGCGAACACACAACACGAACACTGTTTGGAGAGTAGGTATTTAAACATTAAACGCAAGGAAAAAAATGCTGATGAATGTTGAAATGTATGGCGACGGTCCTCCTCCCCGAAACGCGTGGCCGTACGTAAAGAATGACAAAACCATGAAAATGTTTGACAAACAGGCGGTTTGAGTTGCTTAGTCAAACAAGATTGTGTGTGGGGACGCCGGATGCCGCTTGTATCTCATTCATTTCAAGGGCACCAAGCCATTCCCTCTGTTGTAATACCACAAAGGAGTTTGTTCGTTATGATGCGTTCAAGAAATGGGACCGCGCTCATTTATGCGCTGCTTTTGTTTCACTTCGTTACGCTTGAGGGGATTTGTGATGATGGGCGATTCATTTGTGATCTGGTTCCATCTTTTGAGCAGGACGTCACGGGTGGATATACTATACGACTCAGCACGTATGAATCCAAGTGGGACACCTTGACGGCTGTAGTCAGCCTGTCAGGCATACAATGGCTTTCCATTCCGAATGGTGCTGCAGTGGGAATCGCGTGTATTATGATGGCGTCATGATCCTGAACGCCAATCACGGTATGACGAACTATGCGCAGGTGTTTGCGCATGGACTCCATCCGCATATTGATTTCCAAAGTAATAACACGACGGATGGCATTATCGGATTGGAATATATCAAGTGTAGTATACGAGACGAATTTGGGGAGCCGGAATAATGACCGTATGTGTCCGCATGTTAATAGTTGCCGGGTGCCTGCTTGGTGTGTGTGCAACCCTGCATGCGGACATTGTTTGCGACATGATCACGATAGGGAATCCGGGGAATGCAGCGGATACGCCCTATATGGATACATCCTTCCACATTGGCGCGGTATCCTACGTGTATCAGATCAGCACCTACGAGGTAACGGTGGGGCAATACACGGAGTTTCTGAATGCGAAGGCGGCGAGCGATCCATATGATTTGTATCACCCGGATATGGAAAGTGGGTATTTGGTCGGTGGAAGTTTCATTCTCCGCAGCGGGGAATCGGGATCCTATACGTATACGGCGGTTTCGGGCAAAGAGAATCAGCCGGTTCGCATGGTGAGTTTTTTTGATTCGCTCCGATTCTGTAACTGGCTGCACAACGGGCAGGGCGCCGGGGATACGGAAGCCGGCTCCTATACGATCAGCGACGGGGTCTGGTTGCTTCGCAATGAGGGGGCTTCCTGGGTGCTGCCGTCGCTGGATGAATGGTTCAAGGCGGCGTATTATGATGCGGAGGCGGAGGAATACCGGCAATATCCCAATGGGCGCGATGCCATTGAGTATCCCACGGATGAAACGACCCCGAGAGAGCAGAATTTCGGGGGGAGTCAATATGAGTGGTACGGTAACGTGTGTTTCACGTCCACCGGTGAAACGACGGGACAGAGCGCCTATGGGGTCTGCGACATGGGAGGCAATGTCAGGGAATGGACCGATACGCTCAATCCGCCGGGAAATGGGTTCTATCGCAAGGTGCGTGGGGGATCATTTTCTTCGTTGGCATCAAGTCTTTCCCGGCCTGGAGAAGTATCGGAAAATCCTGATCTTTCCAGCGAAGGTCTTGGGTTTCGGCTGGTCTACCTGATCCCGGAGCCGGGGACGGTCGGGCTGCTGGTTGTTGGCATGATGGGGATTTGTTATATGCGCAGGCGGAAATCATCGGGTTAACCATGAATACGGTATTGAATATCCGAATAATCAGGTGCGTGGCTCTATTCCTGTCCGTTTGTGCGGGGCCATCCGCCTTGGCGGAATTGGTGTTTAATATGACCACTATCGGCAATCCGGGCAATGTGCCGGATCATCCTTACCCGGACCCGGATGTGGTGGTAGGCGCAGTAGATTATGTTTATCAGATCAGCAAGTATGAGGTGACGGTTGCGCAGTATGTGGAATTCCTGAATGCGAAGGCGGCCAGTGATCCGTATGGGTTGTACGACAGTCGAATGGCTGGTGCGCCTGGGATTATAGGTGGCGCGATTATCAACCGGGCCGGCGAAGACGGCACCTATACGTATACGGCTGTTTCCGGAAGAGAAAACCAGCCGGTGAGAATGTTAAATTTCTATGATGGCCTTCGCCTGGCGAACTGGTTGCACAATGGTCAGTGCGACGGGGATACGGAAGATGGAAGTTATACATTAAGCGGTGGTGTTTGGTTGACCCGTAATGAAGGGGCCTCCTGGGTGCTGGCTTCGCAGGACGAATGGCACAAGGCAGCCTACTACGACCCGGAAACGGGAAGCTACAATAAATATCCCAACGGCAGGGACACGGTCGAATACCCCACCGATGAAACCACGCCCAGAGAGATGAATTTTGGATCCAGCCCCCAATGGCAGGGAAATGTATGTTTTACCTCCATCGGCGAGACGACGGGGTATAGTGCGTATGGGGTATACGACATGGGGGGGAATGTCGAGGAATGGACGGATTCACTCAATCCTCCCGGTCAGGGGGCTAATCGAGCGGTTTACGGCGGAACCTACAGTACCGCAGACTCTTATTTGGCCCATGACGGCGATATTTCCCGCGATCCGGCGATTGATTCCGATGCGCGAGGTCTTCGTTTAGTTTATTTGATCCCGGAGCCGGGGACGGTCGGGTTGGGGGTGTTGGGGTTGGTTTCATGCTGGTTCTATCGTAAAAGAAAAACGGGGCAGCGGTGATGAAAAGACGAATGTTGTCATTTTTCCAACCCATGATGGCACCGAAAGATATTCCGGCACCCCGTTTGGGGGGCATGGGGCACAGGGGAATCAGAACCCCAGGGTCTGCCGAACCTGGGCTATATGCCTGCACCCGCTCAGGGGTGTTGGCTCGTTTCTTCTCGGATCGGCTGCGGCATGTTGAACCCGCGAAAAAAGAAAATAGGGCTACGATGCACGCCTGCAAATTGAAATTATTAAAATATAGGACTGAGGCCAGCGGCCCTCCAGAGGGGTCATAATCTGTGAAAATCGGTGCAATCTGTGGACGACGTCCTTTGCGTTTTGCTGCTCCGTGTCTCCGTGCCCTCCAGCGCCAGCGGGTGGTGAAAAATACAATGGAGAGTTTGGCGCAGTGGAAATCTCGTTTTTCCGTCGGGAGTGAGATTTTAAGTTACTAATGAGTCCTTCATTCGTTGCTTTCTGATTCGTTGGAGGAGCGTGGTGGTCTTTGGTCATTGATTCTGCTGAGAAGAACATTCCGCATGTTTCGCGGCGACAGCCGGCAATCGAAATCCTTGTTGGACGAAAGAGGCTTTCTAAACGTTTTCCAATGGTTGGAAAATTCGTTCAAAAAGTTTCCAATGATTGGAAGTTTTCTCAACCCGTTTTCCAATGATTGGAAGGGTAGTATCCAGGCAGTGTTCAGATATTTTCGCGCATTCGTAATAAGGTCCTCCATTAACTTCACCGTTCCTGCTTGCCGGGCGGCGGCCTCTGTGTTCCGGCCGGCGAGAATGGGTATCCTTGCTTCGTTGCCTTTGCGCCCTTGAGCGAAGCGGGTGTGAATGTGATTCTGAACAGAGAAAACGAACCTTTTGAGTTACCTTTTTTGACAGGATCGAGAGCATTTGGATTTTTGAACAGAAGGAAACGAAGGTAACGAAGAGGTAATCAAACCGGTTGCGACAGAGCGCAACCCTCCATCAATTCCTTTATTCGCGCCCATTGGCGCTCAGTCGCGGTTAACACTCTCCGCATCTCAAATCTGTGCAATCCGCCTTCGTTCTGACGGAACTACGGCGCGACACGTCTGCGGAGAATTTCCAATCGTTGGAAACTTTTCGGGCTGTTTTTCCAATCATTGGAAATCCGGGGGGCGTTTCACGGGCGATTCTTTTGCCAGGCGACCTGGGCGGCGAGTCCCTCGCGGACGGTGGTGGTGGGCGAGTAGTTGAGGAGTCGCCTGGCTTTTTCAATGTTTGCGGAGGTGTGTTTCTGGTCGCCGGGACGCATGGGGAACCGCTCGATGATGGCCTGTTCGCCGATGAGTTCCTGGAGGAGGGCGACGACCTGATTCAGGGATACGGTTTCGCCGCCGCCCACGTTGAAGGTTTGGCCGATGGCTTTTTCGCGATGCTGCCAGGCGAGGAGGGTGGCTTGTACGCAGTCGGCCACGTAGGTGTTGCTGCGCGTCTGTTCGCCGTCGCCGTATTGTTTGAAGGGTGTGTGTTCCATCAGGGCGCGGATGAGGATGTTGTAGGCCATATCGGGGCGCTGGCGGGGACCGTAGACGGAAAAGTAGCGGAGGATGGTGATGGGGAGCCCGAAGTTGACTTCGTAGGCGCGGCAGAGGTTTTCGGCGGCGAGTTTGGTGATGCCGTAGGGGGAGAAGGGGGCGAGGGGGGAGTCTTCGGAGCCGGTGGCCTGTTTGCCGTATACGCTGGAGGTGGAGACATGAATGAGCTGGGGGATTTTGTGTTTGCGGGTGGTGTCGAGCATGCGCTGAGTGGCGATGAGATTGCAGGAGGAGTAGAGTTCAAGGTCGCTCCAGCTCAGCATGAGGCCGGCCATGGCGGCCAGGTGGAAAATGACGTCGCATCCTTCCGCGAGGTGATCGGGGACAGGGTTTCGCAGGTCGGCTTCATGGAAGGTGAAGCGGGGGTTTTTGAGTATTTCGGTGAGGTTGGTTTCTTTGATGGGGCGCGGATAATAGGGAATGAAGGCATCCACCCCGACGACTTCGTGTCCGTGCGCGAGCAGGGTTTCCGTGAGGTGTGATCCGATAAATCCGGCGGCGCCTGTAACCAAACAACGACTCATTGTTCACCACTCCTGATGATATGAAAAAAGTATTGGCAGGCATCATAGCGATGATGCCTGCCAATTCAACCCATTTCCCGCGTTTCGGACGGGTGTTTTCAGCTTCAGGGCGCGGCGATGCGGGCGAAGGGCGCGGTGTAGTGGTCGGTATCGCTCCACTCGAAGGAGGAGTTATAGGATTCCACGCCCGGGGTATCGGTGGTGGCGGCATCGTTGGGAATGGTATCCATGGCGGAGGTGGACCCGGCGCCGAGCATCACGCCGATGCCGCCGGCTTCAAGGGTGGCGCGGGTGAGTCCGATGGAAGCGAGGGGGATTTTAATTTCGTAGAAGCTGTCACGGCTGGTGTTGTTGTGGCCGCTGGTGAGGAAGTTCTGCAGGGCGGATTCTCCGTTGTTGCGGTTGTCGCAGTCGGATACGCCGTAGAGGATGGAGGGGACGAGCAGTGCGCCGTTGTCGTAGGTGATGCTGCGAGCGGCGCAGGAGTAGTACTCGCCGGAATCGACGGGGAACACTCCGCCGCTCTGATGGGAGATGTAGCCCTGCCAGAGGCTGCCGGCCATGTAGATCATGTAGTCGGGTTGGTCGGCTCCGCCCCACGTCTGTTTTTTATTCCACATATCGTTGGTGGCGCCGCCGGATTCGGTGTCGAGCACCATCCAGAGGAGAATGCCGTCATTGCGGCTGATGGGGTCGCCGCTGCCGGCGTTGGCGCCGTCGATGGCGTCGGTGATGTCCACGAGTTGCCAGGCGACGTACAGATAGTTGTCATCCCAACAGGCCCAGAGGTGGGAGAAGTCGAGGGGAGCCTCGTGGGTGGTCCAGTTGCTGCCGAGCGTGCGGGGGTCGTCATTGGCCACATCAAGGGCAATCAGCATGGAGTCGGACCATTCGCCGGCGGTGTTGGCGCCGTCGATGGTGATTCCCGATGAGCGGAAGGCGCCGAGGGTGGGGTTGGTGGAGTAGGGCTTGTCGGGTCCGGGTTCAAAGTCGGAATTGACGCGGATGCTGTAGTTGGCGGAATTGTTGTTGTCCCACTGCTGGGTACCTTCGGCGTCGGTGACGACGAATGCGAAGCGGATGGTGGTTCCTTTGGGATAGGCGCTGAGAGTGATGGACCAGAGGTCATTGGTGGCATTGCTTCCGGTTTTGGTCAGTGCGGCGCTGCTCCAGGTGGCGCCATCGGAGGAGTAGACGATGCCGGCGGACGCGGCGGCTCCGATGGGGGCTGTTTTGAAGGAGATGGTGAGGGTTTCTTCGGCGTCCCAGTTTCCGGAGGTGGGATCAGTGGCGGAACCGCCGAACCAGGTGACGGGCGTGGCGGAGGTGCTTTCGGAGAACGTGTACATTTTTTGGGTGGTGATGCCGCCGGCGGTTTCGCCGTAGAGGGTGAGGGTCCGGTAGTCGCCTACGTTCATGTCGGCTCCGAAGGTGATGACGGTTCCATTGGTGTAGAAAACGGGACTGCCGCTCTGGATGGCGTAGGTGGCGTATGACACATTCACGCCGCTGACGCGGAGCGTGACCGGAATGCCGTTGCTGTCGCCATCAGAGAATGAACCGCCGGCAGGCGAGGCGGAGATGGTGACGGATTCAACCACGATTCCGCCGGATGGAATTTCGGCGCGCAGCTTGTAGTACACGCTGGGGTGGTTGGTGGTGAAGGTGTCGGTATAGCCGGACTGCGGGAGCGCGCCGACGATATTGCTTTGAACGAGGGTGAAGGGGCCGGAGGTCAGATTGGTGGAACGGTAAAGGGTGTAGCGGCGTCCGGTGTCGGCCACGGGCCAGAGCAGTCGGATCGATCCGTTTTCCAGAAGGCTGTGGCTGAGGGCGAGGGAGGAAAGGGCATTGGTGGGATTGGTGCCGGCGACATATTCCTGGTGGTTGCTGAATCCATCGCCGTCGGTATCGGCTGAGGCGTCCGACGGGCTGTTGGGGTTGAATCCATACTTGGATTCCCATTCATCCTGCATGCCGTCGCCATCGGTATCGTCTGATTCGCAGGGGGCGAGGGTGATGGTCCAGTTGGAGGAGGTGTTGTTATCCCAGTTTCCGCTGCCGTCGGTGAAGCAGATTTCAATGGCGAGGCAATCGCTGGGAATACTGAGGGTGACGGTCCAGTTTTGGCCGGTGGCTGTCATGGGGGCTCCGGCCCAGTTGGTGGTGGTTGCGTAGAAGCAGCCGTAGATCATGGTGACGGCGGAGGCGGCGGAGAGGGCCCCGCTGTTTGGGGCGTAGGTGACGGTGACGGTGCTGCCGAGGCAGTTATCGGGCGTTTCGGGCGTCCAGGAAACCGAGGAAGCGGCTCCGGCATTCACGGTGGCGGTGAAGTCGTTATTGTTGTTGTTATCCCAGACATCACCGGAGGCTCCCTGCACGCAGATGGCGTATTTAATGGTGGCGCCGCCGGGAAACTTACCAAGGTTGGCGTGCCAGCCGTCGGCGGAGGTGACGGTGTCGTCGGCGGACATTACGGTGGTATTCCAGTTGGTGCTGCCGTTCACGGAATACACGACGAAGGCATTGGTGGTGGAATTTTCCGGCGTGGCGGAGGTGTTGATCCAGAGATCATCCACGGCGTTCAGTGCGCCGTTGGTGGGCCAGTGGTAGGTGTTGGCGACGGTGAAGTCGGCGGCCAGAACGTGTGATGCGGAGCCGAAGAGCGCCGCGAGGAGTAGAGCGCTTAACCGTTGATGGTTAAAAAAAAGACTAAAAATGGCCGTCATGATACACCTCCAGGTTCAGTTATTCAGCTTATCCGGCGATTAAAACGTTACACCTTGGAGTTAATACGCTGTAGAAATGCTTTTGTAAAGGAATAGGTCGGAGTTCATTTTTCCAGTGCGCATCTGCGAATTGGGGACCTTCGCTTTGTTTTCCGTGATGTCTCCGGAGGGGGGCGTGGAGCCGGGACCGGGATCGAATGAACACGGGAAGACGGGAATAAACACCCTCGGCTCTCCCGGACGGGGTGGGTATTCGAGTCAAGCACTTCCAGATGCGCCGGCGGCCTGTGGTGCGCAAAGAGAATGCTTGATTTTTCGCTTATTTTGCTGATTATACGCGGCCGCGTTCAAGGCCGTTCGGTCAGGGTTGAATCAATGGGAATTATTAAAAATGACATGCAGTGGCAGACATGCGGAAAAAAGGTCGTGCGGAGGAGGTTGCAGCGGGTGTTCGTCGGTGGATTGTACGCCTGCGGGGGATGCGCCGTTCGGGCTGCGTTTGGTGATGATGGCCGGGCTGGTTTTTATCCTCCCATTGCTGGCGCTGTTGGGGATCTCCTTTTTTGCGCATGACCACGGTCTGCGGAGTACGGGTATGGTGATCGGCAGCTTCCTGATTCTCCTGGCTGTATTGCCGATGATCTTTCGGCGTATTTTCAATCGAAAGGTGCAAAAGACGAAATGAGTGCCAAGAGCAGTTTTCCGGGCAAGGGAAGTTTTGCCCGCGGCGTACATCCGCCCGATAGCAAATGGCTTTCGGCGGATCAGAAAATCGAAGTCGTCCCCGCGCCTTCCGAGGTGATTATTCCTCTTTTGCAGCATACCGGCGCGCCGTGCAAAACGACGGTGACCCAAAAGCAGTCCGTGCGGGTGGGGGATCGTGTCGGCGATGCGGATGCTCCGGTGTCCGCGCCCGTGCATGCCAGCCTCAATGGCGTGGTGGGAAAATTGAGTGTGGTGACGCTGCCGAATGCGCGCCACGTCAATATGCTTCCGATCCAGGCGGAGGGCGAACAACTGGAAGGGCAGGCGCTGTATGACGAAGTGCTCGGAGGCAACTGGGCGCTGGACAAACTGGAAGAGTGGTCCCCGGAAGCGCTTACAATGCGGGTGCGGGAGGCGGGCATCGTCGGGTTGGGCGGAGCGGCTTTTCCCACGAGCGTCAAGTTGGTGCGCAATGCCAAAAAACCGGCGGAAATTCTCCTGCTGAATGGCTGCGAGTGTGAGCCGTATCTGACCGCGGATTACCGAATCATGATCGAAGCACCCGCCGCCGTAATCGCCGGCGCGCTGATTGCGGCCATAAGCTGCGGCGTGCGGGAAACGGTCATCGCGATTGAAGATAATAAGCCGGAGGCCATTCAATCGCTTCGAACGGCCGCTGCGGGAACCGGCGTGCGGATTGCAGTTTTAGAAACCAAGTATCCCATGGGTGGCGAACGCCAAACCGTGCCGGCGGTTACGGGAAGAGCCGTGCCAACCGGTGGTTTGCCCCTGGATGTCGGGGTGGTGGTCATCAATGTGGGTACGGCTATGGCTGTGGCGGGCGCCGTGCTGCGGGGGCGGAATCTTACGCATCGGGTGGTGACGGTCACGGGAGAAGGCGTCCGGCAGCCGAAGAATCTTCTGGTGCCCATCGGGATCAGTTACAGGGCGCTCATTGATTACTGCGGAGGAATGACCGCCGATACGACACGTATCATTTCCGGAGGACCCATGATGGGGTTTGCGGTGAATACGACGGATATTCCCGTTACGAAAGGTACGTCGGGCATTCTGCTGCTCACAGAGAAAAATATCCGAATGGCGGAGGAAACATCCTGCATACGCTGTGGGCGCTGTGTGGATGCCTGCCCGCTGAATCTGATCCCCACGCGTTTGGCGATGGCCGTACGCCACCGGGAATGGCTGGTGGCCAAACGATATCATCTCACGGCCTGTATGGAATGCGGATGTTGCGCTTACGTTTGTCCGGCGTCTATTCCGCTGGTACAGTTGATCCGTATGGGCAAAGTGCAGATGCCCCGAGACTAAATAAAAAAAACACCGGGCTGACAGAAAACACAGTGAGGATTGAAAGTATGGCCGTGAATGACGAAAATAAAACAGTGTATGAGGTCGCATGCAGTCCTCATGCCCATGCCGCCGTGACAACAGCCGGTATCATGACGGATGTGCTGATCGCCCTGATTCCTTTGATGCTCGCGGGGGTACTGGTGTTTGGCCTGGCTGGGGCCAAACAGATCCTGGTGGCCGTTGGAAGTGCCTGGCTCGCAGAGGCGGTATTCACCGGGATGCGAAAAAAAACATTCAGTTTGAAAGACGGCTCGGCAACCATCACCGGCGTGATTCTGGCGCTGTCCCTGCCGGCCTCCGCCCCCTGGTATATTGCCGTGATCGGCTCGTTCGTGGGGATCGGCATTGGGAAAATCATTTTCGGCGGGTTGGGCTGCAACCTTTTTAATCCGGCCATGGTCGGTCGGGCATTTGTCATGATTGCGTTTCCCTCGATGATGGGCGCCTCTGCCTACATAGTGGCGGGAAGTCATGTGGATGCCCTTACGGCCGCCACCCCGTTGACTCTTTTTAAAATGGAGGGCATCACCACGGGGCTCCGTGCGCTTTTCCTGGGAACCACCAATGGGTCCGTCGGAGAAACGAGTGCGCTGGCCTGTTTGCTGGGAGGCGCCTATCTGTGCATCCGGCGTACGGCCGCCTGGCAAATCCCCGCCGCCATGATCGGAACCATGGCGCTGATCAGCGGCCTGATCGCTCATTTCAACGTGCTTGCGGTTCTTCACGAAATCATGTCCGGGGCCGCCCTGTTCGGGGCCTTTTATATCGCGACAGATCCGGTTACCAGCCCGGTCACTCCGAAGGGCCGCTGGATCTTTGGTGCCTTTATCGGCGCAATGGTTATGTTGCTCAGAACACTCAGCGGATATCCGGAAGGCGTCATGTTTGCGGTGTTGCTCGCCAATGCGGTAACGCCGTTGATTAATCGGTGGACCGTTCCGATGCCCGTGGGCGGGCCTGTGCCGCGTAAAAAATGAGAATGTCAAATGTCAAGGGCTGACCCCATATGAAATGACCCCATATGAAAACATATATCAGGGATGGTTGGTTGATTCTGCTGCTGGCAGTACTTTTTGGCGCCGGGCTTTCCGGTGTTCAAAAGGGGCTCAGCGGAAAAATTCAGGAGAACAAAAACGCGGATACCATGAGTCAGATTCCGAACCTGACGCCCGGCGCCGTGCGGGGCGATCCGGAACAGTATGGCGAATTGCTGGTGTATAAAACATGGACCGCGCAGAACGAACAGGCCGGATGGGTGGTGGCGGCTTCCGGTCAGGGCTTTGCCGACCGTATTGAATTGCTGATCGGACTGAATTCCGATGCGTCTATCATCACGGGGCTGTATGTGCTGTTCCAAAATGAGACTCCCGGGCTGGGCAACAAAATCGTCGATGATGGTGAGGGCACCTATCGCGCACAGTTTGTCGGGAAATCTGCCCTGGAACCGCTCGCGGTAACCAAAAATCGTGAAGCGGCAGTGAATAATAATAAGATTGATGCGGTCACGGGGGCCACGATTTCATCCGACAGCGTGGTGGATATTGTGAATCGCGCCGTGCGTAGTTTTCGCGCTCAGCTTGCCATGCAGAAGGAGGCCCAATGAACACTGATCAGGGACCCACACCGCTTGAACGTTTTCTCCGGGGTATACTGCCCGAGAATCCCGTGTACCGCCAGGTCCTGGGCACCTGCCCGACCCTGGCCGTGACCAACGGTATGCAGGCCGCGCTGACCATGGCGGTATCCACCATGTTTGTCCTGGTCTGTTCCAATGTGATTATCAGCCTCATCCGCGGACTGCTGAAGCCGTATTTGCGCATTCTGGTTTTTACATTGACCATCGCTGCTTTTGTGACGGTCGCGGACAAGGTGGTGGCCGCCTATCTGTATGCCATGAGCAAGCAGTTGGGCCCTTATTTGCCGCTGATTGTGGTGAACTGCATCATTATCGGCCGCGCGGAAATATGCGCCTCCAAACAGGGTCCGGTCACGGCGTTGTTTGACGGATTGGGGCAGGGGCTTGGTTTCACGCTTGCGCTGGCGAGTCTGGCCACCGTGCGTGAAATTCTGGGATCGGGCACTTGGATGGGGCTGCCGGTGCTTTCACCGTTTGGATGGCCATCGTGGGTGGTGATGGTGCTCCCTCCGGGCGCATTTTTCACGCTGGGCATTCTGCTGGGCATTGTGAATCGGATCGGTGAGTTGCGCGCTCAACGCTCCAAATAAAAGGGGATGACGATGGATTATTTCGTTTCGATTATGCTGATTGCGATCAGTGCGGCGATCGTGAATAACTTCGTCCTGCACTTCTTTGTGGGGATCTGTCCGTTCATCGGGGTTTCCCGACGGGTGGATGTGGCGTTCGGGATGGGGTGTGCAGTGACCTTTGTGATTACCATTGCCGCCATGATGTGCTGGGCGCTCACCAATTATGTGCTTCGTCCGGGCGCGGCGGTTCCCCTGTGGCTGACCGGACACGCCATGGACCTTTCGGTGCTGAGCTATATCGTCTATATTTTCGTCATAGCGGCATCTGTGCAGTTTGTGGAAATGTACATGCGGAAATATTTCCCTCCGCTGTATAAGGCGTTTGGTGTTTACCTGCCGCTGATCACCACGAATTGCTGCATTCTCTTTGCCTGCCTGAACATCATGGCGCATGTTTCCGGAGTGGAGAATCCGGCCGATCGATGGGGGCTGCTGGAAGCTGTAACGTACTCTTTTTGCGGGGGTGCGGGATTCACCCTCGCGATCATCATCATGGCGGGGATACGCGAGGAACTGGATCTCTGCGATGTGCCCGGCTGTCTGCGCGGAGTCGGGATTACGCTTTTGGTGGCGGGAATCCTGTCACTGGCTTTTATGGGGTTTACCGGGGTGGATCGCGGCATGGAGAAGGCTTTGAAGCGCTGGGCCGGGCAACAGGAATCGGCACCTGTTTCATCCCCGCAACACGAAGCGCCGGCGCATGAGGCGTAATCGTTCTCTCAAGGAGTGAAACATGGATATCGTTTTTGTAGCGGCAGTGATCATGCTGGTTTTGTCCGTGGCGGGCGCGCTCATTTTGGGATGGGCCAATAAAGCCTTTCATGTGCCTGTGAATCCGCTTGTGGAAAAAATTAACGGAGTGCTTCCGGGAGCGAACTGCGGCGGGTGCGGATATGTGGGTTGCAACGAGTATGCCGAGGCCGTGGCTTCCGGCGCGGCTCAGCCGGATAAATGCACGGTGGGCGGCGAAGAGGTCGCCGCAAAAGTTGCCGAGATTCTCGGCGTCACGCTCGAGGCCTCGTGGCCGTATCGTCCGGTGGTGCATTGCGGGGCCACCTATGGTCAGCGTAAGGGACGTATGGATTATCGGGGCGAACGAACCTGCGCGGCCGCCAATCTGGTTTGCGGTGTGCAGTCGTGTACGTACGGATGTCTGGGATTCGGCGATTGTGAACAGGTTTGTGCGTTTGATGCCATTCATGTGAAAAACGGCCTGGCGACCGTGGATTATACGAAGTGTACCGGATGCGGCGCCTGTGCCGGAGCGTGCCCGCGCAATATCATCAATATGGTTCCGTTCAAGAAGGAACGGATGCTGGTGATTTCCTGCTCCAACAAAGATATGGGCAAAGAAGTGCGTGAGGTATGCGAAGTGGGATGCATAGGCTGTCGTGCCTGCGAGCGGGCATCGGGCGGGGCCATTCGTGTGGAAAACAATCTGCCGACGATCAATTATGAAGAGTACAACCCGGAGACCATGAATGCCTCCATCATGGCTATGCAAAAATGCCCGATGCAGCGCATTCTTTACGTCGGCAAACCGTCGCCGGAGGACGTCGGCAGCGTTCAGGATCAGCCCGTTCCGACAGTGGTTACCGCCGATTTTAAATCCACGGTGGATCAGACCACATGGCGCGGATAGCGGCGGACGCAGTCAATCATGGACACGGTGCCTGGCTCACAGAACCGGCCAGCGGGGTTTAATCTCCAGTCCGCTGCGTTTGGCCAATGCGCGTTGACGAACACAGGCCTCTTCCACGATGGATTCCTCATCCAGCGTCAGCACCTTGCGATGCCGCATAACGAGGTCGCCGTCGATAACCACTGTATCCACATCGGAGCCGTGTGCCGAGTAGGCCACTGCGGAAACCGGATCCCAAATGGGCGTGAGGTGCGGCGCATCGGTATTGATCAGAATGAAGTCGGCCCTTTTCCCAACTTCCAGTGAGCCGCACTGGTCGGCGATTCCCATGGCTTTGGCGCCGTTAATGGTGGCCATTTCAAGAATAGTCTCGGCAGGCAGCGCGGTGGGATCATTCTGTTTCAGAGCGGCCAAATAGCTGACCATGCGCATATCGCGGATCATGTCGTAGGTGTTGTTGCTGGGCCCGCCGTCGCAGCCCAGCGCCACATTGACGCCCGCATCCAGCATCCCCCGGATGGGTGCAATGCCGGCGGCGGTTTTAGAATTGGATGCCGGGTTGTGCGAGACGTGCGTCCCGGTTTCCTGCATGACGCGCCAGTCTTCTTCATCGGTCCATACACAATGCGCGAGAACCGTTCGGGGGCCCAGATAGTGGTGCTTCAGCAGAAAATCCAGCGCGGAACGGCACCCGACGGAGCGTGCAAAGTCGAGATCCTGCATGACTTCCGAATTATGAACCGTCATTCCCATGTTGCGTTCACGGGCCAGGAGGGCCATCTCGTCAAAGAGCGACGGTGTGACGCCGCCGGGGGTGCGTGCCCCGAACCAAACCTGGATGCGTCCATCTGCCGCGCCGTTCCAGCGGTCATACATGTGGAGTGTGTTTTCGATGCAGCGGTGACCGTCGGCTTCCACCATGCCCGGATACATCGTCAGTTCGGATTTGGCGTAGGCGGGTTTATCCATCACAATTTTTCCGATGGCGGCGCGCAGGCCGGATTGCTCCACCACATGGGCCACGCCGTCAAAGCCGTAGCGTTCCGCGAGCATACATTCGATGAATCCGGTGGTTCCGGATTTGATCATTTCGAGCGCGCACAGAGAGGCGCTGGTGCGTCCATCATCGGCGTCGTAATTGCCTTGCAGCACCCATACCCGCTTGAAAAGCCAGTCAATCAGGCTGAGGTCATCCGCACAGCCCCGGATCATGGCCTGAGCGGTATGCACATGCGTGTCGATCAGTCCGGGCATGAGAATCCACCCATGACAGTCGATCACGGTTTCGCCGGGATATTTTTCTAAAAGTTCGGAGGATTTTCCCAGATCGGCAATCTGTTTTTCGCGGGTGAGAAGTGCACCGTTGGCAATGATATGCCGTTGCGGATTGACGGTGATCAGTGTGGCATTTTTGAATAGCATGAGAATCCCTCCGGCGGATAATTGCATTGATTCCATTGCGTTCAGCGGAAGAGGATACGCCGCGTAACCGCGGTTATGTAATGAAAATTGAAAATAAATTGAAAAAATAACTACGGATCCGGTATATAGATACGTGTCTAAGGGACTTGAAACTTGACATTGCCTGCAGGATGCGGGCAGTATTTGCAAGAGAAACCAGTTGTCAGTTTAAAACCGAAACGGAATCCGTTGAAACCTGGCACTTCATAGGAGGAGCTCGTCCGATGAGTGCAGCGTATCTTGACCGATTAAAAGCAGCTATTCTCGAAGGGGAAGAGGATGATGCCGCTCTGGCCGCCCGCGAGGCGTTGGAAGCCGGTGTGGCGCCCATTCAACTGATCAATGAGGGCATTCAGCAGCCGCTGGAAAAAATCGGGAAGGATTTTGAAAACGGCGAATGCTTTTTACCTGAACTCATTCTCGTGGGAGACGCAGCGCGTGCCGCGACCGACGTCATCATGCCGAAACTTTCTGCCGGGGAACGTGCGGATGGTTTGCATGGCACCGCCGTTATCGGCGTGGTGTCCGGCGATTTGCATGACATCGGAAAGAACATTGTTTCCGCTTTTCTGGCGGCCCAGGGGTTGAAGGTGATTGACCTGGGTTGCGATGTGAGCCCCAAGCGTTTTGTGGATACGGTGGCGGAGCAGGATGCGCGTTTCATTGTGATCTCCACGCTGCTGACCACCTCCCGTCCATTTTACCGGCAAATCGTCGACAATCTCAAATCGCGCGGTCTGCGTGAAAAAACCTATGTGCTGGTTGGCGGAGGGCCGGTGACTCCGGCGTGGGCCCGCGAAGTGGGGGCGGATGCCTACGGACGTGATGCCAAGGATGCCGTGGCCTGTTGCCGGGAGCTGTTGGCTTCCAGCGCAAAAGCGCCGCTGGCCGAACCGCTGATTATCAATGCGCTTCAGAGCAAGGCTTGATCATCAGCTATCTCATCCCTGTAAAATCCGAACCAAGGAGTCACCATGCACCAGAAGCCTGATATTGTTGAAATTCTGCGCCGTACAAACAGTGGGGAATATTGTCCGCTCAAAGAATGGGACGTGAAGCGGATTCCGCGAACAGTCCGGGCCATGCTGAAAAAGTATGGCCTGGAAAAGACGATGAATCCGGAGCAGCCGGTCAATTTGGATCCGGCACTGGCCGATACCTTTTTCAAAGCCGGTTTCGAGCTGGCACTGGAACTGGGTATGCTGTGCGAGCCGACCGAACGTATTATAAAAATTTCCGAAGATGAGCTGCGCAGTGCGTTGAAACACGCGCCTTCGCAATTGGAACTCGGCTTTGGAAAAGATAAGCGCATCATGAAGTCGCGAACCCCGTCGGATCCCTATCCGATGATGTTTGGCGCCTCGCTGGGCATCACGATTTCTGAAGACGTGTGGCCATACTACATTGAAGGCATTGTACGGCAGAAAGAAGTGGATTTGCTCGAAGGCGGGTCGCTGGTTTCCGTGTTTGGGCTGGATGTCATGCCGGGTACGCCATCGGAAACGCTGCTGGGTTACGTGCAGGGGCGCCGTCACCGGGAGTTGCGCAAGCAGGGCGGGCGCGAAGGGATGCCGGGCATCGGCAATATCTCGGCGGTCACGGAGTTTGGTCAGTTCTGCTATGGCACCAAGGGCGGTTTCTATAACACCGACCTTTCGCTGATTTTGTTCCCGTCCGAGTTAAAGGTGAACAATCAGACGCTGCACAAAGTGGTGCATACGCTGGCGATGGACGGCTTGGTTTTTGCGGGATCGCCGGCCATGATCGGCGGTATGCCGGGTCCGGCGGAAGGCGCCGTGCTGTCCTGTATTGCCTGTGCGCTGCTTCAGTATGCCGTGCTGCAGGCGAGTGTCGGCGGCGGAGAAATTTACGACATCCGTTACCTGGCGAATGTGAACCGCGAGGGCCTGTGGGCATTGAGCGTGACGCATCAGGCGCTGAGTCGGAATACGCATATCCTGACGCACGGCATAGCCAACGAAGTGTCCGGACCGGGCACGGAAGCCTTTTTGTATGAAATCCTGGTGGGGGTGGCCGTGATTGCTGCATCGGGTGCTTCCTTTTCCACCGGCCCGCGCGCGGCAGGCGGCAAGCTGCAGGATTACATCACGCCACTGGAATGCCGATTCTGCGCCGAAGTGGCGCATGCGGCCTCGGGCATGGAGCTTTCGAAGGTCGCTGAATTGGCGAAGCATTTCCTGCCGAAATACGAAGCACGGATCAAAGATCCGGACATCGGAAAACCCATTCAGGAGGTTTGGGATCTCAGGAATTTCAAACCGACTCCGGAATATCACGCGATCTATCAGCGTGTGAAACAGGAAGCCATTGACTTCGGCGTGCCGATGGATCCTTTTTGATCGGTGAGTGTAGAGGATCTCGCGGGCGTGTCCGTCGGAATTGGCTGCAACCATAACAGTCAACAGAAAGCGGGAGGTGTATGATGAGCAAAGGACCGTGGAAACTTTGGGTCATGCTTGTTTTGTTAGGTGCGGCGGCAGTCGTGCAGGCAGAGCAGCCCAAAAAACTGAAAGTGGCCTTGATCACCAACACCACCGTGGAAGAACCGTGGAACACGGCCGCGATTCAGGCATTTGACCGGGTGATTGCCTTGAAGCCGCATGGACTGAACATGGAGCTGAAGGTGCAGGAAAATGTCGCCATGACGGATGGGGAGCGCGTACTGCGCACCTATGCGCAAACCGGCGAGTATGGCATCATCTGGTGTCAGGGGCAATATCCGGATGCGGTGGAAAGTCTGCATGAGGAGTTTCCTGACATCTGCTGGGTGGAAGCGGGGTCGGCCTATAAGCCGCTTGGCGGGAATGTCTATTGGGTGCAGATGTATGTGCATGAACCGGCTTATCTGCTCGGGATGCTGGCGGGAATGATGAGCAAAAACAACACCATTGGTGCGGTTGCGGCTTATCCGTTTCCGAATGTCAATCTGCCGATCAATGGATACATTTCCGGAGCCAAATCGGTGAATCCCGCGATCCAGGTGAAGATGACCTACATCGACAGCTGGTTCGATCCGGCCAAAGCCAAGGAGTCGGCCCTGGCGCAGATTTCTGCAGGAGCTGATGTGATCTATGCGGAACGCTTTGGTCCTTTCGAAGCGTGCGCGGACAGGAACGTATTCGCGTTCGGACATTACGTGGATCAGAGTTCGCTGGCACCCGATGCGGTTCTGGGATGCACACTGGCTCTCTGGGATCCGGCCATTCAGTACATCGTCAATGTATGGCGGGATCATGTGGTGAACGGAAAAGCGTATGATGGCCCGATGGCTGAAATCGTATTCAGCATGGCCCAGGGCGGAAGCGGAGTGGCCTTGTCGTCCACACTGGCTGAAAAAATTCCGGCGGAGGTTAAGGCCAAATTCGATACCGCCCGGCAGGGCATCATGGATGGATCGCTGAAAGTGCCGTTCAGCGAAGTGCAGGTTCTTTCCGACTAGTCGGGTGAAGGCATTTCGTCACGGCGGGGCGAGCGCCCCTGCCGTGACGGATCATGCGGGACGGAAATCAATCCGGTTTGACGGCCGGGCGGGGAGACGGCTTTTTGTGCAAAAAAACGGCTGATAAAGATATGAAAAACGAAACACAGAGCCCCGTGACAAGCCGTGAAACGGATGAGCAGCCGGTTCTGCTTCGTGTCGAAAACCTTTGTAAAAAATTCAGCAGTGTCCAGGCCAACGACCAGGTGTCGTTTGAGGTTCGGAAAGGGGAGATTCATTGTCTCCTTGGGGAAAATGGCGCCGGAAAATCCACCATGGCGGAGTGTCTGTACGGCACGTATCAGCCGGATTGCGGCACAATAACGTTTAAAGGGAAACCGATCAAACTGTCTGCGCCCCGGGATGCGATTGAAATGGGCATAGGCATGGTGCATCAGCATTTTGTGCTGGTGCCGCCGATGACGGTGGTTGAAAACATTATCATCGGGACGCAGCACAAAGGGTTGGTTCTGAAAACGGCGGATGCTGAAAAGAAAATTCAGAAACTGTGCGATGAGTACGGCATTGATTTGAATATCCACGCCGCGATCAAAGAGCTTTCGGTCAGTCAGCAGCAGTGGGTGGAAATTCTGAAGGCTCTTTATGTGGGTGTGGAGCTGTTAATTCTGGATGAACCCACCGCCGTACTCACACCGCAGGAAATTACGGGTCTTTTCAATACGGTCAAAGCCATGGCGAAACAGGGGCTTTCCGTGATTCTGATTACCCATAAATTTGCCGAAGTACTGGATATTTCCGACCGTATCACGGTATTACGGAAAGGAAAGTTGATCGGTACGGTGAATACCCGGAGTGTGAATGAGCGGGAACTGGCTCAGATGATGGTGGGACGGGAAGTGGTGTTCCGCGTGGAAAAGGAGCAGCTCGCTCCAGGGGATGTCGTCCTGCGCCTGGAGGGTGTTTCGCTCCGAAATGCTGCAAAAACAAAGAAACTGGATGGGATCAGCCTGCAGATTCGAGAGCATGAAATTCTGGGGTTGGCCGGTGTTGGGGGGAATGGGCAGCGGTCGTTATATGATGCGATCATCGGTGTTTCGCCTGTGGATGAAGGGCGTATTCTGCTTTTGGAAAATGATTTGGTCTGTCAAAACGTGGCGCAGCGAATGCTGGCGGGATTGGCAGGCATTCCGGATGATCGCATTAAACAGGGACTTCTGATGGATTTTTCTGTTCAGGAGAGCATTATCCTGGGGCGTCAAAATCAACCGCAGTTCTCCCGGGCCGGGTGGCTGTGCAAGCGAAGCATAAGGCAGTTTGCGGAACGGGCGATTGCCGATTACGAAATTGCCGTTCCGCATTGTGATGGGCGAACTGCCACGCTTTCCGGCGGCAATCTGCAGAAGGTGATTCTTGCGCGCGAATTATCCAATAACCCGAAGTGCGTGATTGCCAGTCAACCTACGCGCGGATTGGATGTGGGGGCGATTGAATATGTGCATCGCCGCCTGCTGGACCTGCGCCGTGACGGGGCCGCCATTCTGCTGATTTCCGAAGATTTGGACGAATTGTTTACGCTGTCCGACCGGATTGCCGTGATCTACAAAGGGCGAATCATGGGAGACTGCGGGGTCCATGAAATTACCCGTGAAAAAACAGGACTGCTGATGGCGGGGATCGCTTCATGAAAATCGGTTACTACAAGCTTGAAAAACGGCCGCATGTCTCCTGGTTAATCCAGTTTCTTTCCATATTGATTGCCCTGGCGGGCGCCTTTTTGCTCGGGGCGCTGCTGATCGTGAGTACGGGTGCCGGGGTGGGTGAGGCGTATGCCGCACTTTTCAAGGGTGCCTTTGGAAGCAGAAACGCCTTTCTGGAAACGCTGGTACAATCCACACCGCTCATTCTGTGCGGGCTGGCGATGATTGTCGCGTTTCGTGCGCGGGTGTGGAACATCGGAGCGGAAGGTCAGTTCTTTGCGGGGGCCATGGCGGCAGCCTGGGTCAGTATGAACCTGAACGACAAGCTTCCGTACGGGCTGCTGATTGCCGTGATTCTTCTTGCAGCGATGCTGAGCGGCGCATGCTGGGCGGTAATTGCCGCGTACTGCAAAGTGCGGTTCAATGCCAACATAATCATCGTAACCGTCATGATGAATTATATCATTACGTTTCTGCTCTCTTATCTGCTCGGCAATCCCTGGCGGGAACCCGGTTCCTACTTCATGCAGACGGCGCGTTTTGAGCCGATCACCTATCTGCCGCGCTTCTTCTCCAGTCGTTTGCACCTGGGCTTTTTCAATGCGCTGATTGCGGCGCTGGCGGTGTATGTCATTATCTGGAAAACATCACTGGGCTACACCATTCGCGCGGTCGGCGTGAATCCGGTGGCATCGCAGTACAAGGGCATCCAGATTAAAAAAACCATTTTGATCGTCATGATACTCAGCGGCGCGCTGGCCGGGCTGGCGGGCGGAGGAGAAATCGCGGGATTGCAGCATCGATTGCGCCTGGATATTTCCACGGGCTACGGCTTCACGGGCGTGATCATTGCGCTGCTCGGACGCTTGAACCCCGTGGGTGTGATTCTGGCAGCCGTCTTTTTCGGGGCGCTGGTGAATGGTTCAACGCACATGCAGATATTCACCGGGGTGCCGGTGGCGCTGGTGCAGTCACTGCAGGGAATCGTGTTGATCTTTCTGCTCATGTCCGACGTGCTGACGCGGTACCGAATCAGGAGGATATCCCCATGCTGACTGATCTGCTCACCCTGAATTTTCTGGAAAGCCTGTTGTCGGGCATGATGCGCATTTCAACGCCGCTGCTGCTGGCTGCTCTGGGCGAGTTGATCACGGAGCGGGGCGGCGTGCTCAATCTGGGCGTGGAGGGGACCATGCTGGTGGGCGCGTTTACCGGATTTGTGGTGTCCTACTACTCCGGGAATCTTTATCTGGGTGTTTGCCTGGCCATGGTATCGGGCGGATTGCTCAGTCTCCTGATGGCGTTCATGACGTGTACGCTCAAACTCGATCAAATTGTCTCCGGACTGGCGCTCAATATTTTCGGCGGGGGTTTGGCGTTTTACGGCTACCGGGTGGCTTTTCAGGATGTGGGCAGCAAAAATCTGCCCACCATCACTACGTTCAGCGCCGTAAAAATCCCCGGCCTTTCGCAGATCCCCGTCATTGGTCCGGTTTTGTTTTCTCAGCATCTGCTGACGTACATCGCCGTATTGCTGGTTCCGTTGATCGCCTGGTTTCTGTACCGGACGGTACCCGGCCTTACGCTGCGGTGCGTGGGGGAAAATCCGCGTGCGGTAGATATGCGCGGAATCCCGGTGATGCGTTATCAGTATCTGGCCGTCATTTTCGGGGGCATGATGTCCGGGATGGCCGGCGCCTACCTGACGGAGGCCGCGGCGGGACTCTTTGTTCCGGATATTGCGGCGGGCCGGGGATGGATCGCCATTGCGATCGTGATATTCGGCGGCTGGCGTCCGATTCCCATTCTGCTGGCCGCTCTGTTTTTCGGCATGCTGGATTCCTTCCAGCTTCAGGTGCAGGGCATCGGCATACGGTTTCCGTATCAGATTTTATTGGCCCTGCCGTATATCCTGACGATTCTGGCCATCATCCTGCGCGGCACACGAACCGGCGAACCCATTTCCCTGGGGATCCCGTATCAGCGAGAGAAAAGCTGACCATGAATGGCGTCCGATTATCCTTTCGCGAACTGCCGGATTCGGGGTGGCAGCTTCAAAAGCAGATTACCGCCGACGACTGGCCGCTGTCAGTGCGCGCAAAGGATGTTCTGAAAAGTCAAAAAATGGACCCGGATCAAATCCGCTCGCGACGCCCGGCCCTTTTTGAAATCGCCGAGCGCATGCAGCATGAAGCCTCCCGCCTGCTGGCTCCAAAACTAACCTATCGGATTTGGCCTGTGGAGTCGTTAGAGGGTACGTTATACCGGTTGGGCGGAGGCGCTCTGCTGGATCGTACGCCAATCGCCGAGTATGTCCGGGATGTGCGATTCTTCGTGGCCGTGCTTTTTACCGTAGGCGGAGAATTGGATCAATTGGTACGCGAAAAATCGGCCTGTCGAATGGCGGAGAGCCTGATGGCCGATGCTGTCGGCAATGCCGCCATGGCACAGTTTTCGCACATGATCAGCCGCACCCTTCAGCGCATGATTGAAAACGCCGGTTCGGGTTCCGCCGGGCTTCTGCTGCAGCCGGGTATTCGCACCTGGCCCCTGGCCGATGGGCAGAAAACCATATTCGGGCTTGTGGACGGTTCTGAAATTGGCGTAGAAATTCATGAGAGCGGCCTGATGACGCCGAACAAAACGTGCTCGGGAATTATGGCCATAGGAAATGATGTGACTACGCAAAACCAGATAGCGCCATGTGACATGTGCATGATGCACGATACCTGCCCCTACCGCGGAACCTATACGCATGACTGAACCATCCTGTGTGATTACTTTCGAGCCGATCGGCCTGCGCGTAATGGCCGGCCCCGGCCGGACATTGCTGGAGGCCGCGCGTGATGCCGGTATACGCATGACGTCGGTTTGCGGCGGCCTGGGCACCTGTGGAAAGTGCCGCGTTCAGGTCATTAAGGGAGAGGTGACTGCGCCGCGCGGAGACACGGCTCATATCACAGACACAGAATGGGCCCAGGGCGTGCGGCTGGCCTGTCTGAGCATTCCGCGAGGCGATGCGGTCACCGTATACATTCCCCCGGAATCGCTTGAACTGCGGCAGCAGCTTCAGGTGGAATGTCAATTCGTGCGCTCCGCGCCGGATAACGATTTGCAGCTGGTGCGCCTGAATCCGCCTGCTCCGACGCTGTCTGATTTGCGCGATGATGTCTCGCGCATATGCGATCACCTGAAATCCGTTCTGTACCGCGATATCACAATACCTCATGCGTTAATGAAGACGCTGTCCAATACGGTCCGCGCCGCCGGTTGGGATGCGACCGCCGTCGTGCTGCGCGGAAGGCTCACAGCACTTCTTCCGGCGAACCGAAAACCGTTCGGTTTGGCCGTGGATATGGGTACCACAAAAGTGGCCGCCTATCTGGTGGATCTGCAGGAAGGGCGCGTTGTGGATTCGGAAGGCGCCATGAACGGTCAGGCGGCGTACGGGGAGGATGTGGTCAGTCGCATCGCCTGCGCCAACGAAAGCCGCGGAAATGCGGAACGGTTGCGCGCCGTTCTTTGCGATACCGTCAATCAGCTCGTGCAGACACTCTCGGAACGACACGGGCTGATTCCTGAACAATGGGTGGATGCCGTATTGGTGGGCAACACCGTCATTCATCATCTGTTTGCCGGTTTCCCGGTTCGCCAGTTGGGAATGGCGCCCTATATCCCGGCTGTGACAGAACCCATAACGCTGGAGGCCGAAAACACGGGCCTTTCCATTCATCCGGCGGCACGGGTTTATCTGCCCTCCAATCTGGCCGGCTACATCGGGTGCGACCATGTCGCCGCACTGACCGCAGAACAGATTTATGATTCTGATGAAACCGTGATGCTGTGTGATATCGGCACCAATACGGAAATTACGCTTCGGCACAACGGAAAAATGAGTTGCTGTTCCTGCGCATCGGGTCCCGCCTTTGAAGGCGCACACATTAAGTTTGGAATGCGCGCCGCATGCGGTGCGATTGATCATGTGGTGATTCAGCAGGGACGGGTGACCTGCACGACCATTGATCAGGACCAGCCTGTGGGCCTTTGCGGCAGCGGCGTATTGGATGCCGTGGCCCAGAGCCTGGCTGTCGGAGCGCTTTCGGAAGCCGGCGGACTCATCGCCGGGCATCCGCTGGTGGAAGCGTTTGGAAACGAACGCGCCGTATGCCTGAACCGGGATGCGCCGGTTTTCCTTGCGCAATCGGATGTCAGCGTGATCCAACTGGCCAAAGGAGCCATCCGGGTCGGGATCGACATTTTGCTGGAAGACGCCGGCATCCAGCCGCACGACGTGAAGCGATTTATTCTTGCGGGCGCGTTCGGCACCTATATCGATCCTGAAAGTGCGTTGACTATCGGCATGTTTCCACCCTGGCCGTCGGCCGTGATTCATCAGGTAGGCAATGCCGCAGGGCGCGGGGCGGTGCATCTGCTGCTTTCCGATTCGATGAAGCAGCGCGCACGAACCATCCGGGATCACATGCACTATGTGGAATTGACGACCTATCCAAAATTCAGCCGAAAACTGGCGCAGGCCATGCTTTTTCGTCCGTAATTTTATAAAACGCTCAGGGGGGAAAATGATGGCAAAGGAGGGAGAACCGATGTTTAAGAAAGCCGTGTTTCCGGGTAAGTACATTCAGGGTTCCGGTGCGATCAGCGAATTGCCCGGGCTGCTCGACCTGCTGGGCAGGCATGGCTTGATTTTGGCTTCGCCCACGACGTGCAAAAAAATTCTGCCGGCCTGCGGCGTGGATTGGGCTGCACGCGGGACGCTGGTTGAACCTTTCACGGGCGAGTGCAGTGAAACGGAATTGTCCCGGGTGAGTGAAATTATTCGCCGCAACAAGGTGGATGTGATTGTGGGCATGGGCGGCGGAAAAACCATTGATACAGCCAAGATTGCCGCCGACCGGGCAAACATTCCGGTTATCGTTGTGCCGACCATTGCCTCGACCGATGCGCCGTGCAGCGGGTGTGCGGTGATCTATTCGGATGCCGGAGTTTTTGAGTCGGTGTATTACCAGAAAATGAATCCGTCGGCGGTGCTGGTGGATGAACGGATCATCGTGTCGGCTCCTGTGCGGTTTCTCGTGGCCGGAATGGGAGATGCGCTGGCCACATGGTTTGAGGCGGATTCGTGCCGGCGAACGCAGTCGGAAAACGCCTGCGGCGGACTGGGTACGGAAGCGGGATATTCCATTGCGCGGCTTTGTTATGACATGCTGTTGGAATATGGGCGTTCTGCCAGGGTGGCCTGTGAAAACCAGGTGGTTACGCCTGCGTTTTCGCGTATCGTGGAGGCCAACATACTTCTGAGCGGCATCGGTTTTGAAAGCGGGGGCCTGGCCGCTGCGCATTCGATACACAATGGGTTCACCGCGCTGGCGCCGACGCATGCGTTTTATCACGGCGAAAAGGTGGCTTTCGGGGTGCTGGCCGGACTTCAGCTTAATGGGGCCCCGACGGCAGTTGCAGATACGGTGTATGGCTTTTGCGAGGCAATCGGCTTGCCGACGACGCTGGAGGCTCTGGGCCTGGCAAAGGTTACGCGTACCGAGTTGATGAAGGTGGCGGAAAAGACCTGTGCGCCGGTGGAGTGCGTTCATCACGAAGCGGGCATGATCACGCCGGAAAATGTACTGAACGCCATAATCGCCGCCGATGCGATCGGGCAGCAGCGTAAATGCGCATCCGGCCGGGCATGACGGTTATGGCGCGGTCGTGGTGAGTGAAGCGGGGAGCGTCAGATTGATGTCCCGCGCAACGGTTGTATTGTAGCCGATACGCTTGGGCAGATCGCCGTCGTTTTCAAACGGAATAGAAGATGGATCTTCTCCTTTTACCACGCGAACGGCCATTTGCGCGAAGCGGCGCCCGATTTCCCCGCGGTCGGTTGAGCAGGCAATCACTGCGCCGATTTTTTCCATATTGAAGACCACTGAAAAAACGGGAATTTTCTGACGCGAGGCATTTTTAAACAGGGCGGGGAACGTGACATCCTGCGATGGATCCTGAAGATGAATAACGGCGTGCGGTTTTTCAGCCATGAGGGCATCGGTGGCCGTCAGGATTTCGTTTTGGGCGGTGTAGGGAATGGCAACGACCTCCATGTGATGCTCGGCAGCAACGCGTACGAGGTCGTCTTTGCGATATACGGAGTCATCATTGCCGGAATCATAGATAACACCCAGCCGGGTGATGGCGGGTTTGCATTCGCCTGCGAGGTCGAGCAATTCTTTGTACGGAGGAATCAGATACATGCCGGTCAAATGCTCCAGGTGATTGGTATCCGATTCGCCCGCTCCAAGTATGAACGGGTTTTGCAGGAGCGTGAACATTTTATTCACGGTGGGCGCGCGGCGAATCGCCGTGAAGAGGGTGGGCGATTGGAACGTGATGAGCAGGTCCGTTTTCGAGTTTTCGGCGGCATCCACCAGCATGGTCAGCGAGGACATATCGCCCTGCGCGGATCGTATTTTCAGTTGAAAATCCTGTCCGGCAATCAACCCCGCGCCGGTGAGTCCGGTCATCAGTTCATCTTCAAAGCAGCGGGTATAGGAATTATCCAGATATTTAATCAGGGTAATGCGAAAGGCTTTGTTGTTGCGGCTGCACGATATGCCCGACAGGAGCAGGCACGCCAACATCAGGAGAATCAGTATTCTTTTCATGGATTCACTTTACGGAAAGCAGCGCGGGTGTGACAAGCGTGAAATCAGGCGAAGCCGGGAATACGCATACGGTGCTGAATGCCCCTGGCGAGCAGCGTCAGCAGCGTGACCAGGATCAGATAGACGGCGGCGGCGAAAAGATAGCCGCGGAAAAAATAAAAGTTTTGTGCCGTGAAATTCTGGATGAATGCCAGGAAGCCGTTGAATTGAATGAGGAATGCCACGGAAGAATCCTTTAGATTGCTTATCGCCTGGCTGATGAGCCCGGGGAGTGCGTAGCGGAGCGATTGCGGAAGAATAAGGTGACGGAAAATCTGGCGCTTGCGGAAACCCATGGATTGCGCGGCGGTCCGTTCGATGGATTGAATGGCTTTGTAGCCGCTCATCAGGTAACGCGCGTTATACGCGGAGACATTGAGCGTAAAGCCGATGAATGACGCGGCGAACGGCGAAAGGTCAAGCCCGATGGGCGGCAGGCCGTAGTACATCAGAAAGAGCAGCGCGAGCAGCGGCGTTCCGATGAAGAAGGTGACATAGGCGTTGGCAATGAATCGGAGGCATTTTGAAGAATGCGTCAACAGGAACAGCAGCACGATGCCGCCAAGCAGACCCGACAGAGTAATGGATCCGGCCAGGATGATCGTCCAGTTCAGCGCCTTGAGCAGAGCCGGTCCTTCAAGCCACAATTCCTGGAAAAAGAGGTCTGTCATCAGACATCCCTCGCCATTTGGAAAAATTGGCGGATACGTTCATCTTCCGTCTGCGCATAGAGTGTTTCCGGGAGCTGCTCCGTCAGAATTCGTCCATGATCCAGAAATAGAATTTTGTCACAGACGTACTTGGCGAAATGGGCATCATGGGTGACGCACAGCATGGTGACGTTGTCCAGAAACAGCTTATTGATGATGATGGAGACTTCACGCGAAAGTTCCGGGTCCAGAGCGCTGGTGGGTTCGTCGAACAGGATGATCTGCGGATCCATGGCCAGGGCGCGGGCAATGGCCACGCGCTGCTGCTGTCCGCCGGACAGCTGTGCCGGATACTTGTGAGCATGCTCCAGCATGTTCACACGCGCGAGTTCCTGCTCGGCTTTTTCCAGGGCATTTTTGCGGGGCAGTTTAAGGAGTTTGTTCGGTGCAAGCGCGACATTGTGCAGAGCATCCAGATGACGAAAGAGACCGAACTGCTGAAAGACAAAGCCGATCTGCAGGCGCACGCGGCGCACATCGGTGCCCGGTGCCGTAATATCCTCTCCATTCAGCAGAATTTTTCCACCGGTGGGTTTTTCGAGCAGATTCAGGCAGCGCAGGAGCGTTGTTTTTCCGCTCCCGGAAGGGCCCATCACCACCTTGACTTCCCCGCGGTTCAGAGAAAAGCTTACGCCGTCGAGAATGTTTTTTTCACCGAAGTGAAGAGACAGGTTTTGAACTTCCAGTAGCGTCATGGCGTCAGGACTCCTCGAAACCCGGGATATGGAACCGGCGGTAGATAAGATGGAAAAGCGCGTGGCATCCCAGGTAAAGCAAAAGGAAAATCAGGGCGGCGGCGGTGTAGACCGGCAGACCGCGCGAAGTGACGGCTGTGAGTGTTTGTGCTTCTTTGAGGATTTCCGGAACTCCGGCCACATAGGCAAACGGCGAAGCTTTCAGCACGGATGTAAATTCGTTGATAATGCCCGGTACGGAAAGCCTCCACATTTGGGGCATCAGTATGGACCAGAAGACGCGCCGCCTGGACATCCCCAGCGCGATTCCGGCTTCACGCTGGAGGCGATCAATGGAATCGAGCGCGCCGCGGAAAACCTCCCCGATGTAGGCGGATGCCACCAGTCCGAGGCAGGCGGCCACGGTAAGGAAGGGCGGGGTCCGGATGCCGATGAGCGGAAGGCCGTACAAAGTCATGAAAATAAGTACCAGCGACGGGATGCTTTGCAGGGTGTAGACGCAGCAGCGGTGCATCTTTTTCCCGAAGGGGCCGGCCAGCTGGTAAATCAGCGACAGCAGGAGTCCGCCGGTCAATCCGATGGTCATGGCGGAAAACGTGATCAGAAGAGTGTTCAATATCCCCGCCGACAGCGCCCGGACAATCTGAAGAAAAACCATGTGTGCAGCCTTTTCGTGGAGTTACCTGGTCATGAAACGGTCGATAATGGCCTTCACTTCCGTGCCGTGCTCCTGAAGGAACTGATTAAACGCGTCGCGTAAGCCGCTGTTTTTCGGGAAGGCGAATCCAAATCGGTCATCTTCTGCCAGAGTAAACGCCGTAATCAGGTTGTAGATGCCTTTTTCCTTCTGATCGGCCAGTACAAGGCTGTCCATGAAAGCACCGTCAATTTTTCCGTTGCCGAGATCCGCGAGCAGTTCGTTGTACGATGGGTACTGCTTCAAATCTTCATACGCATAAAACTCTTTGTATGTGGTTTTAATCAGATCGGCGAAATACTGGCCGCGTACAAAACCCAGTTTATACTTTTTCCAGTCAGCAGGCGTGGACATGATCACGCCCCGATCAGCGATGGCGGCAATGACCAGGGTATTGATCATGTAAACGTCCGAAAAATCCATGGTTTGCTTGCGTTTTTCGGTAATGGAAATGCCGGAAAAAGCCACATCGGCCCGATTGGCGATCAGTGCGCCGAGCATCCCGGCCCAATCGTAAGCCGTGATTTCGAGTTCATATCCGGCGCTCTGGCAAAACGCGGTAAAAATTTCGATATCAATGCCGGTATAATTCTGTCCGCTTTGAAAACAGTTTGGCGGAGAGGTTGGGCAAACCGCCGCCTTCAAGATTCGGTTGGCCATCGGCGCCGGTTCCGATTCGGTTCCTGTTTGTTTTCCGCAACCCGCCAAAAGCCCCGCCAACATAAAAATCAACACACGATACATAGGTAAAAACTCCTTTAAATCAGCAATCTGGTGAGTCATGTTATCGTTCGAATTTTGCAGAACAAGGGAATATTCCGGAAATCGCCGGGTGATGCTGGGCAGCGGCTGATTCGCCTGGTTTTTGGTATTGAGACGTTGACGGCCATTTGCATTTTCCGATAGCCTGCGCACTCCTGATTGTTATTATGCCAATTCGGTATTGCATCAGGAAAACCCAAAGGAAGCGATTATGTCTGAAACATTGATTGGTTTTCCACAGGTTGTGGAAATGATCACTTATTTGTTCGGTGGTTTAAGCGTATTCCTCCTGGGTATGAAATATCTTTCCGATGGTGTACAGGCCACGGCCGGAGATCGGCTGAGCCGAATGATCGCCATGGTGACCGATAATCGTCTGGCCGCCTGCGGGACCGGCATCTTTGTGACCGGTCTGATTCAGTCCAGTTCCATTACCACCGTGATGCTGGTCGGGCTGGTGAATGCCGGAGTGATGAATCTGACACAGTCCATCGGCGTTATTCTGGGGGCGGATATCGGCACGACCGTGACGGCCTGGATTGTTGCCGTGAAAGTGACCAAGTACGGGTTGCTCATGGTGGGCGTTTCCGGGTTGCTATATCTTTTTACGCGGCATGAACGCACCCGTTTTGTGGCCATGCTCGTTATGGGACTGGGCATGGTTTTTTTCGGATTGCAGCTGATGGAGCAGGGGGTTGCTCCGCTGCGTTGCGATGAGCGTTTCACCAACCTGCTTGCGCGCTTTTCGCCGACCACTTATTGGGGGGTGATCAAGTGCGTACTGATTGGCTCTGCGGTAACCGGAGTGATTCAATCGTCCTCGGCGACGATTGCCATCACAATCACCCTTGCACGCGCCGGCATTGTGGATTTTGATACCTCCGTGGCGCTGGTGCTTGGACAAAACATAGGCACCACGGTGACCGCCTTTTTGGGATCTCTGGGGATGAGTGTACAGGCACGCCGGGTGGCCTATGCGCACATCATCATCAAAATAGCGGCTGTGGCGCTCATGATTCCGTTCTTTTTCCTCTATATGGACATGCTTGGCCAAATCCTGAATGCCAATACCGGGATTGCCACACGTATTGCGCTGGCTCATACCGTGTTTAACGTGCTGCTTGTGCTGGCCTTTTTACCGTTTACCAAACAACTGGCGCGGCTTCTGACTCTGGTGTTTCGTGATCGTCCGCTTATCGTTCCGAAGCTGACCCACCTCGATATCCGCATGCTGGAAGCCCCCCTGATTTGTCTGGAACAATCCCGGCGTGAAATTCTGCAAATGGGCGCCATCGTCGGCGAGATGATGAACACACTGCGTGAGATTGAAGTCAGGGGCGTTGGAAGCTGTCGCCAGCTGGTCGCTGATTTATTCGCCCAGGAAGAGCGATTGGATGTCATGCAAAAAGAGGTGGTGGTTTTTCTCACGCGGCTGCTTACCCAGGAAATTTCCACGGCTGTTGCCAAAGAAACGCATGAACAGCTGCGCAGGGCGGATGAATATGAATCCATCAGCGACTATTGCGCATCCATTCTTAAGTTGCATCTGCGTCTATCCAAGGCGGGTATTGAGTTGGATGAGGACGACAACGTCGATGTGCTGGCCATGCACGATGCAGTGTATGCCTATTATCAAATGGTGTATGCCGCGCACGAAAAGAGGGACCTGACCATTCTCACCACCGCGTATCCGCAGGGCGATGCCCTCAAACACCAGTTCAAGGAAGTTCGCAGTCGCCATTTGGCCAAGTTGCATGTCAAACAACTCGATCCATTGATCTGTACCCTGTATCCTGACATCTTAAATGGCTACAGGCGTATCAAGGAGCACTTAATTAACGTGGCTGAGGCCGTGGCCGGAGTGAAGTAATCATGCACCCAAAAACCATGAGTTCCGCTGATCACGACAAAACATCCCGCGCTGTACCGCCGGTCTCTGAGGGGTACATTCCGTTTCACGGCTTTCGCGTGTGGTACCGGGTGGTTGGCGACCTTGCTTCAGAGCAGGTTCCGATTCTTTGCCTGCATGGAGGGCCCGGTATAGCTCATGACTATCTCGAACCGCTGGAATGCCTCGCGGACACAGGACGCCCAGTGGTCTTTTATGATCAGCTGGGTTGCGGGAAATCCGACCATCCGCACGAACCCGCGCTGTGGACGATGAACCTGTTTGTCGAGGAGCTTTCGGCGGTTAGGACGGCCCTTGATCTTCATCGCGTTCACCTGTTCGGGCAGTCATGGGGTGGAATGCTGGCGTTGGAGTATCTGTTGGGTAAACCGCAGGGCGTGGCGTCGCTGATTTTAGCCAGCGCCCCCGCGAGCTCCGCGCAATGGGCTGAAGAGACCGGGCGCCTGCGCGCTGAACTGCCGCCCGGCGTACGGGAAATTCTTGATCGCCATGAAGCGGCGGGAACCACCGATTCGCCGGAATATGCCGAAGCTATGATGGTATTTTATAATCGTCACGTCTGCCGAATGAACCCCTGGCCGGACTGTATGATGCGTTCCATCAACCAGATGATGGCCGATCCGGAGGTGTACTTCACGCTGTGGGGACCGAGTGAGTTTTATATAACGGGTAAACTTCAAGACTGGGATGTGACGGATCGACTGGGCGAAATAACGCTGCCGACTCTGATCACTACAGGTCGCTATGACGAGGCGACTCCGACGGTGGCGGAAACGCTGCTGCATGGAATTCGCGGGTCGCGCTGGGAGTTGTTTGCCCATAGTGCGCATGCCGCGCACATCGAAGAGGCGGATCGCTACGGTCAGGTGCTGGCTGATTTCATAACCGGCGTGGAAACCGTAAAATAAAATGGAAGAAAGGGAGGGGTCATGTTCAGTGTAATTCTTTTGCTCGCGGCGCTGGCAGGGGCCTGCCTGACGATCATCCTTCGCAAACAAGCCGGTATTCGCCGTGTTCAAACACTGATTGCCTGGCTGATGGGGTGCTGCATCGGATTGGGTGGCCTGTGGGCATTCGTGGGCCATGCCTTTTTTGCACAGCGCGTGGCGGAGTCCATCGGCTGGGCGCCGAGTCCGTTTCAGTGGGAAATTGCAATGGCGAATCTGGCCTGCGGCATTCTCGGTATTTTCAGTGTTTTTATGACAGGGCGTTTTCGTTTGGCGACGGCCATTTTCGTGAATGTGTATCTGCTGGGTTGTGCCATCGGACATTTTCACCAGATCATCACGGAGCATAATGTGTCCATTAACAATGCCGGTCCAATTCTTTGGGTGGGTGACATCGCCGTTCCACTTCTGGTGCTTGTGACCGTCCTGATTGCCGAGGGAAAACGCCGGACCGATCAGGCCTGACATGTTCCCGGAGAGTCGCTGTTAATCGGCGATTTCCTGGCTGATTCGCATAGAGCAGAATTTAGGTCCGCACATGGTGCAGTAATGGTGGCTGCCATCATCTGTGCAAGTGGTTTTCATGGATTCAGGATCCATCGCCTGCTGTTCCCCGAGAGCTTCCGCACGAAGCGCGCGCGCCCGGTCGGGATCAAGGGCGAGCTCAAATTGGCGTTTCCAATCGAAGGCGGCGCGTGCGCGGGAAATTTCATCATCCCGATCGCGGGCATGAGGCCGCTTGAGCGCGATGTCGGCGGCATGGGCAGCTATTTTATAGGCGATCACGCCCTCGCGGACGTCACGGTCGTTGGGGAGGCCGAGGTGTTCTTTCGGGGTCACATAGCAGAGCATGGCCGCACCGTGAAAGGCACCGAGCGTGGCGCCGATGGCGGAGGTAATATGATCGAATCCCGGGGCGCAATCGGTGACGACCGGACCCAGAATATAAAACGGCGCGTCATCACAGAGTTCCCGTTCCCGCTCCATATTCATCTGAATTTCATCAAGCGGAATGTGCCCGGGACCTTCCACCATCGCCTGGACTCCCGCTGCGCGTGACCGGCGGACCAGATCACCGAGTACGGTAAGTTCGGCGAACTGAGCCGCGTCGGATGCATCAGCGAGGCAGCCGGGCCGGAGGCCGTCGCCCAGCGATAGGGTCACATCGTGGGCGCGGCAGATATCCAGCAGATCGTCAAAATGAGTGAAGAGCGGATTTTCCAGTTTGTGTTTCATCATCCATTTGGCGGTAATGGATCCTCCGCGGCTGACAATACCCAGAAGCCGTTTTTTTGCCAGTGGGACGTGTTCTTTCAGTAGTCCGGCATGAACGGTCATGTAATCCACGCCCTGCCGTGCCTGGAAGTCGATGACTTCCAAAAGCTGTTGCACGGTGATGGCCATGGGGTCATCCACCTGGTTGAGTGCCTGATAAATCGGAACAGTGCCGACCGGAACCGTTGCGTGTTTAAGAATCTGCGCACGGATCTCATTCACCTGGGCGCCTGTACTCAGGTCCATCACCGTATCCGCGCCATATTGTACAGCGCAGTGAAGTTTGGTCAGTTCCTCGCCGATACCGCTGCTGAGCGCCGAGTTGCCAATGTTGGCGTTGATTTTGGTGGTGAGCTCGCGGCCGATGCCGATGGGCTGAAGGGCCTCATGATGAATGTTGGCCGGAATCACGATTCGGCCTGCCGCGACGCCTGCCCGAATGGTTTCCGGGGAAAGATATTCCCGAGAGGCGACAGTGATCATCTGCGGAGTGATGTGCCCCTGTGCGGCGGCTTGCTGTTGCGTCTGGTGTTTGCTCATGTTCAATTCCTTTCCGCGCCGCAGAACCTTAAGGCCGATCGACGTGGAAAGGACGGAACTGTCCGTTCCAACTCGCGGTCCCTGCGCTGGTATTATCCAACAGGTTCGTGGGGTATTTTCTCAGCACGGCGCAAGACGCGCGCCGGCACCCCCGGCGATATGAGCGCAGAGCATGCCCGAACCTTTTGAAAAAGCGAGCGTATATTCAGGAGAATTAGATTCCCGCTTCAACGGTCGGAGGACGGTTTTCGGGATGCTTCCGAAACGCTTATTCAAAATCCTCTTCGTCGGGATCTTCATCGAAGTCCTCATCTTCTTCGGTGTTTTCCCGGGTGCGGGGAAGCGTTCCGTGATCATTCAGATAGCTGATAACGGCTTCCGGCAGTTTGCCTTCGCCGGACCAATGCACTTTAGAGGAACCGCCGAATCCTTTGGACAGGTAGAAATCCACCGACGTTTCGGGCAGGAGCATAAACGGCGGTTTGCGGCCGGTTCGTTGAATATGCTGAGTGATTTCCTCAGGCATGGGGCCTTTTCCGTTATACTGCACATAGCGCCCGCCACCGACGGCATAGAGCTTTTCTCCATCATAGTAAGGGTCAATTTCACGGATTTCTTTGGCTTTTGCTTTGGCCTTCTCTTTTTTCATGCCCGTTCTCTCCTCGGCTTTGTGCGATATATATCAAAGGTTTGACGATTTGTTTATCATTCTTTCGATTGATTGTGTGTTTACGGATACATTTTACAGCTTCGTGGATCGAAACACGGTAATACTGCGCGGTTCCACCTTGACGGTTTTTTGCATGGTGCGCCACGCGGGCAGCCGTTCCTGAGTGCTGAAAGCCAGATTCCAGGCGCGGAAATCGGGTTCGGGAAATTGAAAGATCTGAGGGACGGTTTCATCCGCGTTGATCAGGATATACAAATCCTCCATTTCCTGTTTGTCCTGTGCGTGCAGCCAGCAGGCAATGCTCTTGCCGTTATCCCAATCCACATGGGTTCCATTTGGACCGAACCAGCGGACATCCGGCGTTTTCCCGGAGTCCTGTTTGTCATTCAAAAAATGCGTTTTCCGGAGGATTGGATGCGTCTTGCGGAAGATAATCAGGCGCCGCACAAAACTAAACAACTCTTTGTTTTTTTCCAGCAGCGACCAGTCAACCCAGGAAATTTCATTGTCCTGGCAGTAGGCATTGTTATTGCCGGATTGTGTACGGGCAAATTCATCACCGGCCAGCAGCATGGGGACGCCCTGCGAAAGCATCAGCGTCGCCAGCAGGTTTTTCATTTGCCGCATGCGCACCGAACAAATGGCGGGATCGGTGGACGGTCCCTCCACGCCGTAGTTGAAGCTGCGGTTGTGGTTTTCACCGTCGCGGTTGTTTTCTCCGTTATCCAAATTGTTTTTTTGATTGTAGCTGACGATGTCGTTCAGCGTGAATCCGTCGTGACACGCAATGAAGTTGATGCTCTTTTGCGGGTTCTGGTTGTTTTTGGCGTAGAGATCCGGGCTGCCGATAAAGCGGGTGACGAGGGTGCGCAGATCGTGACGCGCGCCGTTCCAGAACTCGCGGATATCATCGCGATAACGCCCGTTCCATTCGGACCAGCGGCGATTCGGGAAGGAGCCGACCTGATAGAGCCCCGCGGCATCCCACGCCTCGGCGATGAGTTTGGCATCCCGCAGGGCGGGATCCTCGGCGATGGCTTCCACGACCGGCGGGTTATTCAGTGGTTCGCCGTTCTGCCCCCGCGTTAAAATGGAAGCCAAGTCGAAGCGAAACCCGTCCACATGCATGACCAGGTGCCAATATCGAAGACAGTCCAGAATGAAATTGCGCACCACGGGGTGATTGCAGTTGACCGTATTTCCGCATCCGGTGTAGTTGCAGTTTTTTTTGCGGTCGGCTTCCAGCATATAATAGGTGGAGTGGTCGATTCCCCGCATGCTCCAGGCGTGGCCGTTTTCATTGCCTTCATCCGTGTGGTTGAACACGACATCCAGAATGACTTCTATGCCGGCCTTATGGCAGGCCTTCACCAATTTTTTGAATTCGCGTATTTGTTCTCCGCAGATTCCTGAAGCGGAAAACCGGCCCATCGGTGCGAAGAAGGAGCGTGTGCTGTATCCCCAGAAGTTGCGCAGTTTTTTGCGGGCGCCGTTTTCCAGGTAGTATTCCATTTCGTTGAATTCGTGAATCGGCAACAGCTCCAGCGTGGTGATTCCAAGCTTTTTCAGATAGGGAATTTTTTCAATCAGGCCCGCATAGGTCCCGGGGTTCGAGGTTTTGGCGCTGGGATGAATGGTGAAGCCGCGAACGTGCGTTTCATAGATGACGGAATCGGCGAGCGGGATGCGCGGGAAGGCGTCATCGCCCCAGTTGAATGACTGATCCGCGACCACGCATTTGGGAAAAGCAGAGCCGTTGCGCAGTGGTTTTCCCGGAATCATCCCTTCGGCTTTTCCCCAATTAGGCTCACCGGAAATGGCGAGGGCATACGGGTCCAGCAGCCACTGGTCTGGATTGAAATAAGCGGCCTCGGGAATTTTTAACTCCGAGGCCATGCGATAGAGGTACAGCTGGCCGGCGCGTATGCCGGGAATAAAAATATGCCAAAGATCCCCGATGCGGTGCAGCGTCGGATCCAGCTTGATTTCGCGCGTTGGTTTTGCGGCATCAGGAGCGCTGAAAAGCATCAGCCAAACCTCTGTAGCGTGTCGGCTGAAGATGGTGAAATGGGCGCCTTTATTGGTTAAATGCGTGCCGTAGGGAATTGGCAGTTCGAAGGGAGATGGTCGTTTTTTCAGTCCAATTTGCATGTATCAACCCGCGTTGTTTTGTTCCTGGATAAATATGCCGATGCTATATAGTGAATGTTGTTCCAATTGTAAACAGGGATATGTTTTGAATGATTCAATCGTTTTACATGGCATATGCAGGAGATTCCCGGCCGATCAATCGCTCAGGCCGGAGGTGTATTTCACCCGTTGGGTGAATGTGCGGAGAACGCGGGTTATGCCGCGATAGGTATGGGTGCCTGCTGTTCGGGTGACGCGTATGGCGGCTGTGCCGGCGCGCGTGGCGGATCGGGTGCCGGCGACCGCGGGCTGGAGGAGCAGGGCGTCCATCGTACTTATGGTGTTGTCCACGGAGGTCGCGATACCCTGGAGCAGCGTGTTCCAAAAACCGGGATCATCGCTATTGGCCGGCATGGCGGCGGAAAGAGAAATGCGCGTTTTCAGATGCGGAAATACATCCTGTGTGAATATGTTTTTCACGTCGTTGAAAAATACGCGCGACTGACCGGCAATGGAGGAAACAGCCTGATCGCGTTTCCAGGGACGGAACGCGGCGCAGCGCAAAATCGCGGCATGGCCGGTGGCTGAGGTCAGCAGGCCGGCGCCGAGCCCCTGTGAAATATCATCCATGACGCGCCCAATCAACGGCACATTGGCGAAGAGTCCTTCAATCAGTGTTCGGCCCATATGCAGAATATTGACGGCAACGACGGTTCGCAGGGTGTCGCGCAGGATCAGCGCCTGCTCGGATTTATGAGGGCGGCCGTCAAAGAGGTCGGCGATGCGCAGCACCATGACAGCGTTGCGGTAAAGCACAATCAGCAGATCCATGCTGTGGTACGGGCTCAGCGAAACACCCAGCATGATGTCGCGCACGCTGTGGCGGACTTCTTCATTGGCCTGCTGTTCCAGTTGTTCAAGAACCGGAATGACAGCGGTGTTTTCCGTTTTTTTTATTTCGCGTATCAGGTCGTCGCGCAGCGGGTGCGCTGAGAGAACGTCCTGAATTCCCGCGATGGCGGCATTCAGGGCAGAAAGGTCGTCCGGTTTCAGCAGCGGATTGGCCATCAGCCGCTGCATATAGCGGATCAGGTAGCGGGAATAATCGCGAAGCTGATTGAACGAAGCATCAGGCAGATGGTCGGGGAGAGGAGGCGGAGTCAGCGCTTTCGGCAGGCGCAGCCAGTAACGGAAAAAGAAAATAAAGACATAGCCGACAAGCGCAACAATGAACAGTGCAAAAGCCCAGCCTGCGAACGGATGAATGCGGTAAAGAAAGGAAAACCCGCGCAGAACTTCCAGGATGGCGATGACCGAGAAGAAAACGCCGGCGATCAACGTGATTCGGCAGGCCAGATTCCAGATGGTCTTAAACATAGAACAACTCCTTTGCCGGGGACGCACACGTCTCCGCAGCTGAGCAGGTCTGGCTTAACACAGGTTCCGCCGCGGAATCTACTGAAAAAAGACGGTTTCCGCAGATACACGGATTGACTTGAAGGGCTAACTCCCTTAGATTCCAACGCCATGAGCAGATCAACCCGATATTTTCGTTATTTCAGTTATTTTTTATCCGTTTTTTGCGTACTTATCATGGCCGGATGCGGGCAGGATGCGGAGAGCCTCGATAAGCAGGAGGAAAATGATCCCGCTTTGCGCCGTGCGCGGGTACGAAAAAAAGCCCAGGACATTGACGGGGCCATTGAGCTGTACAATAAAGCCCTTGAGCGCAAGCCGCAACTGGCCCGGGCTCACCTCGAAGTGGGGCTGTTGTACGACAGTTACAAAGAGGATTACAACCGGGCCATTTATCATTATCAGCGTTATTTGGAGTTACGCCCCGAGAGCGAAAAAGTGCAGCTGATTCAGGATTTGATCCGCCGTGCCCGATTGTCCTACGCGGTATCGCTTCCCGATACGCCGCCGGGCGCCATTGAGGAAATTGCCGAACTTCGCAAGGAGAACGCGGCGTTGAAAGCCAAGTTGTCCGACGCCGTAGTAGACTATTCGGCCAATACGGCGGATGGCGCTGTGCAGCCTGAGCCCGTGCGCCAAACTTCGATCCAAACAGCATCGTCAAGCTCCGCGGCGGTGCGCAATTCTACGTTATCGGAGCCTGCGCCTAAGCCGGCGCCCGCCCAACCGCCGGTCAGAACTTATCGGGTGCAGAAAGGCGATACGCTCAGCAGTATTTCCACGAAAATGTACAATGATTCCGCTGCATGGCAGAAAATTTACCAGGCGAACCGAAAAACATTAAAGTCGCCTTCCAGTCTGGTGGTTGGCCAGACGCTTATCATACCGCAGTGAGCAGGAGGAATAGGTTATGTCGAATACGGATTTTTTTGATGATGATTTGATTCAGAAACGGGAGGGCGCCAAGCGTGTGCGGCTCGGCGCGGGTGATGAAGTGGAGCCGCTGGCGCCGCCGGCTGCTCCGTCGGATACGCTGCCATCGCGGATTGTGGGCGATCTGAATCTGACCCGGATGGCCAAACACCGCGAGGAAATTGAAGATTCCGTGGCCAAGACGACGGAAGAACTGGAACGTCTCCGTCAGCGTCAGGAAGCCCTGGAGCGCGAACGAAAGGAATTGCAGGAACTGCGTACGCGCCAGGATGGGTATGAATCGGGGCGGCGTGAAATCATCGACAAACTGGGGCAGACCATTCTTACGCTTGAGCGGGATGAAATTCGGGCCGCTCAGGTCACCGATTTGCTGAGCACAACGCGCGGCCGCTTCAAGACGATGCTCTCGGAACTGGAGAATCTGGACCCGGAATCCTGGGAAGACAGCAAGATCCGGGACGAGCTGGGCAAGGCGCTTGCGATCATCGAAGATGCACGAATGGAATACAAAAAATCCATGTCGAAAATTGAGACGATCCGGGAGCGCAATCTGGCGTCCGAGCAGAGCGGGCCGACTATTTACGAAGAGCCCGTCATTCGATCAGGCGATCAGCAAAAGACGTGGATGTACTGGTTCAAAGTGGGCGTGGCGGTCAGCCTGCCTTTAGGGATTATTCTGCTGCTGATCACGGTGATGACGATCGTGCTGCTTGCCCAGGGAATTATCTGATAAGAAGGTGAGCGTATGGCCCTCTCTTTTCTCAAGAAGGACGATAGTCCCCTGGAAAAAAAACTACGCCACATCGAGAGCCAGAGCAGTCTGATTGAGAATCATATCCGGCAACTGGAAAGAAGCGTTCGGAAAAAAAACGCGACGGCACCTTCCATGCCCGGTTCCGCCGTAAAAACGGTATCTGACGCGCCGGCCAGAACGGTGCAGAGCGATGCGGTGCGTGCGCCGGTGAGTGTTCATACGCCGGCCGGACGAAAATTGGGGAAATACCTGGTGACCGGCAGCTTTAAACCGGCGGCGGAACGGGAACTTTCCGATCACGTCCGGAGAAACCGGCGGATTTTCTTCATTGTGCTGGGCTTGATCCTGTTGCTCATTTTTCTTTGGTTGGTGCTGTAGGGGAGGCCGTCGCAGGAAAAATTAAGAGATGGACGGCCGTGCGCGGGGTGTTGTATACGGTGAACTCTTTTTCGGAGTCGGCATGGATTTACCCTTTTCACTTTTTATTGCATTAAAATATTTGCGACCCAAACGCACCTTTATCTCCGTGGTGACCGTCATTTCCATTCTTGGCGTGTTACTGGGCGTATCCGTTTTGGTGATCGTGCTTTCCGTGATGAGCGGATTTGACAATATGTGGCGCGACAAGATTCTGGGTTTCAATGCGCATCTCACCGTCGCCGGCTGGGACCTGATCGAAAACGATCAGGAGATCATTGAAACCGTGGAACGTGTTCCCGGTGTTCTCGGCGCGGCTCCCTATGTGCAGGGGTTGGTGTTCATCCAGCGGGGCGAGCGTATTTTCACGCCGTTTGTGCGTGGTATACAGCCCGACGAAGAGCGGAGAATAAGCCGCATCCCGGAGCATATGAGCGAGGGAGAATTTGCTCTCGAAGATGATGAAGTGCTGATCGGAAAGGATTTGGCGCTGCGCATACAGGCCGGCGTGGGCGACAAGCTGCTGCTTTATTCCCCGCGGACTTTCTCCACAGCCACCGATGAGCTGTATCTGCCGGAAGAACTGACTATTCGTGGAATTTTCGATTTGGGTATGTGGGATTTTGATATGGGCTTCATACTTACCACCCTGGATACCGCACGCAATCTCTACGGCATCGAAAGCGGAGTCCACGGCATTCAGGTGATGACCGATGATCCATACAAGGCCGGTGATACCGCTCATCTTGTTCGGCGGGCTCTTGGCGGCGGCTACAATATCCAAACCTGGATGGAAATGAACCGCCAACTCTTCTCCGCCCTGCGCGTGGAAAAAAACATGATGTTCTTCCTGCTCATTTTCATCACCGTGGTGGCGGCCTTTGGGATTACCAACACGCTCATCACCCTGACTGTCCAGAAAACCCGCGAAATCGGACTGTTGAAAGCGCTGGGTTACACGTCCGGCCACATCATGCGCATATTCATTTGGCAGGGTCTGATTTCAGGAGTCATCGGAACCATCGCAGGCATCGGCACCGGGTTGCTGATTCTTCACTACCGCAACGACCTGATGCGCGGCATGGCCACGCAATTCGGATGGGAGCTTTTCCCGAAAGAACTGTATCACCTGACGGAAATTCCCGCCGCCACTTCCGCGATGGACATCGCGATCATTGCCATTTCGGTCATGGTAATCTGTACGCTGGCCGGAGTGATACCGGCCTATCGCGCGGCCCGATTGGACCCCGCCAAATCATTGAGGTATGAATGATATGACGGAGTTAACCAGCGACGCACAACCGATTCTCCGCTGCAATCAGGTATTCAAGCGCTACCTGTTGTTTTCGAAACCCATTGAGGTTCTGCACGGATTATCGCTGGAGGTGCGCGAGGGCGAGTCGGTATCCATCATGGGAGCCAGCGGTGCCGGGAAAAGCACGCTGCTGCACGTCATGGGAGGGCTTGATCGGCCGGACAGCGGAACGGTGAGTTTTGGGGGGAAAGACATATACCGCTTTTCAGCGCGCCGCCGTTCTCAATGGCTGGCTCAGGAGGTGGGATTTGTGTTTCAGTCGTACCACCTGCTTCCCGAGCTCAGTATTTTGGAGAATGTGATGCTGCCGGCGATGAGCCTCAAAGGATCCCTGCGCCGCAGCGCCGCCAACCGGGCGCGTGCGCTGGAACTGCTGGATCGCGTCGGGTTATCCGCCCGCGCGCAGCACCGCTCAACGGAACTTTCCGGGGGCGAGCAGCAGCGGGCATCCCTGGCCCGTGCGCTGATGAACAGTCCGTCGCTGCTGCTGGCGGATGAGCCTACAGGCAATCTGGACTCGACCACGGGTGATCTGGTGCTCGGCTATTTGTTTGAATTGCAGAAGGAATATGGGCAGACGCTGATTATGGTGACGCATAATGAGGCGGTATCCCGGCGGACTGATCGGCGGGTGATCCTGCGCGACGGGATGATCGTCGGTCAGAATGAAAAGGAACAAACGCATGAATAAACGAATGGTGGGGTTGTTTGGTGTATGGGTGCTGGCCCTGTTCATTGCGGCGGGGGCGCGGGCGGAAGAAGCGGACGATTTGTGCGGGAAGTATGACATACAGGGCTGGGAGCCGAATGGCGATATCTGTTCCACGCCGGACTATGTCGGTACAAGTGAGTTTTCAAAAAAAGGCGGGGTCTATGTTTATCGGGGTTCCGTGGATCAGGTGACATTTGAAGGTATCGGATATGCCGAAGGCAAAACCGTATACTTTGCCTATCGCGGCACGGATGGCGACTCCGGAATTCTGCGCGGCAAAAACAACAATGGAATTTGGGTGTGTGAATGGGTATCCGCGAACAGTGCGGACGGAAAACCCGGGAAAGAGATCTGGAAAAAGCAGCGGCCGCCGGTTTCTGCGGGTGCTTCCACTTCAGAAGACAAGCCCTGAAAGGGACACGGAATGAGTATACAGTGCGCCATTCAACCGAGAACGCAGGGCGGTGTTACGTTGTCCGTGACGGGACGTGTGGATTCTGCCACAGCTTCGCTCTTTGATGAGCAGGCGGAAAAAGCGATGAACCATTTGGCGGATGGAAGCCCGATCGTTTTGGACTTTTCCCGGGTTACCTTCATCAGCAGTATGGGTATTCGATCGCTGCTGAAACTGCGAAAAGCGCATCAGGCCCGGGGCGGCGCCGTCAGTATTATTCACATGCAGCCTCAGGTGGCTTCCGTGCTGCAAATGGCCAATCTGTATTTCTAACGCGCATCCACCGCAATGGTGGGTTTGGCGCATCAACGGAAAATCACGAATAAAAAAAGCGGCGCTTCAGCGCCGCTTTGCAGAGATTCCATTTAATCGAATGTTCAGGGGACCGGGAACCCGGCCGTCAATTCGATCACCTTGCCGCGCACGGCTTCAATCACTTTTTCATTATCGGTGTTTTTCAGTACATCCACAATGAATCCGGCGATGGCGCGCATTTGATCTTCCTTCATGCCGCGGGTGGTCAGTGCGGCTGTTCCAAGCCGAACGCCGGAGGTGACAAACGGACTCTTGGAATCGAACGGGATCGCATTTTTGTTCACCGTGATGCAGGCCTTATCCAGAGCGGTGGCTGCGTCCTTGCCGGTGACGTCGATGGGTGAAAGGTCGACCAGCATCATGTGATTGTCGGTACCGCCCGAAACAATACGCAGTCCGGCATCCTGCAGGGAGGTGGAAAGCGCCTGGGCATTTCGGATCACCTGTTGCGCGTAATCTTTGAAGGCGGGTTGAAGCGCCTCTTCAAAGCAAACCGCTTTGGCGGCGATGACGTGCATGAGCGGCCCGCCCTGAATACCGGGGAACACCTGGCGATTGATATCTGCCGCGAAACGTTCCTGGCACAGGATCATGCCGCCGCGCGGTCCGCGCAGGGTTTTATGCGTTGTGGTGGTGACAAAATCGCAATAGGGCACCGGATTGGGATGGCACCCGGCCGCGACGAGCCCGGCGATGTGGGCCATATCCACCATCAGGAGCGCGCCGACGCCGTCGGCAATCTGGCGGAGGCGTTTGAAGTTGATGATGCGGGAATAGGCGCTGGCGCCCGCCACAATCAATTTAGGATTGTGCTGCTCGGCCAGTTTCTGGACTTCATCGTAGTCAATGGTTTCCGTCTGACGGGAAACGCCGTAGGAGACGATGTTGTACATGCGGCCGGAGAAGTTCATTTTATTGCCGTGCGTCAGGTGTCCGCCGTCCGCAAGGCTCATGGCCAGAATGGTATCGCCGGGGTTGAGCACGGTGAAATAAACGGCCATATTGGCCTGGCTTCCGCTGTGCGGCTGCACATTGGCCTGTTCCGCGCCGAAGAGTTTGAGCGCGCGATCAATGGCCAGGCGTTCGGCGGCGTCCACAAATTCACAGCCGTTATACCAGCGCTTGGCGGGATAGCCTTCGGCATACTTGTTGGTCATAACGGAACCGGTCGCGTCGCGCACGGCCCGGCTGGCGTAATTTTCCGACGCAATCAGCTCCAGATTTTCGCGTTGGCGTTTGGCCTCGCTGCGGAGTGCGTTGTATATCTCCGGATCCGTGTCATAAATAGCCACAGGATCGGCATTTTGGTTCATGCAGGCCTGAATTTTGGCCACGCGGCGCTCGTGGCGTCCGCCGGCTTCAAAGGCGGCATCCAGCCAGGCGTTGATGATGGCCTCGGCCTCTTCCGGCGTGGTGAGCGAAGCGCCGAGAGCGAGGACGTTGGCATTGTTGTGGGCGCGGGCCAGCTGAGCCATTTTCGCCGTGGTGCAGAGGGCGGCACGCACGCGCGGGAATTTATTGGCGACGATGGAAACGCCGATGCCGGTCGTGCAGATTACGATCCCCATATCGACACGGCCTTCATTGATTTTGAGGGCGACGGCGGCGGCATAATCCGGGTAGTCCACGGCGTCCGCGCTGTTACATCCCTGATCCAGCACTTCGAGTCCCTTGCCGGAGAGAAATTTGATCAGGTGGGTTTTTAATTCAAAACCGCCGTGATCCGATCCGATTGCAATTTTCATGGTACACATCCTCTCTGCGTTTTTTTGCAGGGGCGCTCCCTGGTGTTTCATAAACAAGGCCAAATCCGGGATGACGGCATTCAGTTCATCACGGGTTTTTCTGTATTGACCCGGCGACTGCCCGAACGGATCGCTCACATCCTCATCGGTGAGAGCCACGCCGAACGAACGAAACAGGCGCACTTTGGAGGCGGCTTCCGGCGATAATCGGCACACAGCCTCCCGATGGGCGCAGGTCATTACCACGATCAGGTCTGCTTCGTCAATCATCTCCCGGGTCAAAGATCGGCTGCGGTGTCCGGATAAATCAATGCCCAGTTCGCTCAGAGCGCTTTGGGCATATGCGGAAGCGGGCATGCCGTCCGCTGCGGAAATCCCGGCCGATGAGCACTGCACATCAAGCGAACCGCCGACCATGTGGCGGAATAAATACTCCGCCATGGGGCTTCGGCAGGTGTTGCCGGAGCAAACGAATAGAACACGTTTCATTACAGGATCGTCGTCTTGGTCAGCGCCAGCATGGTCTTCCAGAGTTTGTCAGAATCTTTTTGTTCCAGAATTTTATCACGGGCTTCCTTTTTCTGAAAAATCTGAGCCATGCCCGCGAGCAGTTTCAGGTAGAACGCGCTGGCGGCGGTGGGAATCACCACAAAGATCACGATGCGGGTCAACTTGGAGGCGTCGTTGTCGTATTTGAATCCGTTTTTGCTGGTGGCAACGGCGACGGTTAAACCGCCGCCTTCCACGCCGCGAACGTGCGGGAAGGCGAGGCCGTGGTCCAGCGCGGTGCTGACAATAGCTTCGCGTTTCAGAGCGGCTTCCGTCAGGGCGGCAGCATCATTGATGAAATTTTCTTTCTGCATACGGGCGGCGAGTTCCGCAATGATTTCTTCTTTGGTCGTGGCCTCGCTGTGGGCGATCATGAGGTTCGGCGAGGAGAAACGGCTTAAGCCGGCCTGGACCTGTCCGGCGAATCGGTGCGTTTTCTGGGCGATGCGCGTCGGCAGTTCTTTGGAAGGGGCGTAGAGGATGCGGGCGCAGTTTGGGCAGACGTGCAGCTCCGTGGCGGCTTTGACGGCGTGTACGCGGCTGACCGGAAGGCCCATTCCGCACCCGGTGCATGTGCCGTTGGAAATGGGAACGATGGCGATGTGATGTTTGTTGTGCAGCTTGGTGAATTGGTCGCGGATTTCAGAGGGGAGGCTTTCGAGGTAGGTTTCGATGGATTTGTTCAGCTGTTCCAGGCGTCCGTTGGTTGATGTGGCGCTTTGCTGGGCCAGCGCCTCCATGAGTTCCTGTAACTGGATGAGCTGATTGATGATTCTTTTCATGACAATCCTGTTTGAGGTTGATCTTGAAACGTCGTCACCGTGGCGGCGTATGCGAATTAAGTTGCTTCTCTATCATAAATTATCGGGGATGCAATGAAGAATCATGCGGATTCCAGGTTGAGCGATTAACTGGCATAGAAGCGTTTTGAAATGCGTTTTGACAGGGGGTAAAGCAGGATCAGCAGCACGGCGGCGGGATAGCCCTGAGGGATCAGATACGCGCAAAAGGCGGCCTGAATCCACAGCAGGTTTCGGATGAGCGAGCCGATGAGGCGCGGGGTTCGGGTGGGGTTCAGGTGTGGGCCGAGCAGGTGTCCCGCATGAGCAGCCAGGGCGACGGAAACGAGTGCCGGCAGCATGGAGAGCGGGCAGAGGGGATGAGTGCCGTAAAATAAAATCCAGGCGATCAGCAGAACGCCTGCGGGGGCCCAGCGTTTGATGGGCGCCGGCTCCGTGCGGGTTTCGCGTAAGGCGATCCACGTCACGGCTGCAATGAAGAGGGTGGTGATCAGTGCGGCGGAGGCGACTGTTCCCGTCAGGTGGGGCGTTTGCGGCAGTGCGCCCAGCAGCAGGCCGACGCCGCGGCACGCGCCCATCACCAGCGGCCCGATGACGGGAACCGACTTCGCCGCGAAATTGTAGAGCAGGATCAGGCCAGTCAGCAGCAGCGACGCGTAAACAGCGGGGCCGCCGGAAAAAGCTGCAACAAAAATGCCCGCGGCGGTCAGCCCCGCGAAGGCATATGCGGCTGCGCGCGGGGTGATGCGTCCGGACGGGATCGGGCGGCTCGGGCGTTCACGGGCGTCTTCGCAGCGGTCGGCCAGGTCGTTGCTGATGAGTCCAGCCATATAGAGCAGGGTAACGGCGAGCATGGGGCCCGGGGCGTGAGTGAACGGAACAGGGTTGGGTGTGAGCGATTGAGCCAGAAAAAAACCGGCCAGCGGATCGCCGGGCACGGTGAAAAGATTGGGCGGCCGAAGGAGTTGCATCCAGGCGCGCAGGGACTCGCGATGGGCGCCGGCGGGAGCCGTCATGCGGACTCCTTTCGGCGCATGATCAGCATGGCCGCCAGGGGGAGAAGGATGGCTCCGGCGAAAGAAGCAAAAAAAGAGACCGCGCCGGAGGTCAGGCTGCCTGTGAGTGAATACACGAGGGATATGCCGGTATTGGAAAGGATCGAGAGAATAAAGAAGCGCTTCAGCGGCATTCGGCCCATACCGGCAAAGAGGACGGCGGCTTCTGCCAGAACGGGTACGGCGCGTGTGACCACGATCAGCCAATCGCCGGTGCGGCGGTAGAGCCGGTCGAGTCGGTCCAGGTCATGTTCTGAAAGCAGGCGGCGGCGTACGGCCGTGCGCCCGAAACGCCCCAGGGCATAACCGAGCGCGCAGCTGACCGTCATGCCGGTCAGTGAAACGAGCGTCCCGGGAATGAAGCCCAGCAGCAGCCCGCAGGCGGTACTCACGAGGCTGGATGGCGTCGGCAGAATGAAATCCGCGGCGAGCAGGCCGCCGAGAACGAGCGCGACGGTTGTCCGGTGTTCGCGGGCGGAATCCAGAAACGCTGCGGTCCAGAGTTCCAGGCGTTCTCCAAAGAGCGCAAAGGGAACCAGAATCAGCGCCAGGATTAACGCAGCCAGCAGACACCAGCGTATGGATTCGTTCTTGATCATGGCCAATCCATTTTCGCCGCGCTCCAAAAGGCGGAAACGCGGTGGCCTGTTTCAGTACGACTTGGCGAAGATGACGCGGCGCTCGCTGGGTTTTCCGGTGAAGATGCAGGTGCCGGGTTCCTTCGGGCCATCCATCGGAATACAGCGGACGGTCACGTTGAGGTCGTCCTTAATTTGTTTTTCCACTTCGGCATCGCCGCACCAGTGGGCATAGGCAAAGCCGCCGTGGACCTCGGGTTTCTCCGCATTTTTCGGGGTGAACCAGGCGTAAAATTCGTCACGACTGTTGATGATGCGGGAATTTTGCTCGCGGTTTTTGAGGGCGCGGTCAAAGAGGGTCTGCTGGATTTCCTGCAGCTGCGCGGAAATAGTGGCCACAAAGTCGGCGCGTTTTTGTCCGCTGCGGTCTTTGGCGTCGAGGGTGCGCTTGCCGACGAATACGGAATCCTGCTGCATGTCGCGCGGTCCGATTTCGACGCGTACGGGGACGCCTTTTTTGACCCACGACCACATTTTTTCGCCGCCGCGCAGATCGCGGGCGTCGATTTCGACGCGTACGGGGAGGCCGTCGTAAGTTTGTGCGCGCAGTTCATCGGCCACGCGGTTGCAGTAATCCATCACGGCCTGGCTGTCGCCGTCTTTGTGGATGACCGGCAGAATGACCACCTGCGTGGGGGCCAGGCGCGGGGGCAGGACGAGACCGTTGTCGTCGCTGTGAGTCATGATGAGTCCGCCGATGAGTCGGGTGGAAACGCCCCACGACGTGGTCCAGGCGAGGGTCAGTTCGCCCTGTTCGTTTTGGAATTTGATGTCGGAGGCTTTGGCAAATTTCTGGCCGAGGAAGTGCGAGGTGCCCGCCTGGAGGGCTTTGCAGTCCTGCATCATCGACTCAATGCTGAAGGTGTTTTCAGCGCCGGGGAAGCGCTCGCCGGGTGTTTTCTCGCCCTTAATGACGGGCATGGCCATGTAGTCTTCCGCGAAACGGGCGTAGACTTCCAGCATGCGCATGGTTTCTGCCATGGCGTCCTGCGCGGTGGCGTGAACGGTATGGCCTTCCTGCCAGAGAAATTCCGTAGTGCGCAGAAAGAGGCGCGTACGCATTTCCCAGCGGACGACGTTGGCCCACTGATTGATGAGCAGCGGCAGATCGCGATAGGACTGCACCCACTTGGCAAACATGGCGCCGATGATGGTTTCCGACGTCGGGCGGACGACCAGCGGTTCTTCCAGCGGAGAGGCCGGATGCAGTACGCCTTTTTCATCGGCTTCGAGCCGGTGATGCGTGACCACGGCGCATTCTTTGGCGAAGCCTTCCACATGCTCGGCTTCCTTCTGCAGAAAACTCATCGGAATGAACAGCGGGAAGTAGGCGTTTTTGTGTCCGGTGGCCTTGAACATGCCGTCCAGGACGCGCTGGATATGTTCCCAGAGCGCGTACCCCCAGGGCTTGATCACCATACAGCCCCGCACGGGCGACGCTTCCGCGAGATCCGCCTCTTTAATGACCTGCTGATACCACTCCGGATAGTCTTCCAGACGCGTGGGGTTGATTGCCGTTTTTTCCTGCTTGGCCATGAAAAACTCCTCGATTCGTTGGGTTGAAAACAGTGGTGCGTACCATAATTGAACGCATTCTGATTGCAAGCCTTCTTCAAGGGATTCGGCGCGGCCTCCGCGGGATTTACGCCGCATTTTTCCTGATGAACTTATTGCACTTGGAAAACGAATCCGTAGGATTCTGCAGCTGAACCCAGAAGTTTTCAACGATTGGAAAAACGGCATCGAAAAGTTCCAACGGTTGGAAAAACGCCGGCGGAAAGTTCCAACGGTTGGAAAAACAGCACAGGATTTTTCCAACGGTTGGAAAAACGGCATTTGAATTTTCCAATGATTGGAAAAGGATGAGGAGAACGGATTGTGATTAAGGCATGCAATATTAAAAAAGGGGACATTGTGGATATCGGCGGCACGCCGCATATTACGGAAAACGTGACGGTGCAGTCGCCCTCGGCCCGCGGGAGCGCCACGCTGTATAAGGTGCGTTTCCGGAATGTGCAGACGAAGCAGAAGGTGGATCAGACGCTGCGGGGGGATGATATCTTCAAGGATGCGGATTTTGAAACGCGCGAGGCGCAGTATCTGTATAAGAACGGCGATCAGTATACGTTTATGGATTTGACGGACTATACGCAGTATGACCTGCCGGAAAGCGATGTGGAGGAGGCGACCCCGTTTCTGGTGGATGACATGGAGGGGATTTTGCTGCTGCTGTCTGACGGTCGCATTTTGGGAATTCAGATGCCGGACGTGGTGGAGCTGAAGATTACGGAGTGCGATCCTTCGATGCGCGGGGCGTCGGCGACGTCGCGCACGAAGCCGGCGAAACTGCAGACGGGTTTGGTGGTGCAGGTTCCGGAATACATGTCCCCCGATGAAGTGGTGCGGGTGGATACGCGCACGAGTGATTTTTTATCCAGGGCGTGAGTATGGCTGCGGAAATACCCGTTCGAGGCGAGATGGATCCGGCGTATCAGTGGGATATTTCCCGGATTTACGCGACGTGCGATGACTGGGAACAGGATTTCGCGCGGATCGGCGAGCTGCTTGAACCGCTCGCGGCCATGAAGAAAACGCTGCACGATCCGGAGCGGCTGCTGTTGGCGCTGGAGCGGGAAGAGGAACTCTCGCGGCTGATGGACCGGTTGTATGTGTATGCGCATTTGCAGGAGGATCAGGACACCGGGAACGGGCAGAGCCAGAGCCGGATGGCCCGAGTCCGGGCACGCTTTACGGAAGTGCAGGGGCGGCTGGCGTGGATGACGCCGGAGATTCTTTCAAATCGGAAGAAGGATTTGCAGCAGTGGGTGAAGTCGGAGGCGTTCGCGGCGTTTCGTTATCCGCTGCAGAAACTGATCCGGCGCAAGGCGCATACGCTTTCGGAAAAGGAGGAGACGCTGCTTTCGAAGGCGTCGGATATTTTCGCGGCATCGGCCAGAACCTATACGTATCTGACGAATGCGGATCTGCGATTTCCGAAAATACGGGACGACCGGGGCGAAATGAGTGAGATGTCGGATGGGCGGTATGTGCAGTTTTTGCTCAGCCGTGATCGCGGGGTGCGGCGGGAAGCCTTTTCGGCGATGTACGACACCTATGGATCGATTAAGAATACGGTGGCGTCCACGCTTTCGAGTACGGTGAAGTATCACAATTACTGCGCGCGCATCCGGGAGTTTGGTTCGGCGGTGGAGGCGTCGCTCTTCAATGATCAGATTCCTGTGGCGCTTTACAGTACGCTGATTGAAACGGTTCGTCGGGAGCTTCCGCTCTATTTTCGCTATTTGGCGCTGCGGGCGCGTCGGCTGGGGTTGGAACGGCTGGATATGTACGATTTGTATGTTCCGTTGGTGTCGCGTGTGGACATGCAGGTGCCGTATGAGCAGGCGCGGGACTGGGTGCTGGCGGCCTGTGAACCGCTGGGCGATGCGTACAATGAGGTGCTGCGTACGGCGTTTTCGGACGGGTGGATCGATGTGTATGAAAACCGGGGAAAACGCTCCGGGGCCTATTCGAGCGGAAGCTATGAGACGCTGCCGTATGTGCTGATGAATTATCAGGGTACGCTGAATGATGTGTTTACGCTGGCCCATGAGCTGGGACATTCCATGCACAGTCGGCTGGCGAATCAGGCGCAGCCTTCGCAAACGGCGGGCTATCCGATCTTCATCGCGGAAATCGCATCGACGCTGAATGAAGAACTGCTGCTCCGCTATTTGCTGAAGCAGGCCGCGGACCCCGTATTTCGGGCGTATCTGCTGAATCATTACTGCGACAGTTTCAAGGGAACGGTGTACCGGCAAACGATGTTCGCGGAGTTTGAACGGATGATTCACGAGCTGGATGCCGACAGCCGCCCCCTGACACATGAAACGCTCTGCGGGGAGTATGGCAGGCTGAACCGCGACTTCTTCGGGCCGCAGATGGATGCCGATCCGCGCATTGCGCTGGAATGGGCGCGCATCCCGCATTTCTATTACAATTTCTATGTGTATAAATATGCGACGAGCTTTTGCGCCTCGCAGATTTTCGCGGATCGCGTGCTGGAGTCGGCGGATGGTCGGGATCAGTATCTCCAATTGCTGCAGGCGGGCGGTTCGGATGATCCGCTGGCATTGATTCGCCGGGCGGGGGTGGATTTAACGGACCGCGAGACCATGGAAGGAGCGTTTAACCGGTTTGGAAAGGTGTTGAGCGGGCTGGAGGCGGCGCTCGAAGGGACGTAGGATGGGGTGAGTGACGGGGTTCGAACCCGCGACCTAAAGAGCCACAATCTTTCGCTCTAACCAGCTGAGCTACACCCACCGTCCTAATCCGGCAGAAAACGCAGGAAGATTAACGGTGATGCGGGAGAAATCAAAACAAAAGATAAAAAAAATGCCCGGTGGGGCATGAAAGTCGCTTGGCAAAGAATAACGGGCTGTGCATAGTACCCGCTTTCCAACAAAAAAGACGAGGTGAGTTATGTATGATGTTTCTGAATTACGCAAGGGATTGAAAATTGAAATCGACGGCGCGCCGTATGAAATCACGGATTTCTCGTTTGCCAAGCCCGGCAAGGGCCAGGCCATTTACCGCTGTAAACTGCGGAATCTGCTGACCGGTTCCACGCAGGATAAGACGTATCGCTCCGGGGACAAGGTTGATCAGCCGGACCTGGCGCAGCGCGACCTGATCTATTCGTATCAGGAAGGCGAGCATTATGTTTTTATGGAAAAAGAGACCTATGAGCAGGTCATTGTGGACGGCAGTGTTTTGAAAGATCAGCACTATTTCCTGATTGAGGATATGGAAGTCAAAGTGCTCTTTTTCAATGACGGCGCGATCGAAGTGACGCTACCCAACTTCATCGAAAAACGCGTGGCCGAAACCGAACCCGGGGCCCGCGGTGATACCGCCACCAACGTGACGAAGACGGCCAAGCTGGATAACGGGTATGAAATCCAGGTGCCCATTTTCATCAATGAGGGCGACACCATCCGTGTGGATACGCGAACCGGAACCTACAACGGACGCATCAATGCCTGATCAGAATGCCCGGGAGGTCCGCAGCGATTGTTCGCCGGCGTCCTATGCCGGAATCTTACAGGCCCGTCATCGTCTTCTCCAGGCGGTGCGGGCCTTTTTCTGTGCCCGCGACTATCTGGAAGTGGAAACGCCGATCCGTATTCCGCGTCCGGCGCTGGAGGATCACATTGACGCGGAGCCGGCCGGAAAATGGTATCTGCGGACGTCGCCGGAACTGCACATGAAGCGGTTGCTGGCGTCCGGCTATCCACGGCTGTTTCAACTGGGGCCGTGCTTTCGAAAAGGCGAACGGGGGGCGCGGCATAATCCGGAGTACAGCATGCTGGAGTGGTATCGAGCCGGCGTGGATTACCGGAGCATTTTGGAAGAAACGCGTGAGCTGCTCATTGGATCGGCCCAGGCGGTGATTGGTTCGAGCTGCCTGCCGGGGGCGTACGGCCCGATCGATATTGCCGGAGATTGGCTCATCCTTCCGGTACGCGAGGCGTTTTTGACGTATGCGGGATGGGATCCGGTGAAGGAACAGAATCCGCTGCGGTTCGATATGGATTTAATGGAACGCGTAGAACCGGCCCTGCCGAAGGATCGACCGACCGTGTTGATGGATTATCCGGCTTATCTGGGTGCGTTGGCGCGCCGGAAACCGGGTGCGGGGGAGCTGGCCGAGCGCTGGGAATTGTATGTGGATGGTCTGGAATTGGCCAATGCGTATTCGGAGTTGATTGATCCTGTGGAACAGCGGATGCGGTTTGAGCAGTGCGCGGAAGGACGCGCATCGCGCGGGCAGGACGTGTATGAGCCGGATGAGGCCTTTCTTGCAGCGCTTCCCGGGATGCCGGAGGCCGGGGGCATTGCCCTGGGGGTGGACCGTCTCTTGATGGTTCTTTGCGGGGTGCGCGATCTGGACCGGGTTCTGCCGTTTCGAAATGACACCTGACCGGACGCGCAGGCCGTACTTTGGCGGCGGGCAGGATGAAAACAGATCAGGGCGCGAGCGGATTCAGAAAGCCGCTTTGCAGTTCCGCTTCTTCGATGGCCGTGACAATGCCGCTTTCAAATTCAATCCGCTTCTTTTCGTATTCATGCAGCTGATCCACATCGACCCAGACGGAATCGTTGACCGTGCGGTAGCGTCCGGAGGCATCTTTGACGCGAAAGGAGCCTTCCACACGCTGTTGATGCGGGGTGGTGTAGGTGTCGGTGTAGGACCAAACGGAAATGCGCTGCGTGGCCGTGATTCGGGTGTATTTGCGGTCGGGATCGCCGAGGGCCATGAACACCATGTCCTCTGTGAAGCCGGGATTGACCAATCCTTTCCTGATGGAATCCTGAATTTCGGGCGGATAGGCATCAAATTCCGTCTGGTGTTTTTTAATGCGTGAATCGGTGGTTGAACAGGCCGTGAAGAGCAGTGGGAGAAGAAGTACGGCTGAAAGCAGGCGGAACATTGTTTTCATGGTGCGGAATCCTCGTGTTTCGTTGGTTACGTGAAGCATGCTACGTTTTCACGGACGGCCTGCCAAGAAAATGTTGGGTTCAATTAGGCCAAGAAGTAGCTGCATGTTTTTCTTGAAAAGAATTCCGTGGGCGATCAAATTGAGATGGGATGTCGTTAGTGGAGCATGAATAGGTATTTAACGAAAGACGATTTGCTAAAGTGGGCCGGGAAGAAGGTGTATGAAGAGGGGCAAAACCTCTTTGACGCCGGACGCGTCCGCGAGCTCAACGCGCAGCAGTGGCCGATATTGGAAGGTTCCATCGGCTATGGGGACCGTGTTTTCAGTACGCGTTTTGAAGTGCTGCCGGATGGGACCGTGGAGAATCAGTGTCCCTGTCGGGATTCACGCGAGCGCGGGATTGTCTGTTGTCACGTCATCGCCGTTGCGCTGGCCTGGGTGGATCAGACGTCGGATCCCTGCCGCGAACGGGCTCACCGCATTCAGCAGCGCAAAATGACCCTGGGTGAAAAAATGCCAGGCGGGTACATTCAGCGACTTGCTGCCGATGCGCCGGGCGCTGTTCCGGCGTCGCTCCGTTTTCGGATCCCTGAAGGATGGCGTGAAGTTTTTTCCAATGGCGTTTTGCTGACCACGCAGGTGTTGTTTAAAAACAGTAAAAAGAAAATCGATCAAGTAGATACGACGCTTCCATTGGCATTCAGTGAGCAGGACACGCGGATGCTCTGGGTACTGGAAGATCTGTGCGATGAAAAGCCTGTGCCGGGCGAGTTGATCTTAACGCCGGACGCCTTTTTGGAATTCCTCCACGAAATGGCCACGGGGGAATTGCATGTCGAGGGAGACTCCGCCACACTTAAAATTCATTCGGTAGCCGTGCAGCCGCATCTGGTGGTGCGGGCTGATAAACAGACCGGTTCTTTAATTGTTCAGCAGCACCTGGATTTGCCCGGCGAAGCAAATCCGCCCTGTTTTTTAACAGGTCGCCGTTTGGCCTGGGTGGGGCTTGGCGACGGATTGCATCCGCTGGATCCTGTTTTGCCCGGCGCGATTCGCGGCCTCTACGAAGGGCCGATGACTCTCGCGCCCGAACGGGTGCCTGAGTTTTTGTTTGAAGTGCTGCCGGAGTTGGAAAACCGGATTTTGGTGGACTCGGACATTCAGCGGGAGAATTGCGTGCTTGAGCAGGGAACGCCCTCTTTTGAGTTGGAACTGAGCGGGCGGCTGGACGTGCTTCAGCCGGCATTGTACGTACGGTACGGCGGGGGGCGTGAACGATTTGCGGCCGGTCAGCATGGCGGCAGTTTTCGCCAGGCCATTCCTTCGCCGGAGGAGCGTTTCCGTTATCTGCTGCGGAATTACGAGCAGGAGGACGATGGATTGAAAGTCCTGCTTGGACACGGCATCAAAGGGATGCACGGCGGTGTTTTGGAACCGTTAACCGGACGACGGGAAGCGCTCAACTTCCTCGCCAACCACGTTCCGGAATTGCGGATGAAGAGTTGGAATGTCCGTTTTGCCGGAAGTCTGGGCGCGGAAATGGGAGATGTGGAATGGGTCCGTCCGCAGCTCAATATTGCGAAGGTTCGGCGCGCGGGGTGGTATCAGGTGGATTTTCGGTTTCCCACCAAAAGCGGGAAGTGTCTCGATGAAATGGCGATTGAGGATGCGGTACTGCTGGGCGACCATTTTGTTGAACAGGATGAAAAGCTGTATTTACTGGATGGGGTGCTGGTGGAGCGGGTGAATGCCGTATTTGACGATTGCTCGGTTCGCGATGAAGTGCCGTATCGGAGTTTGCAGGTGGGGGATATTCATGCAGGCTATGTGATGTCCTCCATCGAATCCCTTGCAGGCATTCAAGTGACCACGGATGAACATTGGCAGCGTCAGGTGGAGCGTCAAAACAGGAAAGAGCGTATGGACCCGCTGGTGCTTGATCCTGCGATGGAGGAGGTGCTTCGATCCTATCAGAAAAGCGGTGTCAGTTGGCTTCGTTATATGGAAAACGGAGGGTTCAGCGGCATTTTGGCCGATGAAATGGGATTGGGAAAGACGGTTCAGACGCTGGCCTGGCTTCAGCTGCCGCGTGTGGATGAATCGGCCCGCGGTTGTCCGGCGCTGATCGTGTGCCCGACCAGTCTGGTGGAGAATTGGGAAGCCGAGGCGCGTAAATTCACGCCGTCGCTCAAGGTTCATATTTCCAGCGGGGCGCATCGGCAGAAAAGCTGGGATCACATGGAAGGGGCTGATCTTGTAATTACCTCCTATGCGCTGCTGCGGCGGGACATTGATTTCTATGCTCGATTGCGTTTTTCAGTGGCCGTGCTGGATGAAGCGCAGCATATCAAAAATCATTCCACACAAAATGCACGCTCTACAAAACGCATTAAGGCGACTTATCGTCTGGTGCTTACAGGCACGCCCATTGAAAACAGTGTAACGGATTTGTGGTCTATCCTGGATTTTCTGATGCCCGGCTATCTGGGATCACATCAGCAGTTCAAATATGTATACGAAATGCCCATTGCCAACCGCACGCCGGATGCCTCGGCGGCACAGGAACGACTGCGCAGGAAGATTCACCCGTTTTTGCTGCGGCGCCTGAAATCCGAAGTGGCGAAAGATCTTCCGCCTAAAATTGAACGTGTGGCACTGTGTACGATGACGCGGGATCAGCAGGAGGTGTACCAAAAGCTGCTCGCTCATTATCGGACGCAAATTTACGACCTGGTGCGCGATCAGGGGTTTGAAAAAACGCGGTTTGAAATTTTCAAGACACTTTTGCGGTTACGCCAAACCTGTTGCCACCTGGATTTGCTGAAGGATCCGAACATCAAGTACAAGGAGCCTTCCGGCAAACTGGATTTGTTTCATGAGTTGCTGGACGAAGCCATTGATGGAGGAAACCGCATTCTGGTGTTCAGTCAATTTGTCTCCATGCTGCAAATTTTGAAAGCGGAATTGGATAAGCGGGGCATTCGGTACAGTTATCTGGATGGTTCCACTAAAGAGCGTTTGGCCGTCGTCAATGATTTTAACGGCGATGACGGGATTCCGGTCTTTCTGATCAGTCTGAAAGCCGGCGGAACGGGATTGAATCTGACGGGTGCGGATACGGTCATTCATTTCGATCCCTGGTGGAATCCCGCCGTGGAGGATCAGGCCACCGACCGGGCGCATCGTATCGGTCAGCGCAGAACCGTGTACAGTGTGAAGCTGATTACAAAAGACAGTATTGAGGAAAAAGTGCTCGAGATGCAGCGCCGGAAAAAAGCGGTGATAGACGCGACGCTGGCGCGTGAAGAGCAGATCCTGGAAAAACTGACGTGGGATGATGTCCAGGAACTCCTCAAGGTCTGAGTGCAGTCACTTGATGGGGCGGGTCAGGTCAGGTGTTTTTTTTCACCGTGCTTGCCAAAAAATGTTCGTAGAGGAAATTCCAGTCGGGGCGGGCCTGTTCACGCAGAACACGCCGGAGGGCGGGCGCCAGTACATTCCAGAAATCGGAATGGATGGGGACGCGGCTGAGTATCTGTTCCGTCGCTTCGGGATTGTTCGTTCGGGCGTACAGCAGAGCCTCGGCCGCACAGGTCAGGTCGTGATCGGGGTCCGATGCCGTCAGGCGTTTAATAAGTGATCGCGCCTGGGCATAATCGTTGTGTTTCAGACAGCTCATGGAGGCGATCCATCCGGCGCGCCATCCGTTCAGCGTGCGGTCCGGAATGGACTCCGCCGGAGGTTCTGCGGGTGAAATTCCTGCGCGTACAAGCATTTGCGGAATCAGGCGGTCAAATGAGTAGTCGTTTTGAACACGGCGCATTCCGGCTTCTGCAATGGCTTGGCGTTCCTCGTCATGCGTGAGGTAGTGGCGTATCAGGTCCGCCAAATGATCGGGATTCTGATAAACAACCAGTTCTTTGCCGGGATTGAAAAGCGTATGGGCATCTTGCTGATCATCAGTGAGGAGCAGTCCGCCGCAGGCCAGCACGTCAAATACGCGTACGGGAAGCGCCGTGCGGAGCTGTTCACTGGTAATATTGAGATTGATTTTGGAGGCGCGGTACAGGTGGGGGCAGTCCTCGCGATAGGACGCATATCCTTCATAGTGCAGGTTGGGATGGGCAACGGCTCGCCACGCCTCGTTGCCAAACAGGTGTACTTCAATATTTCGCTCGGCGAGCGCGAGCAAAAGCGATTCGCGCCGTGGAGAGTGCCCGCCAATGAAGGAAACATCATGAAGAAATGGGCCATCGTACGATTCTTCCCGGAAAAATGACGATGGGGCTCCGAACGGCTGATAATACACATGGGTAAATCCCAATGCCCGCACCGGCTCCATATAGGCGGCGTCCCAGAGAAAAAGATACAGACGGTCTTTAATCAGGCGATCCAGCGGTTGCAGAATTTTGAGGGGATTATCATAAAACCAGCTGATGACCGGCGGCGGATGAATGAACGCATTCAGAATGGCCGGAAGTACGCCGCAGTGATCGACGGTGAAAAGGAGATCGGGGCGGCGCTGTGCCAGCGTGTCCGCCAAAAGGACCATGCGGACAGGCGGTGCCGCTCTGCGCAGATCAAGGCGATCCACTTCGTGCCCGGCCCGGCGCAACGTATCCTGCACATCCTGCAGGGTATGCGGCAGAATGCGTCCATCGGCTTTGAATGACAGTATTCTCATGGCAGAACGTATGCGGCTTTATCCACCATATGGATTCATCGGGCAAGTGCAATTCTTCCGACCCGAACGTTTGCGAACAGGCGGTGTAATCAATCTCATGGAGAATGGTTTGACAGGAGGCAGCTTGTTGACTATTCATCCAAACATTCGCGTGTTGAGCCGGAGCGTGTTTGGATTTGAATGTGGAGAACGCAGTGCCGCATAAAACGTATACCATTGAGGAAATTGCAGGCTATCTGCATCTGTCTGTACCGGATGTTGAGCGGTTGGTGCATGAACGGGATATTCCGTTTTCCTGGCAGGGGAAACGGTTGGTTTTTCGTCGGCGCGAAATCGATGGTTGGGCCAATCAGCGGATAATGCGCATGAGCACGGATAGTCTCCGCAACTTTCATAAAAAAACGACCAGTCACGTCCACGATTTATCCTTCAATCATGCCATTATCACCGAATTGCTGAAGCCTGTCTGTATTGATCCGGCGATGAGCGCAAAAACCAAACCATCGCTGATTCATTCCATGGTGGCGTTGGCGGAGAAAAGCGAGTTTCTCAATTTATCGAATGAGTTAAAGGACAGCATTATCGCCCGAGAGCGGCTGGGATCGACGGCGATGTCCGGCGGATTTGCATTGCTGCATGCGGAGTATCATGATTCGTTCATGTTCGAGGATTCCTTTATCGCTTTGGGGCGCTGCGTTCATCCGATTGCCTTTTCCTCGCCGGACGGGCAGCTGACCGATGTGTTTTTTCTTCTGTGTTGTCAGGATGAGCGGATACATCTGCATGTGCTTGCGCGTATGTGCATGCTTTGTCAGCAAACCAGTCTGTTGCTGGAGCTGCGTGACTGCACAACGGCGGAAGAGATGCGCCGCGTGGTGGCCGAAAAAGAAGCGGAACTCATTCGCATTGCCTGATCCGGCGGGCGGCACTGCGTCAATAAATTCTACCTGCGCCGGTATTTATTCATAGACCGATTTAACGGCGTCCATGAATTCGTAGCCGGTATGATCCAGGGCAATGGGGGTAATGGAAACGAACCCATCTTCAACAGCCTGCAGATCCGTGTTCTCCGCGTAGTCCCGGCGATCTTCCAGTACTTCAATATCGCCATCCAGCCAGTAATAGTTGCGGCCGCGGGGATCCTGACGCCGGTGAAAGCGTTCGTTGAACCGGGATCGGCCCGTACGTGTGACTTTGAATCCCCTGATTTGTTCAAAAGGCAGATTGGGGATGTTTACGTTGATTAGGCAGTCCGGGGGTGGCGGCGTGCGCAGAAAACGCTCAATGACCAGGCGCGCGCAGCGTTCAGCCGTGTCCCATCGGGGTTCCGTAAAGGTCGATAAGGAAATGGCCATGCCGGGAATGCCCAGAATGGCCGCTTCCGTGGCCGCCGAAACAGTCCCTGAGTAAATGACGCTGATTCCCGTGTTCGGCCCGAGGTTGATTCCGCTGATGACGCAGTCCGGCAGGGCATCTTTCATGAGTGCACAGCAGGCCAGCTTGACGCAATCGGCCGGAGTTCCGTTTACCGCGTAGCCGAACAATTGTCCATCCCGCTCGACCGCTTCGACTTTCAGAGGGTCGGCAATGGTAATGGCATGGCCGACCGCACTGCGTTCGGCGTCGGGGGCGACAACGTGAATTTCGCCGAGCCCGGCGATGGAATGGTGAAGAGCCCGGATGCCCGGGGCATGAATGCCGTCATCATTGGAAAGCAGAAGTTTCATGCGGTCAGCATCGCATGACGGCGCGGACGGAATCAAGTTCCAACTTGGCGATGCGCGGGGAGCGACGGAATATTTCCATTTGCATCAGGGTTCAGCGGTTCGGAGGCTGACTCTGCTCAGCAGATCGCGAACTGGAACGGGGAGCGACGGCCAGCGTCCTTCAGCCGTCACCGCAATTTCATAGGTGTTTGTATCGTGGTACACGGCGCCCCAGAAAAAAGTATTTCCCGCCGGATCGAATACCGAAATCAGAGGAACTTCCTCATTTAAAATCTGCGTATAAGTCATCAGCACATTGGGGTAAGCCTGTTGGATGTTATGAAGGAAATCTTTAAAAAAAACACGATGATCCTGGCGTGTGGGCGTGGGGGTGATTCGATTGAAAAAGACGATTTGAATCTGCGGTTCATTGGTGTCCGCGCACTGATAAACGAGTCCGGACGCGCGGATATCCTCCAGCGATCCCGTGCGGAACCAATTGGTGTCGGCCGGTATCGTGAATGGGCATTGAGCGAGGGAGGTGGATGCCCAGGGCATCATGATCAGGCACGCCACCAGTCGAAAAAGAGTTTTCATGGGGTATTCCGTGTTACGCCGATAAATGGGGCATACGAGTGAAAAAGAAAGGGCGCCGAAACCGGCGCCCTTATCAGGTAACAAAAACCGGCCGATCAATTGGATTGGACCGGATCCTCAATGATGGGCACGACCAGCTTGCCGGACATAATGTCCTGCTTGACCGCTTCCACTTTGTCCAGGACTTCTTTGGGCAGTGTACTTTCGAAATCATGGAAGGGGGCCAGGCCGGCTCCGCCGTCCTTCATGAAGAAAATGATATCTTCTTTGGGGGCGTTGAACGGCGTTCCGTTGACGGCATGGGCAAGCCAGTCCTTGACTACGAGTTGAATGGTCGGATCCCAATAGGCCAGCGCGCTGGTGATGACCACCGTGGGCGCCAGATCGTTTTGATCCACATACTGACCGAACGAAAAGACTTCCTTTTCCTTGCAGGCATCAAAGGGGCCAAAGCGTTCGGCATAAATGTAATCGGCGCCGGAAGCGATCTGAGCCAGAGCGGCTTCTTTGGCTTTGGTCGGATCGTACCAGCTTTCAATGTAGGTCATTTTCACTTTCAGGTTCGGGTTGACTGATTTCGCCCCTTCGACGAATCCGTGAACCTGAACACTGACGTCCGCGAACGGAAAGGCAGCAACGGCGCCGATGGTGTCGTTCTTGGTCATCATACCGGCGATGATACCCGCCAAATAGGCGGGCTCATGCGGATAGGTAACCACATGATAAAAATTTCCGCCTTTGTTTTTGTGAGCAGCGCCGGCGAATACCCACATGATTTCGGGGAAGTCATCCACCAGCGCGGGATCGGCGGCCACAAAGGAGGAGCTGTGGGCCCAAATAATGTTATACTTGCCGGATTCGGCCACTGAACGCAAAACGCGTTCTGCGTCGGAAGGGGCCACGTTTTCCGTGATGGTCCATTGCAGATCAAGACCTTCCGGTTTTGCCGTTTTCATTCGCTCCAGCGACTGAATCAGTGCCGTGTTGTAGGGCTCTTCTTTCGGAGAGGACAGCAGCACGGCAATGTTGACGACAGCGGGCTTATCCGTTTTGGTGACTTCTTCCGCTTTCTTTTTTCCCCACAGGGCATGGGCGTTCGGGGCACACAGCATACCGGCCAGCAACCCGCATAATACGGCGACCGGCAGATTCTTTCTAAACATACTATACATATATTATTCCTTATTTTTAGCGCATTGATGCAACGAGATGTTTTTACCGAATCCGGGTTTATTCGTTAGTAGCTGTTGAGCGGTCAGCCGCACCCCCTTTCTCTTTTTTCTGAAGCGCGTTCAGCACGCGTTCTGCGATGAATGGACCTTCGCGGAGGCGAACGCCTGCCGCATGATAAATGGCATTGGAAATAGCCGGAAGCCCTCCATTGATACCCAACTCGCTGACGCTCTTTGCGCCGAAGGGGCCGGATTCTTCATACGACGGAACAAAGTCATTCCGAATTTTCGGGATATCCATGGTGCTTGATATTTTATACATCCCGAAGTCAGGATTCAGCATTTTCCCTTTTTCGTTGAAAATAAAGCGCTCATTGAGGGCGTAGCTGAATCCGTTAACCAGAGCGCCGTAGGATTGCCCCTTGGCCAGCTTTGGATTGATGGGTGTTCCGCAGTCGATCACCTGCAGATAGTCGAGCAGTTTTACATGGCCGGTGTAGGTATCCACTTCCACTTCTGCAAAATCGGCGGCGAAGGGGGGGGGCGATTCTTTAGTGAAATGTGAACCGACGGCGGCGATTTGCTGATGGTTGGTTTGGTACATACTGCGGAGGGCAATTTCGCTGAAGGTGACCGAGCGTCCGGTTGCCGTGTGAATCACGCATCCATTTTTAACAGCGGCCTCTTCAAGGGGGCATTCCAGCATTTCGGCGCCCACTGCAATGATTTTTTCTTTCACGGCCGCCGCGGTTTTTTTCACAGCCATGCCCGAGAGGTAGGTGGTGGATGAGGCGTAGGCGCCTTTGTCAAAGGGGGTGAGATCCGTATCGGAGGAGTAGGGCACCACGCAATCCGTGGGGACGGTTAATTCTTCAGCGGCTATCTGGGAAAGGATAGTGTCTGACCCCTGGCCGATTTCAGAAGCTCCCATGAGCAGGTTAAAAGAGCCGTCTTCATTCATTTTAATGTAGGCGGAGGCCATGTCGATGAATGGGATTGCGGAACCCTGCATCATAATGGTCATGCCGACGCCACGTCTGTACCGGCCGTCCCCTTTGGGGCGGGCGCGTTTGGCTTTCCAATCAAACATCTCGGCGCCTTTCTGAATGCAGGCTTCCAGCTCGCAGCTTCCGATGCGCGGGGTGCCCAGTTTATCGCCTTCGCCGAGCTTGCTTAAGATGGGGACCTCGCAGTGTCCGTGGATGATGTTTTTCAGATAGAAATCCATGGGGTCCATGCCGAGTCGCTCGGCAGCCTCATCCATGGCTCC
>CAZISY010000001.1:76158-100294 GCA_964542025.1 uncultured Verrucomicrobiota bacterium
GGTTTCATGGCGTCATGCGGATCCAGTACGGGATCGAAAACTTCGTATTCGACTTCTATCAGCTTAAGCGCCTGAAGAGCGGTCTCTTCTTTTTCGGCGGCCACCAGCGCCACCTGATCGCCCACATAGCGGACTATGTTATCAAGCAGCACCATGTCGTACGGAGACGGTTCGGGATATCCCTGGCCGGCGGAGGTATAGACGCGGCGGGGGATATCCTGCCAGGTAAGAACGCAGGCAACCCCGGGGAGGGCGCGCGCCCGGGATACATCTATTCGTTTGATTCGGGCCATTGCGTGCGGACTGCGCAGCATTTTCACCGTGAGCATGCCGGGTTGATCATAGTCGTCGGTAAAAAGAGCGCGGCCCGTGACCAAGCCCCTGGCATCGAACTTGACGGTGCTTTTTTTCACTTCCGAAAACGTATCGCTATTCATGGCGGTATCCTTAAGTTTTGGCTTGTGCCGGTTGCTGCAAACGCTGGGCGGCCAGTTGGACGGCTTCAATAATTTGAACGTATCCGGTGCAGCGGCACAGGTTCCCGTCCAGAGCGTCTTTGATTTCGGTCTCTGTCGGATTGAGGTTCCGATCAAGCAGCGCCTTGGCGGATAGAATCATGCCCGGTGTGCAGAAACCGCATTGTACCGCTCCGGCATCAATGAAGGCCTGCTGCAGAATGCTCAGTTTCTGCACGTCGCCCAGGTTTTCCACGGTGATTATGGAGAAACCATTGGCGGAGACCGCCGGGATGAGGCAGGAATTGACCGCGTTGCCGTCGATGATCACGGTGCAGGCCCCGCAGAACCCCTCGCCGCAGCCGAATTTCACGCTTTTGTAGCCGAGTGTGCGCAGTACATCGAGCAGCGTTTCGTTGCCCTCCAGTTGAACCTGATGGGCGTTTCCATTTACAGTCAGTGAAATGTTCATAATGTTATTTCCCGGATGATGAGCGTGAAAAATCCTCTTCCAGCATACCCCGGAGCAAACCGGCGCAGAGACATCGTTTGTAGTGAACGGAACAGCGGATGTCGCGCCCGACCTGTATGGCCTGCGATGCCTGTTCCGAAGCATTGCGGATAATTTCGCGGGTCAACGGTCTGCCTTCCAGCGCTTCCTCGGCAGCAGTCAGGCGTTGCGGCAAAGGCGATGCGGCACCGGCGGTAATGCGCACGTCGCGCAGACAGCCGCCGGGTTCGATGGTTGAGCCGATCGCCAGTGCCAGCCAGGCGAACTCATTGTGCGTGCTGGAATACTTGTCGAAGGAAAAAATCCGATTTTCCGGCTGCGCTGGAAAAATCACTTCGGTAACAATGTCTCCGCAGGCCAGATTTTGGGATGGCGACTGCGCATAGAAATCCGTTGCGCTCAGCGCCACTTCCGAATCCCGGAAAATCACCAGAGTTGCATTCAGCGCAAGGATCGCCGTAGAGAGTTCGGGCCAGATGAACGGATGCACAAGCAGCCCGCCCAGGGTACACAGATTACGGTTCAGGGTGCTGCCTGTTCGATGGGCTGCTTCTTCCACAATGCCGCAGGCATATTTTTTCGCTCCGGGGGAGCGGCACAGATCCGTCAGGCGGGTCATGGCGCCCACTTGCAGCGCCCCGGCCTCGTGCCTGATGTATTGAAGAGGCAGGCGCCGCAAATCGACCAGCGTGTCGATTTCTTTTTTGCCGGTGAAAATAAAGGAGGTTCCGCCTGCGAGAATTCCGGTTTTTCCGGGTCGCGCGAGAAGTTTCTCACGCGCATCCGCCGTCGAAGCGGCGACATGGACGTTGTTTATTTTACATGAGTACATCTCGATCTCCGGAGAAAGCACTTTAGCGTATGTTCGTCATAAAACAACCGATAAATCAGGTTAAATTATCGCGCCTTTTTGTCCCCTGCATATGGGACGTGAGCAGCCTGAAAACGCTGCGCGCGGAGAAAAATCCTATTGTTAATACCTCCATGGAGCAGTACTCTGCCGGGCGTGTCGTCCGGTGCGCGATATGCCGGTGCGCGTTTAGGCATACAATACAGGAGCGGATGCGTTATGGCTGAACTAAAGCGGGTTTCTTTTGGTATGCAGGTGTCCATGGCTCTTCTGGTGACGGGAAACCTGATTGGAGCCGGAATTTTGGGGATTCCGGTGCTTGCCGGTTTGTGCGGTGCGGTGCCGGCGCTGCTGTGCATGATCGTTTTTTGCGTGGCGATGTATTACAGCGCCTGTGTGCTGTCGGAGGAGTCCATCGCTTCGCGCAGTGCCTCGTTCAATTTGCCAAGCCTGTATCATCGTTATTTGGGAAACATCGGGAAGTGGGTGGCGGTTGCCGCCAATATGCTTATTCTGTATGGATTGCTGACAGCGTATCTGGCGGGTGGCAGCACCATCCTTGTCCAATTATTTCACATCAAGTCACCCATTGCGGTTAATGTACTCTATTTCCTGATAATCACCCTGCTAACGGTGGCAGGTATGAGCATCATAAGAAAATGCAATGCGACGCTGATCCTGATGATGTGGGTCTCATTTTTTTCCATATCGGCGCTTGGAGCGGCTCACATCGAGGCGGAAAACTATCGCCACATCTACTGGCCGTTCCTGCCGGTGGCCATTCCGGTTATTGTGACGGCTTTTCATTTTCATAATATCATTCCCGACATCACGGGCTCGCTGAATTACGAAGTGAAGCCGGTGCGACGCGCCATGCTGCTGGGCATGTTTATTGGATTTTTAATGAATACCATCTGGCTGCTTGTGGGGGTGGGGGTGATTCCGCTTTCGGGTGGCGAGGAAAGCCTGCTGTATTGTTATGCGCAAAATATGCCGGCCACCATTCCCATGGCTGCGATCATGCACTCCAAGTATTTTCTATTTCTGGCCATGGTCTTTTCCATTATAGCCATCATCACTTCCTATGTGGCCAATGGACTTGGACTGATGGGATTTACCCGGGATCTGCTGGAGAATTATTTGCATTTGCGGAATCGACCGCTGGTACTGGCTGTAACATTCCTGCCCCCGTTCATCATTTCGCTGGTGAATCCGAATATATTCCTGAAGGCGATCAATGTGGTTGGCGGATACGGTATCGTGGTGCTGTTTGGAATTCTGCCCTCCATTATCGCACTGATTAGAAAGCAGGCCGGTCTCCGGCAGCGTGTTGCGGCGCTCGTCTTTCTGTTGCTTTTCACCCTGGTGCTGTTGTGTCAATTCGGTATGGACAGCAAGCTTATAAAAATTTCTCTTCCCGGAACCTGAAAGGAGCATGCGATGAAACGACGGCAAAAATGGACGGCGGTCCTGCTTTTAGTTTGTGTGACGGCGGGTGCCCGCGCGAATCAGTTGGATGTACAATTCGCCACAGGAATTTCAGATGCGGGGAAACAATATGACGCCATCCGAGAGCAGCTGGATCAGGTGGTTGGCGTGTTGGAAAAGGACGGACTCGCATCGCTTCAGACGAATACTTTGGTCTCAATGACTTCGACCTTTGTGATCGATCCTAAAACGGGACAAATACTTTTGGGGGAAGCGAAGAACGAGGGCGCGTATGCGCATATCAACGGGCGTTCCATTGCTCAGGGAGCCATTCGGCATTGGCAGGATGTCCGGGATGATGATTTTTTCGAGCAGGCCGGTTTGGGGCAGGATCTGTACCGCTCCTTTTACAGCAGCCTGGCCGTCACGCTGGATGGAGATTTGTATGTGGTGACGGTGGGCCGGCGGGAAATTGAGCTGGAAAAATCTTTCATCAGCCGGCTGATTGACCGGGCGGGTGCTCTTTTGCAGGAGGAGGGGCCCGATGCAGCTATCAAGCGGTTTGCGGATACGGATGGCGAGTTTCGGACGAAATATACCTATCTCTATGTGTACGATGAAGACGGCCGCTGTTTATTCAATCCCAATTATCCGGAACTGGTGGGAAAGACGTCGTCTGAAATGGAGCCGGGGATCGGGGGCGTGGTGCGCGAATTTCTGGCATTGGCCAATGAAAACGGCGGGGGATGGCTGCGCGTATCTGTGCGTAATCCGATAACGAAATCCATCGAGCAGAAGGAGCTGTTTGTGAAGCGCTTTCTGTACAATGGGCGTTACTTCACCGTGGGCTCCGGAGTTTATGAGGCAGAGCCGTAGGCGGTTTATATCAGCGGAATGCCGCATGTCAACGGACGCGGCATTCCGCTGAACGGTTCATTCAATATGTCATTGCAATGTGGTGCGCACCAGGCGGAACCCAATGGCGGTTGATTGGTCGTTTGGCATAATGAAATACCGTTTGGCTGTTCGTCCGTACACGGCGTCGCTGCTGTAACAACCTCCGCGTGTAACGCGAAGCGATCCGCCGGTGGGGCCATGCGTATTAGTCACAGAACCCTCTTCGTAGAATCCATACCAATCCCAGCAGCGTTCTTCTACATTTCCGCTCATGTCATACAGACCCAGTTCGTTGGGCAGCTTTCCGCCGACAGACCTGGTGCCGGCCCCGAGCATGTAATTACAGGGTGCCCCGGCATAATTGCCGATATACCATCCCACGGCGGAATAATTGCTGCTTCCGCTGTAAATATATCCCTGGCTCAGCAATCCGCCGGAAGCGGCAAACTCCCATTCCGCTTCCATGGGCAGTCGATATCCGTTGGCTTCCCAATCGACATACGGTTCGAGAAAGGAGACCAGCCCGCTGCGATAGGTGTTTTGGAAACTGTGTACTTCGTTTGTGTAGTAAACCGGTGTTAATCCTTCTTTTTGACTTCGTGCATTACACCACTTCACCATGTCGTACCAGGTGATCGAATGCACCGGGTGGTCCTTGTCGCATCCTGATCCGGGCTTGCTGAACTGATATCCGTTAGTTATTGCCCAGTCATATACGCCCTGCCAGAGTTCCAGCGTTACTTCATACCTTCCGATGTAAAAATCGTTTACCGTGGTTGTTCTCAAAGATCCGGTCGGGCTGCCGGCCCAGTTGACATCCTGCATCATAAAGGTTCCGCCGCTGACCCGGACCAATTCCGGCGGATTGGTTACCACGGCAACCACCCGAAACCACATCGGGACGGCGGCGGTGACCACTCCGCTACCATGGGCCGGTATATGATTCAGCGATTCCCATGAATTCGTCCACGTTCCATTGGGCGAATGAGTCCACTCAATACGATACTCCGTTGCATTTTTCACTTCCTGAAAAGTCAATTGTCCATTGACGGTCAATCCCTGAATTTCCAGGTTTTCCGCCAATCCGACTCTTACTGTTGCACACACTGCAAATAAACAGGCGATCATGTATGTTGTAGGCTTGTGCATGAGTTTCTCCGTTTGTTATGGACCAATACGAATCCGGCCGTTACCCGGTCTTTTAGTAACCAACGTGTGTGTTGACTACCGCTTTTACTAGACCGAAGCAATACTGAATTGACGCTGCCACAGGCAGAGGTTGGCCAGCGGCCATATTTGCATGGCCATGCGCGGTTCGTGCAGTGATTCAAAAAGTTCTTCTATGCTTTTCTTTTCGAACAGGGTTCCGCAGAGGGGCGATGAGCGAATGGTGTCCGCTAATTCCCGACCCATGCCCGATGCAAACCAGTCGATAAACGGCACTGGGAAGCTCATTTTTCGGCGATTCAGAATGGCCGGCGGCACCTCAGCACGGAACGCTTCGCGCAGAAGACGTTTGGTTATCACCAGGTTTTCCCGATCCATATCGGCAGCGTTCAGAGCCGCCGCCCGGAGCCGGGCGTTCTCGGAGATCCAGTCGATCTTAAGAGTGTCAGGCAGAGAAAAAAGAAATTCGGCGATTCGGTAATCCGTGAAGGGGACGCGCGCCTCCACGGAAGCGGCCATCGTGCTGCTGTCCATTCGAAAGAGCAGGCCTTCCAGGTTAATGGCGGCATGTATGTGCAGGTGTTGATCCATGGTGGAACAGGCGCTCAGCCGTTGGTAGAGGTCGGCGTAGTAGGTCAGCATATATTCATAACCGGCGCGGAGGGCGGGAGCCAGGTGATGATGCCGGGATGAAGGCATCCAGGCGTTCAGCAGAAAATGATGCGTGACGTGATCAGGAAATTGATCTACGCCGTAAAGATTGCGAAGTGCCTTTCGGAGCGGGGCGTCGGGGGAAAGTTGCTGCGAGCGGTCGTAATCCCAGGCCGAGCAATAAGGAATGGTGTAGCCTCCGAAAATTTCATCAGCGCCTTCTCCACTGAGGGCCACCGTGAAATCTTTGCGCAGGGCGCGGGCCAGATGATAGATCGGCACTTCATTGGGGGTTGAAAGAGGAAGTCCTTTCTGCTGGATCAGGAAGAGCCAGTCGGTCGGATAGGTTCCGGGATCAAGATGAATTTGCCGGCATTTCATCTGATATCTCGCGCAGGCTTCCTCAATGAAAGGCCATTCGTTGAATCCCTCGCAGTCATAGCCTACGCTGTAGGCGTTATAGTGTCCCTGTGTGAGTTGCGCGGCCAGAGACGCCAATATCGTGGAATCCAGGCCCCCGCTTAGAAACCCGCCGAGGGGGACGTCGCTGATCAGGCGCAGTTGAACGGAGTCTTCAAGAAGGGCGTGAACCTGTTCGGATGCGTCATGCAGAGATGGGGCGGGTTTTTCATGCGGAGCAAGAATGGGAAGGTTCCAGTAACGTACAGGTTTGTGCGCCTGCTGTCCCCGTTGGATGAGCAGGTATTCACTGGGGAGGAGGGCACGAATCCCCTTAATCAGTGTACGGCATCCCAGTGTCGTGCGGATGGTGGTGAGGTAATGAGCGGATGCCGCCGCGTCAATCACTGGTGTTTCCGGAAAAAGGCAGAGCATGGCGGCCATAGTTGATGCGAAATAAAAGCGGCCGGAGGAGAAGGCATAAAAGAAGGGTTTGACGCCGAGCCGGTCGCGGGCGGCGAATAGAGTCTGCGTGGCGGGATCATAAATCGCAAAAGCGAACATGCCGTTGAATCGGTGCAGGGCATTGACACCCCATTGCCGCCAGGCTTTCAGCAGCACCTCGGTGTCGCTTCGGGTCTGAAAGACATGGCCATGCGCGGTCAGGTCGTCGCGGAGCGTTTGAAAATTATAGATTTCGCCGTTGTATACGATGGTTGCTCCGGATTCCGGGTCGGTGAAGGGTTGGCGGCCGCCCTGCACGTCGATCACGGCGAGGCGTCGGTGTCCAAGGGCGATACCGGGGGCTTCGAAGCAGCCCTGGTCGTCGGGGCCGCGAAGAGCCATGCTGTCCATGGCGCGTTGAAGTGCATCGCGATCACATGGTTCGCTGTTGGTGATTCCAAAAATGCCGGCTATTCCACACATGATGATCAGTTGGTTCTGGTTGTCTGAAAAAGCGGAAGAATTACAATCAGATCCGTTCCGCGTTCTTCTGACGTTCTAAAAGAAATTTGTCCGTTATGAGCCAGCGTAATGCGTTGAGCGCTGTAGGTGCCGAGTCCGGTTCCCTTCTCTTTTCCATACGTAACAAAACGTTCAAAAAAAGTGTCGCGTATGGGGGCGGGAATGACGCCGTGGTTGTGGACCACCACCATGACTTCCGTGTCCGTATGCGTCAGGCGAATGGTGACAACGCCGTTTTCCGGTGAGGATTCAATGGCATTTTTTATGAGATTGGTGAAGAGATTATCCAGTAGCGATTCCACGCCGGGCACAATGAATTCGTGTTGCGTTTCTAATTCAGCGCCGTCAATGGTGCATTGCCAGGTCACCTCGTGCGCGGCGAGCATTCCGTCCAGATTTTCCATGATCATACGGAACAATTTGACTGCGTTAACCGGTTTTGGCGTGTACACAAATTGACCCGCTTCAATGCGGTAGAGGTCCAGTGAGTTTTCTAGCATGCGCAGCATGGATTCACCGCTGCGTTCAATGTTGTGGAGGGCTTTTTGGTGATGCAGCGGGAGATTCTTCTCTTCAAGCAGCCAGGAGGAAAAACCGATAATGGCGCCCAGCGGCGATTTTAAATCATGCCGGACGATGGATTCCACGTCGTCACGCAGGCGTTCCAGTTGCTTCAAGTGGGTGATGTCGAGTCCGACTTTCCACTTCTCCCATCCGGGAATAGGGCAATCCTGAATGCTGGACCAGGAGATGACGTGCTCCAGACGATCACGACTGCGCAGTGTCCATTCGGAGGCTTTGGATTTGGGGTTGATTTTCTGCGCGCGGTCCGGGAAGAGATAGTCGGTCACGTCAGGGCGGCGCATCAATTCTTCGGCGGTGTAGCCGGTGACTTTTTCAAATTCCTGATTCAGAAAAACAATACCGCCGTCATTGTCGATGCCGCAGATCACGACAGGCAGTTGATTAAGCGTGGCTTTGAGCAGTTCGGAGGCGTGGCGAAGCTCCTGTTCAGTATTGCGGCGCGTTTCGGTTTCGCGGTTAAGGGCCTCTTCCAGTTCCCGTATTCGCCGTGACGGATCGCTGTTTGATGATTGTTTGCTCATACGCTCGTTCACTGACGGATTGAAAGTATTTTTTATTCAATACGCTGTAAAGCGCATAATCGGACATATCCGGGAACGAGCACTGGGGCGGGGCATGAAATGTCAGGCGTCTTGCTGTTGCGCATACAGCGCATGGGTTTTTCGGGCCACTTCGTTCCAGGCGAAATGTGCAGCGCGCTGCGGACCCCGGTTGCTCAGGTTCTGCTGAAGGGCAGGGTCATTCAGCAGGCGGAGCATGGCCGCTCTCAGAGCGTCTTCCTCATCGGGCGAAACAAGCAGCGCATTATTGCCGGCGACTTCAGGCAGGGAGCTGGAGTTGGAACAGATCACCGGGGTTCCGCAGGACATGGCTTCGACCACCGGCAGGCCGAATCCCTCATAGCGTGAGGGCAGAATAAGCGCCTTGGCGTTCTGGTACGCTTCAAGCAATTCGGTGTCCGAAAGGTATCCGGTGTGCGTTACGCAGTCATCCAGGCGCAGTTCGCGGATGGCATTCAGAGCCTCGGGATAACGGGCATCTGGCGGGCCGATCAGCCGCAGGCGGGCCGCCGGATATTCGCGGTGCACCTGCGCAAAGGCGCGGATCAGCAGCGTGACGTTTTTATAGGGATCGAGGCGGCCTACATAGAGAAACTGCGGATTGCGCAGGGCGATGGCGGGACCGGGGACGTAGCGCCGGTCTACGCCGTTCGGAATAACCGTGACGCGGTTGGCGCGGTCGGGTGAAAGGTGAAGCAGTTCCATCAAATCCCGTCGCGAACAATCACTGACGGTGATGATGGAATCCGCCCGTCGGGCGCAGGCGTGGATGACGGCGCGAAAAACAGGCAGGAATCGGGTTTTAAGCGCTTTCGGGGTGTACTCCGGATGCTTAAGGGGGATCATGTCGTGAATGGTAATGATACAGCGAAATCGTCCGTCAGGCTGTTTGGGGAGGGGAATGAGTGGAATCATGTAATTGGTAGAGTGATAGACCTGAATGGCCCGCCGGTTTAACTCGCCGGGCAAACGGAACTGGTTGGCGGGTGCAAAGGGCGAATATGGGAGCAGGACCGGTTGAAAACGGTCGTTGGATTTCAGCGCCGGATCTTCCATGAGATTCAGCATGACGTCCGGATGATTGAAGAAGAGCACAAAGGTGTCGTGTGCGGCCTCGGGCAGTTCGGCGAAGTGGCGGATCAGTTCGCGCGTATGCAGTCCGATTCCGCTCAGGTGGGGATAAATCCAGCGGGCATCCAAACCGATATTCATAGCTGAGCCGCCTTTCGATAAACGTCCCGCGTTTGTTCCGCCGCGCGGGACCAGCTGTAGCGGGCAATCTGTTTGAACCCGACGGACTTGAGGTGTTCCTGACGGGCGGAGTCATACAACAGCGCGGTAATGGCACGCTGCCAGCAGTCGGGCTCGTAGGCGCCCACCCAGTCGGCGGCTTCTCCGAGTATTTCGGGGAGCGGAGGCGTTCGGGCGGACAAAACCGGCAAGCCATAGTGCATGGCTTCGAGGGGAGGAAATCCGAATCCTTCATAGCGGGTGGGATAAATAAAGAGACGTGCCCGTGTGTAAAGCGCCGTGAGTTCACGGCGGGTCAGATACCCGGTGATGTGAATACGGGAAGACTTGGGAGAGCGGGCAATCCGTTCGAGTATCGGTTCCACATGCCAGCCGAGACCTCCGGCGATAACCAGTTCAATGTCCTCATCCAACTGTTCAAAAACCTCGGTAAGAAAGGCGTAATTTTTACGCGGTTCCACGGTGCCGACCGTGAGCAGGTAGGGCTTTTGCAGGCCGAGCCGGTCAAAGACGGAGGCGTCGGCGTCATCGGCGGACGGCATGTCGCCAAGTGCTTCATGAATGACATGAATACGTTCCGGATGCACCGGAAGCAGGGCTGAAAGTTCATCAGCCGTGAATTGAGATACCGCAATAACGGCATCGGCCCGCTGCACGGTGTCGCGGATTCGATGGTTTAGGTAAGCGAGATTTTTTGGCTCAATGGTTTCCGGCATTCGGAGAAACGCCAGGTCGTGAATGGTAACGACGGTCTTTCCATGGCGCAGCGGCGGAATGATGAAATTTGGAAAGTGATACACGTCGGCTGGGCCGGAGGTCCAATCGAACGGGGGCCAGCCGAGTGTTTTCCAGGCGGCCTGCATGAAGCGTCCGGGGCACCAGCGGATGGGATGCTCGCAATCGGAGGGGATGGGCAGGCCGTGTCCGGCGCGCTTGAAATCGAAATAGGTCAGCGCGATGCGGATATCCGGATGGGGTTGAGCGAGCAGCGCCATGGCCAGGTGCGCCGTATAGTTGCCCACGCCGGTTCGCCGGCCGATGGCAGATTGGAAGTCAAAGCAGACATTCATGCTTTAAGCGCCGGGCTCAGTTCAGCGAGTAGGTGTTGAAGCAGACCCGTTCATCGAACGATTTTTTAGGCGGAGGGGTTGGGGTTTTTATGGGAATGCCCAGCGGGAGAATGACCTGAAGGGTTTTTGTTTTCGGAATGTTCAGCAGGGCGGCGATTTTTTCGGCACGGCCCTCGGCTTTGAGCCATCCATCAATCCAGACTGCGGCATATTCCAGCGACGTAATGGCAAGAAGCATATTTTCCACGGCGGCAGCACAGTCCTGAAGCTCAAAGCTCAGATTGTAAACGGCGGGCTCCGGATTGGCATTGGTCAAACAAAGAATGAACGCCGGTGCCGTTTGGAAATAGACTTTTCCGGCGGCCAACCCGGCGATTTTTGAGAGGAGTGCGGGGTCATCCACAATCATAAATTCAGTGGTTTGCTTGTTGCATCCTGAGGGTGCAGCCAACCCGGCGCTGACGATTTGGATCAACTGTTCGCGGGGGATGGCTTTCGGAGCAAAGGCGTCCCGATAACTGTGTCGTTTGGTGATGGCGCTCAGCGTATCCATACATTCCTCCTGAGAATCGGGGATCGTTACTATATGTTGTGACAAGTCAGAGACTGTTCCGCAGGGTGGAATGGATCAAGTCAAAAGTACTCATCATGCGGATTTTTTCGCGCGGGTTCCTCCGCATTCCACTTGCCGTGATCCGTTGCGTTTGCGAAGGTGACGCCATGTCAGAAATTCCAACGACACCCCGTTCCCGCGGTCGAAAAATTCAGGCTCTGCGGGATTTGTTTTTAGGCGGCTGGTCTCCTGAAAAAACAGCTCAATGTCTCGTTCTTGGCACTGTGATCAGTATTTTTCCAATACCGGGCGCAGCGACGTTGCTGTGCGCGGGGGCGGCGGTACGTCTGCGCCTGAATTTGCCTGCCATTCAGGCAATCAATTGGATGATGGCCGGATTGCAGTTGGCCTTGATTATTCCTTTCATCCATGCGGGTGGCTGGATTATTCAGGGGACGGAATTTGTTCTATCTCGGGCAGAGATGCAGGCGCTTATGCAGCAGGGTTTTTTCGCCTTCATGACGGTGGCGGGCGAGTGGGTGATTCAGGCGATAATCGGCTGGCTGGCGGCAGCGGTTCCGGTATCGGTTCTTGTGTATTTTATACTGACGATGATGTTGCGTTTTGTGGCGGAAAGGCGCAGCGCAGCCGCCAGAATGTCTCGCACGGACTCGTATCCTCAAACCAATTCCGCGCCGGGCAATCAGAACGGATAATTCGTGGAGCAGGAGTATCGGGAAGCCGGTCTTTCACGGAGCATCGGGCGAGGAAAGGACACTGTCGGCTGCTTTTTCCGGATTCGATACGCAAAAATCCGGTTCACAGTTCAGTCGTATGAAGCGCTCAATATGTTCCAGCTTGAGGGAGGTCATCAGGATGGTGCGGCAACCGGCGGCCCGTCCGGCCTGAATGTCGACAATGCCGTCTCCAATCATCCAGCTGTTCTGCAGTGAAATGTTCAGTTCCTGCGCGGCGTTGGTCAAAAGGCCGGGGAGGGGTTTGCGGCAGTTGCAGCGGGTTGTGTACGGATTGCCAGGTTGTCCGTTGGGGTGATGCGGACAATAATAGAGGGCATCCCAGGCGGCATCCTGTTCGCGGAGCAGTTCGGTCAGCCGCGTATTCACGGCGTCAAGCGACTCTTTCGTCATCGTTCCTTTGGCGAGGCCGGGTTGATTGGTCACCACGACAATGAGAAACCCGTGTTCGCGTAAACGGCGGATGGCCGAAGCGGCTCCCGGCATGAGGCGCACCTGTTCGGGATGCCGCGGGGAATCCATGATGCCGTGGGTTTCATCATACACCATTTCATTCAGAGTCCCGTCACGATCGAAAAATACGGCGCGTTTCACGGCGTTCCCCCGGGTGAAGATTGGAGATGCCTGTTCAATTCTTCCAGCCCTTCAGGTTTTCCAATTTCGTAAAAGCGCTGCTCCACGGCGAGTGCGGCCAATTGACGTTTTGCAACCAATTCGCCCAACACGGCGGCGAGGTCCAGTGGAATCGGTGCGTCGCGCCGTTTTTCAAAAACGGAACGGTTGAACACGGAGAATCCGTAATCAATGCAGTCGGCTTCGCCTTCTTTGGCCTTTTTGGAATAAAAGGTGACCAGCTCATCCCGGATTCGTGTGTTGCTGGCATCCCATTTGTTTTTGTTGCGGAAGACGGTCATCAGGGCTTCTTTCCCGCTTTTTTCCAACGTTGAAAAAGCCTGCTGATAATTGAACGGCAGATAGGAGTCGCCATACAGTACGCCGAACACGGATGAGAGCAGAGGGAGCGCGTGCAGAATAGCTCCCCCTGTGCCGAGCAGCGCGTTAGGATTTTCGTGCGTGTAGCGGATGCGCAATCCCCAGGTGCTTCCGTCATCCGCGAAGGCTTCAATCTGATCCCCCCTGTAGCCGATGCACAGCACGACATCCGTGACCTGATGTTGAGCCAGCAGCCGGAGCTGCCAATCCAAAAACGGTTTCCCGGCCACCGGAAGCAGCGCTTTGGGCAGGTCGCCCGCCACGCACTGAATCCGTGTGCCCATACCCCCTGCCAGAATAACCACCTGCATCATAGCGGAACTCAATTGGATTGGGTTTCGAAATCGTCAAACGAGGAGAAGTCCGCCACGACGCGCGACCCCTGCATGGACGGGAAATAGTTGACCGGAGGAATCTGCTGCGCGGCCATGAATTCATCCAGTTCGCGGCCTTTTTCCGGACAATACAGCATGACGAATCCACCGCCTCCCGCGCCGATGATTTTTCCGCCCAGGACGCCGTACTCTTTCTTCACATGCTCGTAGAGCTGATCCAGCGTGGACAGGCTTACGCCCGACGAGAGCTGTTTTTTGTTTTTCCAGTGTTCATCCATCAGCACGGCGAAGCGGTCCAGATCCCGCGCACGAAATGCCTTTTCGATGTCGCGTCCGATTTCCTTGATTCGGAGCAGGCTCTCCACGACGCGTTTGTGATCGGGCGATTTTGCCTCGCGTGCCGCGGAATCCTGCTGACGCAGGACGGTGTTGGCGGAGCGCTGAATACCGGTGTAATACATGCGCGCCTTGTTGACCAGTTCGGTGGCGAGATGAAAATCCACGGGCACGGAACCGACGCTGACTTTTCCCTTTTTGTCGATTTCCAGTGTTCGGAATCCTCCGAATGCCGCCATGAACTGGTCCTGTTTTCCCACGGGCTCTTTCAGAATGTTCATTTCGATGTGGCAGGCTTCCTCGGCCAGCTCCTGAATGGGCACTATCTCTCGCTTATAGGCGCGGATGGCGGTCAGGAGCCCAACCAGATAGGCGCCGGACGATCCGAGGCCTGTCTTGGCGGGCATGTCCGCCTGACTGGTCAGTTCAATGAATTCGTTGACGTTGTGAAGACGCAGCGCCTCGCGCGCCAGCGGATGCCGGATTTCGTCCACGCTGGTCACATTTTCCACGCTGCTGTAACGGATGATGCTCTTGCGCTCCGTGACGGGCAGGCGGTGTACGGAAATGTACATGTATTTATTGATCGTCATGGCGAAAATGTAACCGCCGTTTTCCTCGTAAAACGAAGGAAGGTCCGTGCCGCCGCCGCCCAGGGTGATTCGGAATGGTGTGCGAGTGATAATCATAGTCAGTTCCTCCCTTTATTTTGCGATGTGAAATTGGCTTTTGCAGGCGTCGCGATAAAACATTTTCACCGTATCGAGCGAAAAATCCTCCAGGTCGCGTCCGAGTGCCGAGGCTTTGGCGAGGAGGTCGGGGGTTACGGTAATGATGTCGCAGCCGATGCGGTCGGCCTGCACGATATTCAGGACTTCCCGCGGACTGGCCCAAAGCAGTTCCGCTTTGGGAAGTTTCTGCAGGATGGATTTGGCTTCGACCATCAGCGGCACGGGATCGCGTCCGGTATCGGCGATGCGTCCCGCAAAAACGGAAACGATGGACGGCGTTTCAGGAGAGAGCGCCTCGGCGACTTCGTGAACCTGCCGAATGGAAAGGATGGCCGTGACATTCAGCTTGATACCGCGTGCCGACAGTTCGCGAACCAACGCCGCCGTAGATTCGCGGCGCGTATTCGTGACGGGAACTTTTACATACACGTTATCGGCCAGATCATTCAAGATGAGCGCCTGTTCACGCATGCCGTCCATTTCATCGGAAAACACTTCAAATGAGATGGGCAGTTTCTTTACGCGGGAGAGCACTTCGCGTGCAAAGGTCATATAACTGGTCACGCCGGCTTTGGCCATCAGTGTGGGATTGGTCGTGAACCCGCTGACGATTCCCGCCTGCTGTGCTTCCAGGATGGAATCCATATCCGCGCCATCCGAGTAGATTTGGATGTGAAGATCCTTAATGGAAAAAGGACCTTTTTCGGGTGTTTTGCATGCTGCAGATTCTTGTGTTATTTTTACCATACCTTTTCATCCTCGATTATTTGGCTTTCGCCACTGATTCCCATTTGGTCGGTGCAAATTTCAGGTCCGGGTGTGAAACCATCAGGTGCCAGACGATGGCCTGGAATCCTTCGGAATGCGGGGTGACGGCCTCGCTGTTGACCACCGGAATAATGACGCAGGCATCCGCCTGTTTGGCGGTATAGCCGCCATCACGGCCCACGATTCCGAGCACGGCGGCGCCCATGCTCTTCGCGTAGTCGATCGCTTCCACGAGGTTCGGGCTCACATTGCGTTCACGATCACCGCCGCCGACCGACATGATGAAAATGGCGTCTTTGTTATTCAGCCGGCTGACTTTAAGCCAGCCTGCAAAAACGCCGGACCAGCCTTCGTCGTTGATGCGCGCGGTCAGTTCGGAAACATTATCCGTCGGCGCATAGGTTTCAATGCCGGCCAGTTTCCGGAAATCGTTGACGGCATGAGAACAGTTCGCCGCACTTCCGCCAACGCCCAGCAGAAAGAGGCGTCCGCCCCGCGCACGCACGGCGGCCAGTTGCCTGACGACGGCTTCAATGGCGTGCCGATCCAGTCGATCAATAATCGTGGTGCAGTCGCGCAGGAAAGTTTCTGCGAAGTCACTCATGATGTCCTCCCTGATTGTTGATAAATGGATTCCACCACACGCAGCGAAGCCAGCGCGTCATTCAATCCGGCCGCGGGTTCACGGTTCATCCGAATGTCCTCCAGAAATTCCGCGAATTCCAGCTTCCAGGATTCATCGCCGCGCGGATATTCCCAGATCACTGTTTCCGGCGGTCCCATTTGTTTCGACATTTTGTAGCAGGCCAGCCGTTCGATTCCGTAGCTTCCGCCCAGGCCGGTGATATGCAGCTTGGCATCGCGTCCGTATACTTCAAAGGAAAAGCAGTTTTTCCATTCCGTGCAGCTTACCTGCATGAATGCCGTCTGGTTGTTTTTTGATTTTAGCAGCATGAAGGCATTGTCGTCGGCGGGCGTATTCCAGAACAGGGTTTCGGCGCGTCCCGTGACTTCCGTGAAATCGCCGAGGAAGGTTCGGGCCAGGTCAATCAGATGTACGCCCTGATCAATCAGTTCGCCGCCGCCGGAGATCGCCGGATTCATGCGCCATTCTTTTTCATAACCGACGCGCCCGCCGTGTCCATAGGTTGCCCGGATGAACATCAGCGGACCCAACGTCCCGTCCCGATGAAGTTCAGCGGCCTTGAGAAATGCGGGGTGGTAGCGGTGGTTGAATCCGACGCGGACGAGACGTCCCGCTTTTCGCGCGGCCTGGAGAACGCCTTCCAGCTCATGGACACTGCGCGCGGCCGGTTTTTCCACCAGCACATGCCGTCCGCTTTCAAGCGCCCTGATGGAAAGTTCCGCCAGCGCATTGTTGGGAGTCGCCACGACGATGAGATCCAGATCGTCCCGTTTCAGCAGGCTCTGCCAATCGGTGCAGGCGTCGACATGAAAATCTCCGGCGAGCGCCTTTGCCCGTGCGGCATCCGTATCGGCACAGGCGCGCAGTTCGGCTCCGGCGAGCGCCTGCGCGCGTTTGCGTCCGATCAATCCGCATCCAATGATGCCCACGCGAATTTGGTTCATGGCTGCTCCCATTCAAAGCCGCGGTCCTTCGGCACGATTCGGCGCAGCGTATACACATCACTGCTCATCAGTTGTTCCCGGAAGGTTTCTATTTGTTTCCACGGATCCCATACGGCGCTGAACAGCTTTCCGGTGATGCCGTATGACGCATCCGAAGCCAGAAAGACGGCCAGTTCCGCGGCTTTGTCCGGCGAGGCGCCGCCCTGTTCTTTTTGCCGAATGGCTTTTTGGTAAAAATCGTTTCCCACGCGATCCGGGCCGGCGTCCAGCACTTCATCCAGCAGTCGGGTATTCAGGGCGCCGGGGGCGATGGCGTTCACAAAAATATGATCATCGCGATACTCCAGCGCGAGCGTTTCCGCGAGACGGACCACGGCGGCCTTGGAGGCGGCGTACGCACTGATATTGGGCAGGGGATTGGTCGCGCCTCCGCCGGATAATTGGATAATGCGTCCGGCCTTTTGGCGGAGGAACATTGGAAGAACGGCCCTTGCCATCGCCACGGACCCGAGCAGGTTGATTTCGATGGCTTTGACCCAGGCCTGCCAATCAATTTCATGCAGGCGGCCCATCGGTCCGTAAATGCCCGCATTATTCACGAGGATATCCAGCCCGCCCCATTCTTTTTCCGCGAGCGCGACGGTTTTCTGTACGTCCGTTTCGCAGGAAACATCCGCGACGCAATACTTCACCCGCTTCAAATCGCGGGAGAGCGAAAGGGCTGTTTCCCGGAGGGGTGCTTCATCGCGCGCGCAGAGGAGTACCGATGCGCCTTCCTGATGAAAGAGCCGGGCAATAGATGCGCCGAGGCCCCGGTTGGCGCCGGTAATAAGGGCTCTTTTTCCTTCTATTTTTCCACTCATGGCTTGCCTATGGTTACATACTTAAAACGAGAGTCCTGTCCGAATGATTGCGAAAGGAATCGTGCGGCATCAATAATGACCGGACTTTTCGTCATCTCACAGGCGACGTCATCGGGCGCTGCATCACGATAGATGGGCCAGGGCGTGCATATGACCAGAATTTCGCAATCCCGGCAGGCCGCCGCCGGGCTGGACGAAAATTGTACCAGGCCCTTCAGTTCAGGCGGGCAGGTGGAAAAGGAAGGGTCATGCGCACAGACTGTATGGCCGAGCTCAGTCAACCGGCGGCATAATTCCACCGATGAAGAGCGGCGCAGGGTGTCGGTTCCGGGTTTGTAGGTCAGGCCCCAGACAGCGATGCGGACGTTTCGGCGGGTCCCGGTGATGGCTGCGATTTTTCGGTCGATCCACAGTTTGTGCTGATCATTGCTCGGTTGAATGGATGCGATGAGTGGAATCGGTACGTTGTGCTGTGATCCCATGCCGTTCAGAAAAGCCACATCGCGCGCCAGGGTGCCGCCGGCAAATGCGGGGCCGGGAGAAAGGTAGGCCTCAGGGCCGATGCGCTTTTCGCTTTTGAGCGCCCGTTCCACGTCCTTGGCATCGGCGCCGGTGGCTTCACAGAGGGCGGCCAGTTCATTCGAGTAAGCGACGGAGAGCGCCAGGAACGAATTGATGGCATGCTTGGACATTTCCGCAGATTCGGGCGACATCCAAATGATGCGGTCCGTAATGGGCGCCAGCAGTTCGGCAATCTGTTTGCGCGTATGGTCATTCCGAACGCCGACGATGATGCGGTCGGGATTCAAAAACACCTCAAACGCTTTGCCGAGCCGCAGATTTTCGGGCGAGCAGGCGAAGTGCATGGGTTTTCCGATGGAAGCCGCATGGTGTTCAAGTGCGGCCACCGAGCCGATCGGCAGTTGCGAGGAGATCAGTATGATCGCGCCGTCGCGCAGATAAGGCAGGGCATCCTGTATACGGTGAATGACCGACTGAGTGTCCGCACGATCCTGCGCATCCACGGGTGTGTCAAAAGTGACCCACAGGATTTCAGCGTCGGCCAGCTCGCGCAAGTTCGCCGAGAAGCTCAGCAATCCGTTGGCAAGACCGGCACGGATTGCGTCGTCGAGTCCGGGTTCCGCCACGGGCGGATGCGCAAGGGAGAGGTCCGTAATACGTTTTTCGTCCGGGTCCAGTCCGATCACGCGGTGTTCCTTCATGGCCAGGCACGCCGCCGTGACGCATCCGAGATGCCACAATCCGTAGACGGCGACCTTCATCGTCTTTCCTGCTCCGTCCTGTTTTTCAATGCGGCCTGATCCACGCTCCTGGCGAGAAGGTATTTCGGACGCTGCCGGACTTCCTCATAGATGCGTCCGACATATTCCCCCATGATGCCGAAGGCCAGCAATTGGAGGCCGCCCAGAAACGTAACCAGAAGAATGATGGGGGCCATACCGGTGGTCATGCCCTGATGCGTGAAAAATTTCTGGCCTACATAAATCAGCCCGATAATCAGACTGAGCACCGCGGCACCGCATCCCAGCATGGTGGCGAGCGTCAGGGGCTTGGAAGAGAACGCCACCACGCCGTTCAAACCGATGCGAAGCGAGCCGGTAATCTGGCTGTACTTGGAACGTCCGCTGTGCCTTTCATCGCGGTCGTAGAGTACGCCGGTCTGGTTATAGCCGACATAGGCCACCAGTCCGCGCAGAAACCCGTGTGTTTCGCGAAGGGCGTTCAGCTCATCCACCACTTTGCGGTCCATGAGCCGGAAATCTCCGGTGTTGCGGGGGATCGGGGCTTCGGATATGCGATTGATCACCCAATAGCCTGCCCAGGAGACCAACCGCTTGGGAAGCGTTTCGCCTTTGCGGGATCGGCGCTGGGCATACACCACGTCAAAGCCTTCGCGCCATTTGGCAACCATGTCGGCGATGAGTTCGGGGGGATCCTGCAGATCGACGTCGATTACGACGACTCCGCGACCCTTGGCGTGATCCAGTCCGGCCATGGTGGCGGCCGGTTGACCCCAGCGGCGTGTCATGACCAGCAGCTTGATGCGGGGATCTTTTGCAATGGCCTCCAGGATGACGGGTTCGGTGCGGTCACGGCCGGGATCCATGGAAAATATCAGTTCGTAATCCTCGGTGATACCGGAAAGTACTTTCCGTATTCGTTCCAGAAAAACGGGTATGGTTTGCTCCTCCTGATAGACGGGAACAATGATGGAAAGGAGCGGGCATGAGCTGTCGACGATTCGGATTGGTTGCGGTGTGTTATCCATGACGGTTCACTTGCGGTTGAATATCCAGGGGTTTGCATCAAAAAATTCCAGCGTTTTCACGATGGCTTCGCGAATGGAGAGCTTCGGTTTCCAACCCAGAGCGCGGATTTTCGAGCAGTCGAGGAAAATGAACGGACTGTCGCCGACCCAGCCGCGCTTACCGCCGGTGTAATCGAGACGGGGTGAGACGCGGAGGTACTCGCAAATGACGCGGATGGAATCGTTCACTTCCACATATTCATCCGTGCCCAGATTGAAAATGCTGACGCCGGGCTTGTCGCGGAGGCTGAGAAGAATGGCATCAATGCAGTCTTGCACATAAAGGTAGGACTTGCGCTGCGTGCCGTCGCCGAGAACGCGCAGGGTGGTTGGATCGTTCTTCAGCGCGCGGTAGAAGTCGAAGACATGCCCGTGACTGTAGCGCTCGCCGAGAATGGAAACAAAGCGGAAGATGGAGCCCTGGAAGCCGTATCCTTCGCAATAGGCCTGAATTAATCCTTCGCAGGCCAGCTTGGAAGCGCCGTAGAGGGATGTTTGAATCGGAAACGGGGCATTTTCCGGCGTGGGGAAAACGTCGGGCTCCCCGTAAATGGACCCGGTGGAGGAAAAGGCGATTCGCTTGACGCCGTGTTCGCGCATGGCTTCCAGCACATGGAATGTGGCGACGGTGTTCTGTTCCAGATCGCGGCGCGGATGCTGCAGGCCGAAACGCACATCGGCGTTGGCGGCCAGATGGAACACCGCCTCGGCGCCCTCAAAAGCACTCCGCCACCGATCCGGCTCCATTAAATCCGCCTCAACCAGCGTGAATTTCGGGTTCCGCCGCAAATCCTGCGCGAGATTTGTAAAGCCGGTGGATAAGTTGTCGATGACCAGTACGTCGTGGCCCAGCGCGAGAAGACGGTTTGCCAGATTACTGCCTATAAACCCGGCGCCGCCGGTCACTATGCACTTCATTCCGAGAGCTCCATGTCGATGTAATAATCCCTGAGGCATCACTGCATTCAGAAGACAGTGACGGTAGGGAATGGGCGTGACGGATACAAGTTCATTTTCAATATGCCCGGAGGTTTTTTGCTGACTTATTGCGAGGCTCGGGATACAAAATCACTCAACAGATCGGATGCTGCCGCAGGTATGATTTACAGGGGTATATGCGCGATGCGGCGAGAAGCGAACGTGAAAAAACGAAAGGGTTTGTATGGATATGATTCGGCAGTATTTCAAGGATGTGGCGGAAGCCACGGATAGTGTCGATTCCCGAGCCATTGAAGGGGCGATTGAAACGCTGAAGGACGCCTATCGCGTGGGGCGCATGGTTTTTTTAATCGGTAACGGAGGCAGTGCCGCTGCCGCTTCTCATTTTGCGGAAGATCTGGCCAAAGGAGCACTGCGTGATGATGAACCCAGGCGTTTTCGTGTGCTGAGTTTAACGGACAATACCCCGTTCATTACCGCCGTAGCGAACGATATCGGTTACGAGGATATTTTTTCATTTCAACTCCGTCAATATGCGCGGGAAGGGGACGTTTTGATTGCCATCAGCGGGTCGGGAAACAGTCGCAACATCATCAAAGCGGCCGCCTATGCCAAAGAGACCCGCATGAAAATAATTGCCTTCACGGGGTTTGATGGCGGCAAGTTGGGCCCAATGGCGGACTTTAACATTCATGTGCCGATCATGCACATGTGCAAAACGGAAGCGGTTCACGGGGTGATCATGCACCTCATTGCCGATGTATTGCTGGAGCAACTTCCGTCCGTCTGCAAAAAATAAGCGTGCGGTATTGTTTCGTAGCGATGTTCGTTTACGCGATGGAAATCATCCGTTTGAGCGACGAGTAGGCGCGCTGCCGTACCGATTCTTCCACGGTGACTTCGTGCTGCTCTTTTTCGAGGGCCTCCGCGAGATCCGCGAGACGCGTCATGCGCATATTTCCGCAGGAGGCAAAAATCAGCGCCGGGTAAAACCGTTTATCCGGGAATTTCCCTGCCAGCACATCCAGCATGGTGATTTCGGTGCCGATAATAAATTCACGCGCCGGGCTTTTGGCACAGAACGAAATCATCCCGCTGGTGGAACTTACGGCATCGGCCAGTTCCAGCACTTCCGTCCGGCATTCCGGATGGGCAATGACCACGGCCTCCGGATGCGCGGCGCGTGCGGCCACGATATCGTCCGCGCGAATAATTTCGTGCGTGGGGCAGAACCCATCATGGATGATAAAATTCTTTTCCGGCACCATGCGGGCCGCGTAGGTTGCCAGATTCCGGTCCGGCGCCATCAAAATGGTTTTTTCGGGCAGAGAACGCACGACATTCAAGACGTTGCCGGAGGTGCAGCAGATATCGCATTCGGCTTTGGCCGCCGCCGACGAATTGACATAAAGCACCAGGGGTGCGCCGGGGTGATCGTTTTTCATTTGGCGGGCCTGTTCGGCAGTGATCATATCGGCCATCGGGCATCCGGCTTCGCGGCGTGGAAGCAAAACCTTTTTGTTCGGCGAAAGAATTTTGGCGCTCTCCGCCATAAAGCGAACACCGCAAAAGACAATCAGCTCCGCCTTTGTTTCGGAGGCTTCAATGGAGAGGGCCAGTGAATCGCCAGTGACATCCGCGGCGGCCTGCACTTCGATGGGCTGATAATTATGCGCCAGGATGATGGCATTTTTGGCGCACTTCAAGTCGTGGATTTTTCGGATGAGTTCCTGCTGATTCATGATTACGGCTCCGAGGTGACGGCCTGGCTTTCGCCGTTCGTAGTCCAAAGTTCTTTGAACATGAAATAGGATTTGCGGACGTTTCGCTCAAAGGGGCTGTTCTTTCCGCTGCCCTGGCCCAGAATGCCAAACCATTCTTCATGGGTTTTTCCGTCGGGCATCGGACCGGCCCATTGCGCGTGAGTGGCGTGTTGGAACGGGGAGTCGTCGTTGGATTTCCACCATTCATCCAGATATTCAAAAACGAATCCCCCGAGTGAAAGCCCGGAGGCATCGCCGCGTGCCTGATTGCGCTCGATGTCGCGCACGGCATAACGCAGATACTCCGCCTGCGCCGCTTCGTCGGGTCCAATCCCTTCGGCATAGGCATCGCATCCGTATTCCGTGATGATTACGGGCCGATCGAACAATCGACGGGACTCCGCCCACAGGTCGGCAAATCCCTTGCCGCCGCGATAGGAATTGATGCCGACAATATCGAGTGCCGTTGCCTGTTGGGCATATACATCCAGCATGCCGATATCCAAATTGCCGACGGCGACCGGATGGTTGGGGTCCAGGGTATGAATCAGCGACGCCGCTTCCTGCAGGAGCGAGGCATAGGCATCGGGATGGGCGGAGGCATTGGTGCGCGTACCGTTAAGGCCGGTATTGCTGGTGGTGCTCATGTTGTTTTCGTTGCCGAGTATCCAACCGAGCAGCCAGGGCTCGTCTTTGAGGGCTTCCACTTTGGAGCGAACCAATTCGATCATACGGCGACGCTGTTCAGGATTGGTGTAGTCGGTGCCGTTTTCCCAGGAGGCGCCGGAGCCTACGGTGTAGGCGCCGAGAAAATCCCCGGCCATGACGCGAATGCCGTAGGTGCGATACAGATCGCGAAAAACTTCGAGGTTCATGTCGCCGGGATTGAACACCGGGCCGGTGGTCGGGATAAAGAACCGGATGGTGTTGCATCCCATATCGCGCAGCAGGGCAAAATCGCCGATGGCCGGTTCGTCGGCATCCTGCTGTCCGTTGGCATTGCGGTCGACCCAGGCGTCGTATGCCGTATCGGCGAGTCCGTTGGTGTTTTTGTCGGTGAACATCCAGCGCTGGGCAAAGTGATGATCCGTGGAGGGGGTCAGGCCGATTTCCGTGGGCCCATAGGTGACGCCGCGGATGATATACGGTTTTCCTTCAACCAGCATTTGCCAGTGACCATTCGTATATTTCACCAGCTGTACAAGTCCGGTTCCGCGAATTTCAGCCACATCAGCGGCCGTCAGTGAAAGCGGGAGTTTTGGTTGTGATTCCGGTGGTGTTTTTATGAATTGCCCGGGATTTACGATGACGACATCATTATCCAGATCCGTATCGCCGCCATTCCTGATTTCGATGGACGCATTTTCAAGCGTATAGCCGAGATCGTAGTC
>CAZISY010000001.1:100394-123265 GCA_964542025.1 uncultured Verrucomicrobiota bacterium
GTCCAATGGCTTTCTCCCAGGAGTCCCTCATTATCTGCCTTGAGATACTCAGGATAGTCCATCATGGATTCCCAATTCGGATAAATTCCGTCGCCCGCGGCGTCGGCAAGGCCCTGGGTGTTGGTAACGGTGTAAAGGAAATGTTCCGTACCAATCCCGTCCGGCGTTCCGAATGCAGCATAGTCCACATCTGCGGCGGAAAGGCCGGGATTACGCAGGATGAAAAAGGGAGTCGGTGTCGGCATTTTTCCGGATAAAATCCGAATGGTGTCATCCGGTGATCGGTCATTCCGAAGTTGCGCCGCAGGGATAACGGGCGGCGGCGTTGAGTGAGGGGACGGTGAGTCGATTGAAATCGGTGATTGGCAGGCGGCGAGTAACAGCAACAAGCCGATAATCGGCAGGCGACATGCTCTCATACGATAATCTCCTGATGCGGGGGTGGGGCGTTGAATCGGCATGAGATCAGGAAGCTTCCGGGTTCATTTCCGCTTTCACGGCCTTGTAGGCGCGCTGATAGCGTTCATGGCTGGCTTCATCAAGACCGCTTAGATTTTCCCGTTGCAATGTGCGGTAGGGAGCCAGGGCAAGACGAAGCACATGCCAGAGTCCCTGCAAAATGTCTTCGGCGCGGCGCCCGTAGTCCATGGCCGGGAGGGTGTAGGCATCGTTATCTGTACTCAGAAAGTTACGCAGGAAACTTTCCTCTTCGCCGAGGTGCATCTGATTGAGCATCATGGCGTGAGCGGACTGAACATTCTGGGCGATCAGTTCGAGAAAGTGAAGGAAGTCGCGTTCGCGGTCCGAGGCGATTGGGGAATGAGCGGTCAGGTAACCGTGTTTTTCAGCGCGCCGCATCAGCGAGAGCACCTGTTCCACCTGGGTTAGGCGTGAAGCCAAATCATTGCCCGGGGTGCGCGGCGAGTACAGCACCTCCACGGCGCATTCAAAAAAAGCATCCCTGCGGGCCAAATGTACCGGCCTGTTTTGATCTGGAAAACATGATTGCATAAACGGCGAAGCTCAGAAAGTCACGGGTCGTAATGGCGGAAAACTTAGCAATTGTCTTGTCAGAAGGCAACATGGATTGTAATGGAAACTGCGTTTCTACGCCTCATTTTATCCAAAAGAAGAAGAACAATCTGGGAAAGTGGTACGATTATGCTGGATATTAAGGTTATCCGTGAACGGGAAGTGGAAGTCCGCCGTGCGCTGGAACAGCGCGGGACGGGTGTACAACTTGATGAAATTCTTTCGCTTGATCAGCGGCGGCGCGATTTGCTGAGCGAGACAGAGCGTTTAAAGGCGGAACGCAATACGGCGTCCAAAGAGATCGGTCAGAAAAAGAAAAGCGGACAGGATGCGGCGGCGGAGCAGCAGGCCGTGCGGGAAATTGGTGACCGGATCAAAGCGCTGGACGATGAGCTGCGTACGGTTCAGGAGACTCTGCAAACCAAGTTGCTGTATGTGCCGAACATTCCGCATGCCTCCGTGCCGTTCGGAAAAGATTCGTCGGAGAACCGTTATCCGCGTTCGTGGGGAGAACCGCGCACCTTTGATTTCCTGCCGCGTCCTCACTGGGATATCGGCGCGGATTTGAACCTGTTTGATTTTGAGCGGGCCACCCGTATGACGGGCGCCGGATTTCCGCTGTTGCGCGGGCAGGGCGCCCGCCTTCAGCGCGCACTCATTCAGTTCATGCTGGATGTGCATACCCGCGAGCACGGCTATGAAGAAATTCTGCCGCCGTTTGTGTGCAATCCGGATGCGATGACGGGAACCGGCCAGCTGCCTAAAATGGCGGAGGACATGTATTACGTCGGCCTGGATAATCTCTACCTGATTCCCACGGCAGAAGTCCCGGTGACCAATCTCTACCGGGAAGAAATTATTCAGCAGGCGCTGCCGATTTATCACACGGCCTATACACCGTGCTTCCGGCGCGAGGCGGGCGCCGCCGGACGCGAAACGCGGGGACTTAATCGTGTGCATCAATTCGACAAGGTGGAACTGGTAAAGTTTGTCGTTCCGGAAACGTCGTATGATGAGCTGGAGAAACTGCTGCATGACGCGGAGGATATCCTGCAGCGCCTGGAATTGCCGTACCGCATCTGCGAGCTGTGTACGGGCGATCTGAGTTTTGCGGCGGCCAAGTGTTATGATATTGAGTTGTGGGCGCCGGGGCAGAATGTCTGGCTGGAAGTTTCTTCGTGCAGCTGTTTCGAAGACTTTCAGGCGCGGCGCGCGGGCATACGGTATCGCGATGAACACGGGAAGGTACGCTTTGTGCATACGCTGAACGGGTCGGGGGTGGCTTTGCCGCGATTGATGGTGGCCATTCTGGAAAACGGCCAGCAGCAGGACGGTTCCGTAATTTTGCCTGCGGCATTGAAGCCCTATCTGCACGGCTGTGACCGCTTGACCAAACCCGCGACCGGGAAGTGAGCTGTTAACGGAGCCACAGGCGGAAAACCGGATTTGGAACGAATGGCGCGGATTGAAATATGAAGGTGCTGAATATATTCATGGTTCACCGGGTACTGCCGGACTCAATGCCCGGAGCGGTGAGCATGATGACGCTGCGCAAGCAGTTGCGATATCTTCGGCATCATTATCATGTGCTGACCTGCGGAGAACTGATCGCCTGGCTGGATGGCGTCTTTGATACGGCACGCCCCTGTGCGGCGGTGACGTTTGATGACGGGTGGTTCGATAATTATTTGTATGCCACGCCGGTACTTCGCGAGTGTGGTGTGCAGGGTATCCTGGCATGGAGTTCAGGATTTCTGCATGATGTGAAGATTCGATCCAACCCGCATCAGGACGCCGCGCAACCGTCGGAGGAGGCCTGCCGAAAAGCGCTGTATGATCATGATTGTTCCGCCTTTTTGACTCCGCGCGAACTCCGGGAGATGTCCTCTTCGGGCGTGTGGTGTGTTCAGGCGCACGGTCATCATCATGTGCGGCATTATCAGTCGCTCCACCCGCGCGGCCGCCACGGTATCGCACACGGTGATTTTTCGCTGCCGTATGCACTGGACCGGCGCACCTGTTCCGAAAATGCCCCGGCCGGGACACTGGTCAGCTCGCTCGCCTGGCCGAAAACACGAGTCCCCGACGAAGTTATTTCCGGATCAGCGCAGGGCACTGCGCTGACGGTTCAGGAAAGCTGCGAAGCGTATCTCATGCGGATACGTGATGATATGGAACAGAATATTCGGGAGATCGAAAAACATACTGGAAAACGACCTGCGCTGATGTTTTGGCCCTGGGGGGATTATTCCTCTGAATCGCTGGATGTGGCCCGCGAATTAGGATTTCGATATACCTTTTCCGTAGAAAAAGGCGCGATTCATTCCGGCACCGGATCGTTTGTCCTGCCGCGAATTGGAGTCAATGAGAAATGGCCTAAATTTGTGCGAAACAGCGTGGTTTTTCGTCATCCGGCGCTGACTTTTCTGCGCAGAATGATCAGTCCATCCGCCTCGGGGCTGCATCGCATTACCTGGTGAGTACATGGAGCGCGACATGCAGCCACTTGAACCTGCCGATCCGATTCTGAATGCCTATGCGCGTGGGCGCGCTGCTTTGGCGGAATCCCTGCAGGAGCGGCTGGGGCGGCTTTCGTCATCGCCGAAAAGCATGCCGAAGGTTCTCGCCGATATTCTTTGGAGTGATTCCTGGGCCGATGATCAGAATGTGCCGCATTCATTTTTCCCATCAGGATGGAAGCACCGGCGTTATGTGATTGGCGCTCATGGTTCCGAACAGTCAGGGGTCGAGCGGTGCGGAAAATACCGGCGCCTGCAAACGACGACAAATTGGGCGCTTGATCTGACGGCGTACCGGGACATCGGGGACTATTTCGAACAACTCTCCAAGAGCATGAAAAAGAAGCTCAAACGCTATGTTAACGGGGCGGAACGCTGGGGATTACGACTGGAGCCCATTCAAACGACCGGGCAAATGGATCGTTTCATGAGTGTATTCAACAAACAGTTTCCGCAGACGGACTGGGAAACGCAGAGCCGAGGCTGTTTGTATGAGGCGTATCAACTGTTTCAGGAAACCGGCTGTGGCAAATGCTATTTGATGATTGATGAACACGGGGTCGATGCCGTGGCCTCGCTGGGCTATTATACCGGAAACGCGTACAACCTGCATTTACTGACCCGGCAGGACAGCGCGCTGGATTTTCTGTCGCCCAGTTATTGCGCCACTTACGCGCTGATTCAGGAAGTGCTGGAAGAAAAACGGGCCGCGTGCTTTTTCTTTGGGCCGGGGCATTTCGAGTACAAAGAACGTTTTCTGGCGTGCTCTATGCCGATCTTTCGATATGAAACGTTCCGTTTGAATAATCTGCCGGGCCTGATCAAGCTGTACAACCGCGCCCGCAAGCAGCATACACGCCGGGGATAAAAACTCCCTGCGTGAGGAATTTCATGCTGCGGATGAGGTCGATCAGTGGAGGCGCTCCATCTGAAAAAAGACGTGAGCGGACTGATTAAAGTTTCCCGCAACGAATCCGGCCGGGATAATTTGGCGGACGTGAAAACCGGACGTCGTGAACAAATTCACCCAGTCCGAGAGATGTCGGAAGCCAAACGGAAAGGGCATGTCCGGTACGCCGACCGATAAGGAATTGCCAAGCAGGTCGATCATGATCAGTACAGCGAGCTGCTGCTCCGGCGGCATGGATAAATACTCCTCGAAAAAGGGCTGTTCTTCCAGAAGCGGCTGAATCGCGCGGCGTGGCAGCAGCGGATGCCGAAGGTCTGATTCGTCAAGCAGGGTGTCTTCCTCTACGACCAGCCATCCACCGGGACGAAGCGCTGTCGCGATTCCGCGCAAAAAGACCGTTATGCGGTCCGGGGGGACATGATGCAGTACGGCCAGACAAGTGGCGGAATCAAACAGGCGGGGGGATACGGTTTTTGGATCGGAGAAATCGAGCGGTAAAAAATCAATTTCGCCCGCGACTTCCTCGCTGCGCCAGTCGAGCGTATCAATGCCGACGGCTTCCCGGATGGACTCGTGATGATGCTTGGCATACAGCAGCCAATCGCCCCCGCCGCAACCAATGTCGCAAAACGAAGGGCCCGGAATTAGATCGTGGAGCTGACTCATACGTCGCGGCAGTTTGGTATGATGCTTGTAATGATCATAGGCTTCGCAGAATTCCGGGAACCAGCAGGCGGATTGAGGTGTGGCGGAGCGGGAAAGACGGCGAAGAACGGAAAACAAATCTGCGGGACGGCTTTGGCAGGACTCAACAGATGCCCACAGGCAATCAATCAGGTTATCCGCTTTTCGTTGAATTTCGCCCGAATCGATAGAGGCCGCGCGAGGATGATGCGTCAGAATGGCTGTGGCGTAGTTGCGGCGCAGCAGGTGTGACATAAAATTGCGCGGGCGGATTTGCGCAAACGCATTCAGGAAGCGGGTGCTTTCCCGGAGGCAGATATCGTCGGATTTCATGCGTACCTCGCGTGAACGTTATGCGCTGATCGGTTCGTTTCGTTTTCCAATCAGACGGATCAGATGACTGGATGCCACCATGAGTACGCAAATGGAAAGTCCCAGCATCAGCAGGGTGGCAAACACCAGCGGCCCCTGACCCGGAAGCAGCAGATGACCGCTTCCATCCGGGGCGATGTTTTTATTCAGGGAAATGACCAGAGTCGCCAGGGTCGTGGCAGCCATTGCAACAGCCGGGATCAGCGTATACCAGTAAGACCGGCCCCGTTGAAGCAGCCAGACGGTCACCACCGACATGGCCAGTGCGCCGATCAATTGGTTTCCGGCGCCGAAAATACTCCAGGCGGAACGAATCGTGGAATTCAGCGCAAAGAACAGCATCAGTCCGATGGACAGCAGGGTATTGAAAAGCGGATGCAGCAGAAGCCGCGGCGCTGTGCCGTGAAACAAAAACTTCCAGAACTCCTCCAGCATGTAGCGGCAGAGGCGGACGGCGGTATCCAGCGTGGTGATGACGAAGCCTTCCAGCACCAGAACGCCCAGCACACACCCGAGTGCCGTGGGAATCCCGGTCATGCTGTGCATCATATAGCCAATAGCCACAGAAAAGGCCAAAATGGGATTTCCGTTCTTGGTGTCGGGGTAAACGATATTCAGATACTCATTATGCGGGAGTACCGTGGAGAGCAGCATGAGCGCCATGAGAGCCAGTATGCCTTCCAGGATCATGGCATTATATCCGACGCGCCGAACGGCACTTTCCTGTTTCACCTGCTTGACGGTGGTTCCCGTGGCCGCCAGGCTGTGAAATCCGCTGATGGCCCCGCAAGCCACTGTGATAAACAAAAACGGCCAGATGGGGCCACCCGTCAGGCGGCTCCCTTCGGCAACGGAAAAGGGAAGTGCCTGGAGAGTATGTCCGGTAAATCCAAGATACAGCAGGCCGCACAGCATGACCGCCATCCCCGCATACAAAATTTGGGCATTCACAAAATCACGGGGTTGCATGACCAGCCAGACCGGCAGCCAACACGCGCAGAAAATATATACGGCCATGACATAGCGCCATGGTTCTTCGCCTAAAAAAATCGGCCACTCAAAGCCGGCGAAGACGCTGGCGATACAGAGCGAAATGGCCATGGTGTAGGCCGTGGATACCGAACACTTGCGTTTGTGAATCATCCAGCCGATAAAGGGAGCGGCGAACGTGATGATAAAAACGGATGTCGTGGCGATGCCGCCGATACGCCCCATCAGTACGCCGGATTCATTGGTGTATGTATGAATCAGGCTGTTCCCTTCAGTGATTTTCAGCATGGCGGCCGGATACGCCGCCGTCAGCGCTTTGCAGGAAAGGTTGAGAAAAATCGCGTTGATGAGTGTCAGAATGATAATCAGAAACGCGAGAAAGAGAAGATAGCCGCTTCCCCCGAGTGTTCTGCGGCTCATATCGGCGATGGAGCGCCCGTCCTCCCGCATGGAAACGAACATGGAGGTCATGTCATGGACGGCGCCGAACAGCACGCAGCCCAGCAGAATCCAGAAATAGGCCGGCGTCCAGCCGTAGGCCAGTGCCAGTGCCGGTCCGACCATCGGGCCGGCGCCTGCAATGGTGGAAAAATGGTGCGCGAAAACGACGTGTGTGGGGCTGGGAACGTAATCCCGGCCGTCCTGCAGGCGATAGGCAGGCGTTTGAATGCGATCATCGACACCGAGCTTTCGACTAATGAAAGATGCGTAGAATTTTGATCCGAGCAGCAAAACTCCAATGCCGATGAGTAGCGGAATTAAAACATTCATACTTTCCTCGTAGACCGGACGGGGTGTTAATACCCATCACGGTGTGCGGCGTTTAAAATAATGGCGGCATGCTCTTGTTTCATTCATCGGATAGCAAGCTGATTTTCGAGGAGGATTTACCGCCATGCCCCCCCCCGTGGACGAGTCCGCAATACGGATGGGAGCGTTGAAATGACGATAAAAAAACACCGCCAACCCGAGGGATGGCGGTGCGTTAATCAGCATTGATTCATTATTCTTCGGTTCGCGAATCCGTGAATTTGTAGGTAGCCAGTTTCTTGTAGGTTGTATGGAGATATTTGTGTGCCTTATGGCTCAACGGCTTTTCCAGGAATTCGGCGTAGATGCGCTTGATTTCCGGATTGTCGTGCGAGCAGCGTACGACGGAGCGTTCGTCATCCGAGTAGATTCCGGCTGCCCGTTTTTTGCGGATTTCGTCTGTGGCGCCATACGGTTGTCCGCCGCCGCCGATACATCCGCCGCGGCACGCCATGACCTCGATGAAGTGGTAGTAGGGCTCTTCACCGTTCAGACGGGACTGTCGTACCCGATCCAGCACCTTTTCAATATTCGCCATCTGATGAGCCACAGCGATTTTGATCTCATTTCCAGCAATGTTAATCGTGGCTTCCTTAATGCCTTCGAGTCCGCGGACATCCTGAAACACCACATTGCTCAGATTCTTTCCGGTGATCAGGAAATGGGCGGTGCGGAGCGCAGCTTCCATCACTCCGCCGGTTGCCCCGAATATGGTTCCGGCACCGGAATAATCACCCAGAATGGAGTCGCAGGGCTCATCCGCCAAATTGCGGAAGTCGATGCCCGCCGATTTGATCATCCGGGATAATTCGCGCGTGGTGAGCACAACATCCACATCCTGATGGCCGCTGGCAAACATTTCGTCGGCCCGGGTGATTTCATATTTTTTCGCCGTGCAGGGCATGATCGAAACGCTGAATATTTTCGCCGGATCAATACCCATTTTCTGCGCGTAGTAGGTTTTGATCATGGTGCCCAGCATTTCGTGGGGCGACTTGGCCGTGGAAAAGTTATCAATGAAGTCCGGCGCGTACTTTTCCATGTAATCCGTCCAGGCCGGGCAGCAGCTGGTGATCAGGGGCAGGGGCGCGGTTTGTTTGGTGAACCGTTCAACAAACTCGGAGCCTTCTTCCATGATAGTCAGGTCGGCGGCGAAGTTGGTGTCAAAGACGGCTTTGAAACCAAGACGGCGCAGCGCGGCATAGAGTTTTCCAGTGAGCAGCGTTCCCGGTTCATAGCCGAAGGCTTCGCCGATCGCCACTCGTACGGCTGGGGCGATTTGAACGACGGCATGCAATTCCGGATTTTCCAGCGCCTTGTAGACCGGCACCGCATCGGAATGTTCGTAGATGGCTCCAACCGGGCAATGAGCGGAGCACTGTCCGCACTTGATGCAGGGGCTGTCGGCCAGCTTCACATCAGCTGCCGGAGCAATACGCGTATTTTCGCCGCGGCCGATGAATTCAAGCGCCCAAACGTTCTGCATGTTTTGGCACACTTCACGACAGCGTCCGCAGAGTATGCATTTTTCCGGATTCAGAATGATCGACCCGGTCGATTCATCAGGCTTCAGGTTCCGGAGCCGTTTTTCAAAGGGGTTTTCGCGAATGCCGAATTCTTCTGCCAAACGCTGCAATTCGCAGTTGCCGTTCCGGGGACACTGCAGACAATCGTCCGGGTGGGTGGAAAGAATGAGTTCGATCACCGTTTTACGAACCTGATAGATTTCCGGGTCGTGCGTGGTGATTTTCATGCCGGGGGTAACCGGCGTGGCGCAGGCGCGGAGCATTTTAGGAGAACCGTCCGCTTTGACCACGCAAATGCCGCAGGCGGCCCAGGGTTCCAGGTCCGGATGATGACAAAGGGTGGGGATATTGACCTGCACCTTTTTAGCGGCCTCGAGAATGGTGGTGCCGGGGTCGACTTCCACCGCGATTCCATTGATTGAGATTTGAAGCTTTTCCATTAGCAGTACCTCGTGATGATTGTGATGGGTTTAACGATGTAAAACAGCGCCGAATTTGCAGGTTTTTTCGCATTCGCCGCACTTCAGGCACTTGCTTTGATCAATGACGTGCGGTTTGCGTTTTTCGCCGCTGATGCAGGCGGCCGGGCATTTACGGGCGCAGGCCCCGCAACCAATGCACTTCTCCGCGTCGATGGTATATTGCACCAGCGACTTGCATTTTCCGGCGGGACAGCGCTTGTCGCGGATATGCGCCATGAGTTCATCTTCGAAGTGCCGAATGATGGAAAGCACGGGATTCGGAGCGGTTTGTCCGAGGCCGCAGAGGGACGCCTTTTGCATGGCGTGACAGATTTCCCTGATTTTCGGAATATCTTCGGGCGTTCCCTGGCCCTGCGTAATGCGGGTGAGGATGTTGAACAGGGTCCTTCCGCCGATTCGGCAGGGAGCACATTTTCCGCAGGATTCGTCCACCGTGAATTCCAGATAGAATTTCACGACATCCACGATGCAGTCGGTTTCGTCCATGACGATCATGCCGCCCGATCCCATGATGGAGCCCAGTTTTTGGAGTCCTTCGTAGTCAATCGGCGTATCCAGGTAGGCTGCGGGGATGACACCGCCCGAGGGCCCGCCGGTCTGAACCGCTTTAAACGCCTTGCCTCCGCGGATGCCGCCGCCGATGTCGTAAACGATGTCGCGCAGGGTGGTTCCCATCGGCACTTCAACGAGCCCGGAATTGTTGATTTTTCCGGTCAGCGCGAAGACTTTGGTTCCTTTGGACGTGTCTGTGCCGATTTTGGCAAACCAGTCGCCGCCTTTTACGATGATCATCGGAATATTAGCATGCGTTTCCACGTTGTTGATGACCGTCGGTTTTCCCCAGAGTCCTTTGACGGCCGGGAACGGAGGGCGTGGAATGGGCATGCCGCGTTTGCCTTCGACCGAAGCAATCAATGCGGTTTCTTCTCCGCACACAAAGGCGCCGGCGCCGAGACGGAGTTCAATGTCAAAATGGAATCCGCTTCCGAGAATATTGTTTCCCAACAAGCCGTATTCCTTGGCTTTGGCGATCGCGGTTTCGAGACGTTCGATGGCCAGAGGATATTCGGCGCGAATGTAAATAATTCCCTTGTCGGAGCCGACTGTGTAACCGGCTATGGCCATGGATTCGAGAATGGAGTGGGGATCGCCTTCGAGCACGCTGCGGTCCATGTAGGCTCCGGGATCGCCTTCGTCGGCATTGCAGATGATGTACTTCTGATCGCTCTGGACATCTTTTGAAAACAACCATTTCCGCCAGGTGGGGAATCCGGCGCCGCCGCGGCCGCGAAGTCCTGATTTTTTCAGTTCTTCAATAACCTCATTCGGCGTCATGTCGAACAGGACTTTTTCGAGCGCTTTATAGCCGTCTCGGGCAATGTACTCATCAATGGATTCCGGGTTGATGACGCCGCAGTTGCGCAGGACGATACGTACCTGTTTCTGATAAAACTGAATATCCTCCAGGCGCGCGTTTACTTTGCTTTGCGAGGCATCATACAGCAGGCGGGCGACTGGACGGCCCTTGATGATGTTCTCTTTAACAATTTCCTCGGCATCCTCCGGTTTGACTTTGACGTAGAATGTTTCTTCGGGAAGAATTTTTACGATAGGCCCCATTTCACAGAACCCGAAGCAGCCGGTTTTGACCACCTGTACGTCGTTTTCGAGTCCGTTTTCGCGAACCACTTTGTTCAGTGCGGCGTAGAGGTCCTTGCCTTTATTGGACTCACAGGCGGTGCCACCGCAGGTCAGAATGTATTGTTTGTATGCCATATGCCATATCCTACTTTCTTATACGTTTCTTCCGGGTTCTTATTTCAGTATGTCTGCGGCGGGTTTGTCAAAAATGTGATCATTCAGCAATTTGTGTTCAACGATATGCTGCGCGACGATTTGTCGGGCGACATCCGTATTGACTTTGCCGTAAATCACGGGAGGCATGCCTTCAACGATCACTTCGACCGTAGGCTCGGAATAGCAGAGGCCCATGCAGCCAGTCTGTTTAAGGGCGACGTTGTGAATACCGCGCTGGTCCAGTTCGTCCATGATGGCGCTGAACGTTTCTTTGGCGCCGGCGGCAATGCCGCAGGTTCCCATACCCACGATAACCTGGGTATCCTTGACTTCCACATCGCGTTGCGACATTTCGCGTTTTTTGGATTCACGCAACGCTCTCAAATCATTCAATGTCAATTTTGCCATAATCGGGCTCCTCTCTATTAACGTTAATTTAGAAAATCTTTTTCCTGTTCGCTGATGAAACGGCGCGCGAGCGCAAGCTCGTCCGAACTGTTCAATCCGCCCAAGGCATCCAGCAGTTCGGAGCGGCTGATGCTGTATTCTTTGACGGGTGATTTCCGCTGGAAGAGGAGCTCGTAGGCTCCCTCAAAATTCATCATCGCCGCCACGGCGTCGGGCAGGTCGCGCATCGGGGGGGCATCCAGATGGTTCATATCCAGCGAGAAGGAAAGGGTCGTGCCGTTTCCCGGCGCGGATTGAATGGCGAGCTTTCCGCCGGTGGCCTCCACCTGCTGTTTCAGAAAGGGAAGGCCGAGTCCGAAGCGACGGTTTTTGTGTTTGGTTCCATCGGTAAAAAAGGGATCCATCGCCCGGGACAACGTGGTTTCGTCCATACCGCAGCCATTGTCACGCACGACCACGGCGAGTTCATGACCAAGATCGGTCATGGTTACCTCAATCCGTGTTGCGCGGGCTTCAATGGCGTTTTGAACGAGATCCAGCATGATGTCACCCAGCGATGCGTGCACGTTACTGGTTGCCCCGGTGTTTTGCGATAATGGCCGGAAGCTGTTCCGGCACCAGGTTTCCATAAACCTGTTTGTCTATCATCATAACCGGCGCCAACCCGCAGCAACCCACGCAGCGCACGGCTTCGATGGAAAACTCATTGTCGGGGGTCGTGGCGTTCAGGCCGATGCCGAGCAGTGTTTCCAGTTCGGCAATAAGCGACTCAGCCCCTTTCAGGTAGCAGGCCGTTCCCAGGCAAACCTGAATCCGGTGGTGCCCCGGTTTTTTCAGTTTAAAGAAATGATAGAACGTGACGACCCCGTAAATTTTGGCCACGGGAACTGAGAGTAGGTCCGCCACTTCGAAGGCGGCACTGCGGGGAACGTAGCCGAAATGTTCCTGTACCCGATGCAGCACCATAATCAAATTGCCGGGTTTGTTCTTCCACTGCTCTATATACGAAAGAATTTCCGGTGTGAGCGCAGATACGCTTTTAGTCGTTGCGGTATTCAATCTATTACCTCCAGCCGTTCAGTTGTTGTTACGAATGCACAGAAAAACGGATTCAGGCCCTTGTGGCATAACGATGAGTTCCGCTTTTGACAAAAACCGAAGCCGGAAGCAAGGTAAATTTTGCACTTTTCTTCGTGAATAATAACATAAACAGGCTTGATATGTAACAGGTGTTACAATATAAGCGAGTACGTTTATTATTTACGATACAGGAAGACATTAATATGAAAACGGAAATCGTAAAGAGGCTTTCGCAGTACAAAAGTGTGTTGATCAAGTTAAAGACGCTTGGTTTTGTCAAAGTGTTTTCGGACAACCTCGGCGATGCCATTGGGATATCTTCATCGCTGGTGCGAAGAGATTTCGCGGTGTTCGGATTGACCGGCAACAAGCGCGGCGGGTACCGTATTGACGAGCTGATTGATCGGCTGACCAGCATCCTGGGCAAGGATGAAGTACAGCGGGTTATTATTGTGGGGTGCGGAAAAATAGGCCGCGCCCTGATGAACTATACCGGGTTTACACGCGAGGGCATTCGCGTTATGGCCGGGTTTGATGTCAGCGCGGACCGCCTGGGTCAAGAGGGACAAATTCCCATTTATCACGTTTCTGAAATGGCGGACTATGTGCAGCGGGAGGGCATTCCGGTAGCCATCATGACCGTGCCGGAAAATGCGGCATCGCAGGTGATGGAAACGCTGGTGAATGCAGGGATTCGGGGCGTGCTGAATTTTGCGCCGGTTACGTTGAAGAGTCAGTCGGATCGTTGTGAAGTACACAACATCAATATCGCACTGGAAATTGAAAAACTGTTTTCGTTGGTCTATTTTGCGGAAAAACAGAAATAACGTGGAAAGGAAATACACCGTGGTTACATTAGTGCAGGTCGTGGAGTCCATTAAGGGCGAGGTGGTGTACAAGGCTAAGAGTTATGATCAAAGCAGGGTCGCTTTTGTGGTGGCCTGTGATTTGATGAGCGATGTGCTGGTGATCGATGAGGATAATATCCTCCTGGTTACATCGCTGGTGTCCCGCCAATCATTGAAGACGGCTCACCTGGTCGGAGCGTCGGGCATCGTAATTGTCAACGATAAGACGCTGCCCGCTGATTTGGTTTCTCTGGCGGAGGAATTGGAGATCAGCGTGATTCGCACGCCGCTCGACAAATTTATGTGCTGCGTGGAACTGGGAAAACTGCTGGGGCTGTAAGCTATGGATATCGTTGCCCTGGGGTCTGGAAATCCGCCGCTGCTGATCCTTGAGTTGATGATTCGGCTTAAGGTTCGGGAAGTGATGAGTACGCGTCTGGTTACGGCGGCCCGACAGGATACGCTGCGCAGTATTCAAAACAAGATGAAGGAAATGCGCATCACCGGCGTGCCCATCGTCGAAAAGAAACGTCTTTTCGGATTGGTCAGCATAGACGACATTATCAACGCGCTTGAAGCGGGAGCCATTAATGATCCCGCCGAAAAGCATATGAGCACACACATGGTCGTACTTGACGAGGATATGCCGCTTTCGCTGGCCATTTCCTATTTTCGCAAGTATTCCTTCGGGCGCTTCCCGGTGCTGAACAAGGATAATGAGATCACGGGAATCCTCACCAGCCGTGACATCAACGTGGCCCTCCTGCACGAATTGAGCCTGGAACTGGATAAAATGGAAACCCGCGATGTGCCGGCGCTGAACCCGGACGGGCTCCACATGTTCAAGGTGTACCATGTGGGGAAATATGACTTTGAAAATGCCGGAAAGGCCTCGACCGACATCAAGCGTTTCCTGAAAAATCGTGGAGTCGATCCTGCGTTGGTCCGGCGCGTGGCGGTCGCCGCCTATGAACTGGAGATGAATCAGGTGGTGCATTCCGAGGGCGGAACCGTCACCTGTCGCATAGAGCCGGGCTATACGGAAATTCTTGCTCAGGATACCGGCCCGGGGATAGAAAACGTGGAAGAGGCCATGAAGGAGGGCGTGACCACGGCCAATGAGTGGATACAATCCATGGGATTCGGAGCCGGAATGGGACTGCCCAATGCAAAGCGGGTATCGAATGAGTTTCATATTGAGTCGAGTAAAGAGGCGGGAACGAAGGTGCGGGCGGTGATCCGGCTGGATGCGAAAAAGACGGGAGATAAAACAGATGAAAAGTGATTTGTTGGCCAACCATTTCGAGACCATTACCATGCCGGCGACTCCTCAGGATATCATGGGCGCCTACACCTCGGATCTGCTGAGCGATGTCATGGGCCATGCTAAACACGGTGACGTGCTGATCACCATCCAATCGCATAAAAACACGGTGGCCGTGGCAGCATTGGCCGGTATTGCGGCGATTATTCTATGCAATAACCGACCGGTTCCGGAAGATATGATCGAAGCGGCCAATCAAGAGGACATCAGTATTTTCCGGACCCACGAAAATCAGTTTGAAACCTCCTGCCGCATCCGGCAACTTTTGGATGGCTGATTCATGATCTTCCGGGCAGATCTTCATATTCATTCCTGTCTTTCGCCCTGCAGCGGGTTGGATATGTCGCCATCTGCCATTGTCGCACACGCCAAATCATGCGGACTGAATGCGCTGGCGCTTGCGGATCACAATTCCGCGCGGAACTGCCCGGCGCTTCAAGCCGTGTGCCGGACTTCCGGGATGTCGTGCCTGTTCGGCATGGAGGTAAACACCACAGAAGAAGTTCATGTGCTTTGTTATTTCGATCAGTTAGGCGCTGCCATGGAATTGGACCGTGAAATATATGCGCACCTTCCGCAGATACTGAATGACCCGGTCCGCTTTGGAGATCAGCTGGTGGTTAACGCTCGGGAAGAAATTGAAACCGAGGTAGATAAATATCTGGGTAATGCCGTCGATATAACACTGGAGAAGCTGATTGCAACCGTTCATGCCATGAATGGCTTAGTGATCCCATCGCATGTGGATCGCGATGCCTTCAGTCTTTCTTCACAGCTGGGGTTCGTTCCTGAAGATGACTTTGATGCCCTCGAAATTACCCGCTATTATGATGTGGAGAGGGATCCTCTGCACATTCGGAATCGTTACGCACTGATTCGTAATTCCGATGCCCATTCGCTGGATCAGATTGGGTCGGCATTTGGATGTTATGAGCTGGAGCACTTCACGGCAGACGCTTTGCGCGCCTGTTTTTTTCATGAAGGGGCCAAACAATAATCATTTCCGACACGTCGAACGCGCGTCTGAATCTCTCCGACGAAGCGTACAACGCACCTTGACGCCGCGAATTTGTGCTGGTATGGATATCGCTCAACCTTACCGAAAACACTCCGGTAGCTCAGTTGGATAGAGCAGCGGATTTCTAATCCGCCGGTCGCGGGTTCGAGCCCTGCCCGGAGTGCCATTTATTCCTGTTCGTGGAATCTTTGCGCCGAATCATTGGAAAATAGTACGTTCTTTGAGTACTATCTGTGCATCGTTCGAGTCAATTTGAAGGTTTGCCCTCAGGGTGAAAGAAGCATACGTTGTACACGCTTAAGGAACCAGGCATGATAAACAACTGTTGCAGAGGCAGATGGGCTGTGATTGTTTGGGGGGTGGCGGCATGGATGCTGGCGGTGAGTACGGGCACTTCCGCTGAATGGAAGGTTCTTGAAAAGTGTACCTATGTGCCCAACGATACTGCGAACGACGGAGACAGTTTTTGGATTCAGCATAATAAAAAAAAGATGAAATTTCGGCTCTATTTTGTGGATACGCCGGAAACCACCGACGAAGAGGACTGGGCGAAGGCCCGACTCAATGAACAGGCGGAATATTTTAATTCGGATCCGGAAACTATTCGAAAAGTGGGGCTGGATGCCAAAAAATTCACACAGAAGACCCTGTCGCACGATAAGGAATTCACCGTGTACACCCGCATGGAAGAAGCCATGGGACGCGGTAAGCAGCGGTATTATGCGATGGTGGAAGTGGACGGACGGTTTCTTTCCGAGCTTTTGGTGGAGAATGGGTTTGTCCGCATCAACAAGAAGACGATGGTGGAAGGGCCGTTACCCAATAAATGGTCGGTGGATAAATACGAGGATCATTTGCGGCATTTGGAACATGAGGCAAAAAACAATGGGCTGGGAGGATGGGCGTCGAAATCAGGGAGTAGTATGCGCAATACAACAGCAGGCGTACCTGCTCAGCAGGCGGCTTCTCTTCCTGCGGTCAACCTGGAGCCTCGGGTGCTTGCACTAAAGCGGACCTTGCCAGTATACTCTCTCCTGACGCCCGGAAAGTTGGTGCGCCTCCTGCCTCCCAACACAAAAATTAAAGTCGTGGGAGCCGCGGAGGAAAGCGGTATGGCAATCATTCGTTTCAATATCGTTGAGGGGATTATTCACGAGGCGCAATGCCAGGCCAGAGATTTATAGGAGGCGTAGAGCAAATGGATACGGAAAGCATCAGGAAGGTGCGTGTCCTGATCAATCCGAAATCAGGGGTGATTTGGTCGTTTGGTGCCATGCAGTCGGCATTCGAACGCATCTGGTGTGATCCCACTATTGATCTGACGTATCAGTTCAGCCGCTCCCCGGACGATGGAAGAGAGAAGGCGCTTCGCGCAGTGGAGGACGGCGCGGATACCCTGGTGGTAGTAGGCGGCGATGGCATGGTGAACACCATCGGCAGCGCGCTGATTCACACCGAAGTGGCGCTGGGAGTTGTCCCCACGGGCAGCGGAAACGGATTCGCCCGTCACTTCGGTTTGCCCTTGAACCCGGAACAGGCCGTGAAAGCTCTCTATCAAGCCGGCAAACAGCGCATTGACGTGGGACGCGTGAATGGACGGCCGTTTTTTGTAACCTGCAGCATGGCGTGGGATGCTGCGCTTGTGCGGTCTTTTGAAAAGTCTCCGGTGCGCGGGATTTTGCCGTATGTTTTTTCTGCCGTGTATGAATACCTCGGTTATGTGCCGCATGCTTTTCACATTCGACTGGATGGCAAAAAAACGCGCATTTTTAATGATCCCATCCTGCTGACCGTTGCCAACTTGACGCAATATGGCGGTGGCGCCCGCGTGGCGCCGCATGCCGATGCCGGCGACGGAATGCTTGAGCTGGTCGTCGTGCTGAAGAAGGACATGCCCAGGGTTCTTCCGCAGATTGCGCGTCTTTTCGATGGAACGTTCACAAAAATACGGGCCGTTAAAACGTATCACTTTCAGCGTATGGAACTCAGTGCCGGGTATGCGGGCCCTGTCCAGGTGGATGGGGAATTGCTGAAAACCGGTCCGGATATGGTCATTGATGTGCTTCCCCAGGCGCTGACCGTGCTCGTTCCCTGACGGGGAATGCCCGGAGCGTCCGGTTTTATACATCCGTGCACAAAAAAAGACCGCTCGTAACGAGCGGTCTTTGATGAAAAAGGCGATGCCCTACTTATAGCTGCGGAGCGGCTTGTTCCTGCGGAGCAGCCTGTTCCTGAGTGTACTTGATGTCGGCTGCTGCCTTGAGCTGATCAATGTAATCGGAAACCGCCGTGCGGCCTGATTCATTCTGCATGCGCTTGACGATGGCTTCGCGGGCCTCATCGAAGGAAACCGTTCCGGCGTCCTTGCGTTCCGTGACTTTCACAATGTGATACCCAAACTGGGTTTCAATCACCGGGCCGACCGTTCCGATTTCCTGGGTGAACGCGGCATCTTCGAAAGCAGGAACCATTTGACCGCGCGAGAACAATCCCAAATCACCGCCCTGTTTCGAGCTGGGACAGTCGGATTCGGTTTTGGCCGTTTCAGCAAAATCGGCGCCATCCGCAATTTTCTGACGGATCGCATCAATCTTTGCCTTCTTTTCAGCTTTCTTAGCATCATCATCTTCCGGGTCGAACTTGACCAGGATATGGCTGGCCTGAACGGATTCGGGGCGTTCGAACATCGGCGCATTGTCGGCGTAGAATTTCCGCAGTTCTTCGTCGCTCGGCTCTTTGTCGAGGTTCAATTTGGCCTTCATCAGATTGCTGATACGCAGATCATCGGCGAGCGTTTCCTTGAACGAATCTTCTGTCATACCGGCGCGGGCCAACTGTTCTTCCAGCGAAGTCCCCGGCGGAAGCGACTCTTTAATCTTGCTGATGGTTTCGTCAATCTGCTCCGGGGTGACCTGGATATTATCCTTGGCCACTTCTTCCAGAAGAAGTTGTTTGACGACCAGCGTTTCGAGCACACGCTGATTCATCTGCGCCTGCATTTGAGCCATTTGGGCGGGAGGAATCTGGCCGGCATTCGGAAACATCTTGCTGATTTCACGGTTGATATCCGCCTGCTTGATTTCTTTTCCGTTTACCGTGGCAATGAGTGTTTCCGGGGGAAGCACTTCAGCGACGGGCACGTCCGCGGGCGGCGTGAATATTTCCGAGGACTCGGCATTGATGGCCACTTCTTCTTCAGCGGCGGGCTGGGTTTCTTTTGCACAACCGGCTAACAACGCACCGGCGGCCACAAGGGCTGTTCCGGCAAGCAGCAAATTCGACTTCATGTTCATTTTCCTTTCTATAGCTCCATCCTACGGAGATGGTAATACCAGATATCACCGTTGGCTAATGGTCGGGCGATATTAGGGAGTAGAACCCGGGGTGTCAAACAATCTACCCCAAAAATTGGACTGGCGTTTCGTTCGGTCCATAACCGTTCGCATTTCGCTTGCGTATTCATCGGGACTGAACTATCTACGGCCGGCGGTCAGCAACAGACCGGCGCAAACCGATTCCGGACTCGGAACGCAATGACAACTCAATTTGTAAGTGAATGGATTAAGCCGGTCACGGCGACTTTGAACACCAGTCGCATGGCAGCCGGGGAGCCGGGCCTGCCCTCTGAATTTGTCTGGAGGGGAGAGACAGTAACGGTAGTGCGGATACGTAAAGCGTGGCGCGAGGCCGGCCCCTGTCGACATGGCAGCGGGGAACAGTACGTCCGAAAACACTGGTACGAGGTGGAGGATGCCGGGGGGCGGGTGTTGAAGATGTACTTTGATCGCAATCCGCGCGGCAAGCAGGCGCGACGCTGGTGTTTGTTCAGCCTGGATGAAGAGATGGCGGGGAGTGAGGAGACTTGAATAAAAACCCCTGTTTTACAGGGGGTTGTGAAATGGTGGAGGTGGGGGGAGTTGAACCCCCGTCCGAATAAGCGTCACTTTGGCTTCTACGTGTGTAGTCGATCTTTCAAGTCTCGCATTCCGGTTAGCCGGTCGACATGCGCCGGAACGCCAATAACCTGTTAAGTCTTGCTGCGCCTCCCGGTTATCCGAATTTGCAGCCAGCCTGCTATACGACGTCGCCCCGCCCAGCAGGCATCAGCAGTTTGACGTCACCGCACTATTAGGCGGCGAGGGCCAATTCTTCGTTGGCTTTTGTTTGTTTTTTCCGGAGGTTTAACGAGGCCAACCGGAATCCTCGACACGCCACCAGAGCTTCAACCTACCCGTCGAATCCAGTCACCCCCGTGAAAAACCGGGCAACCGCAGGCTGCGCGTTGTTCTCTGTGGTCAGATAGGTCTATAGAGTGCGCGCCGCGTTTTGTAAACGTTTATTTCCGATTTACAGGCGTTCTGCTTCCTGCGCTTCGGAATCGGCGTCTTCCTCCTCATCAGTTGATGAATCGGCGTTACGGTTCACAAAGCCGCCGGAGGCAAGGAGGTAGTCTTCCCAATCGCGGAAGAGGTATGCCCGGCGTTCACGTTTCAGGGCATCGACGATCTGCGGGCTGATGGAGGCCAGCGATGTAGTGATTCCCGGTGTGCGGTCAGCCACATAAATCACCAGCATACGGCCATCATCTGTTGGGGAGGGCTCGGTAATTTCGCCGCGATTGCAGGGCAGGACGGCCGGAACGATGGTGTCGGAATCATCATTTTCTTCCACGCCGGAGATGGCGGTGAAATTTGTGGCGGAGAGAATGGGCAGATTGAACGAGGCGGCGACATCCGCGAAGGTCTTCCCGGAGGTCAAACCGGCATCGGCCGCTTCCTGGAATTTCTTGGCATCGGCGGCGATGGCATCATTCAGCGCCTGGAGGCGGCACGCTTCGCGGACGTCATCGGCCACTTCGCTCAATTCCGGTTTGCGTTCGGGATAGGTTTGATCAAGCGCGGCGACGTAGACATACTCATCGCCGAGAATGGCATTGCTGAAGTAGTCGTCGGCATTGGGGCGGAGTTCAAAGGCGTCGCTGTTGAATTCGAGCCCGGCATCAACACCTTCAATTTCTTCGTCGGCGGCGAAGGGTTTTGTGGTGGCGATGGTCATATTGAAGCTTTTTGCCGCGTCATCGAACGAGGTGGCTTTGCCCTGCCGGTCCGGCGTGAGAGTCATGGCAAAGGCGGTCGCTTTTTCTGCGGCGAGCCGTTTGGCATAATCAAGCGTAAGCAGCTCACGGATGGGTTGCTGGACTTCTTCAAACGGGGTGACGATGGTTTCGCCGTCCTGCTCAAGGTCGGAGGAAAGAGAGTCCACAGGGTCCTGCTGTTTTTCTTCGTCGGTCAGCTTCTTGGCCTCGTAGGAGGTGTAGTCGTCAATGTTTTCATTGTAATAGGCGAGGGCATCATCATCCGTGATGGTCACTTCGTTCGTGAATGAGGCCACGGGGAAGGCGACATAGCGAACGCTGACCTTCTCAGGGATCATGAAGTCATCCGGATGGGTATTGAAGAAGGCCTGAACATCTTCGTCTGAAACGGTCACGCTCTTTTCGGCATATTCCGGCGTGATGTCCACATACTGGACGCTGAACTGATCGTTGATGGTGTCAAAGGTCCGTTGAACTTCAAAGGGAGCGATGATCAGTGACTGGGCCACCATGGCGCGCAGTTTCTGCATGATGATTTCCTCGCGGACATATTCTTCGAAATGGTGTTCCGTCATCCCCAGATTGCGCAGGAAGCCGGCCGCGAAGTTCTGATAGCGCTGGTGGTTGAACTGCTTGCTCTCATCGGCGAAAATGGGCTGTGACTTGATGGCCTGGACCACTTCGTTGTTGCCGGCGGTGATGCCTAATTGCCGGGCTTTCAACAACGTGGCAATACGGCGCCAGGCGCTGTTGGAGAGTTCCTTTTCGATTTGGTCGGTCATGCGGGGAGGTTCACCCATCATCATGGCTGCGGCCAGGTAGGTATTGGCGCGGGCCTGGCGGAACACATCCTGCGAAATATCTTCGCCGAAGAGTTTTCCGGCGGTTTGGGCTTCATTGGAAATTTCATTACGCGTCGGCCAGGGCATGGCCCAGATGACAAAGGAGAACACAATGATGATGAAAAAAATGATCCAGAGAATTCTCGACTGAATGAGTTTATGAAACTTCGATATCATCATGGCCATGACTGCGGGCCCCTTTCCATTAAACGAATTTAATATAACAGCATCCTAAAAACGTGAAACAGGCGTGAACATTAACGATCCGGTCCCCACGGGTCAACAGGATTTCGTTGCTACACTGCTTTGTGTAAAACGACTGTGGTGGATCGCTCATTGACATAGGAAAGTTTAAACACTAGGGGTTACTGTGTGTATTTGTGTGGGACAGTGTCTTGTTTCAAAGAACCCAGCATGCGTCAGGCATGCGACGGAAAGGATCTCCGATGAGCGCATGGTTTTTCCAATCGTTGGAAACTCGGCAGCCAATTTTTCCAATCGTTGGAAAAAGCAGCGGGGGAAAGGCGGGGGCGAATCACCGAGACGCTTTCCGAATAGACGGAATAAATCAGACGACGTGTGTAGTCGGAAGAGTGTTTTTTAGTATCGTCCTGCTTATGGCCTGTCTGGCACACGGGGGTGATGTTGTCCCCGTATATTACGCCGTGGGTCAGAATACAAACGATCACATGACCGGGGCGCCCACGCTGACCATTGCCGGCGGTACCGGAACCTTCTCAGTGGCCCAGACGGCCGCGAACATGGGGGTGGGCGATTGCGTCATCTACAATGGCTCATCACGGGCATTCATTTCCGGCAAGCGGTCCGCGGAGGTGTGGACGCTGATCACGGCGCGGGGCGATGCGGCGCCCGACGCGACAAACGCCGCAGTCGATTCGATCCGGCATCCCTTTGCATCCCTATCCGCAGCGGATGAGGGGGCCTCCGGGGCTGCCTATCTGAATACCACGAATCTCACGGACGGATACGTGCTGAACATTCCCTGCTATTACGACTCCGGGCCGGATAACGGCAATGTGGTGATAGATGGATGGTGTACGGGGACAAACACCTATATCAAAATTTATACGCCGACGGATACCCTTGCTGAATGTAATCAAAGCCAGCGGCACA
>CAZISY010000002.1:0-102404 GCA_964542025.1 uncultured Verrucomicrobiota bacterium
TCAGTTTTCTCGGACTCGGCGCCCAGAACGAACCCTCCTGGGGCATCATGATCAACAACGCGCGCCTGCGCCTTTGGCAGGGCATGTGGTGGGAATTGACCTTCGTGACAGTCGCACTCTTCCTCGTCATCCTGAGTTTCAATCTGGTCGGCGATGCCCTCCGCGATGCCTTCGACCCCCGCCTGAAAAAGTGATCCTGTGATGCCGTGATGGATGATCAGTATATGGAGGATGATTTGGAGTTTCGTTCGCTTTCAGCCTGTTTCTCCTGCTGCATTTTCAGTTTCTCGCGCTCAATCTCAATCAGTTCCCGTTGGTATTCCTGCTGGATGCGCAAGCGCTCTTCGTCAATTCGTTGCTGATTTCTGATTCGTTCCTGTTCCAGCCTTTGCTGTTGAGCCGTCTGAGCATAGCGTAGCATCTCATTGCTCAGTTCCTGCATGTCTTGCGAGGAATCCCGGTGTTCCCAAATGTTGATGTCATGTTGACTGTGGATATCCAGGGTGGACTGACCCAGTGCCTGACTGCTCAATAGGATGCCCGTGAGAGTTGTAAGTGCCCATGCTGTTCCCTTTGATTTCATATGCCACCTTCTCCTTTCGTTGGGTGATGCGTTGGTTGATGCATTCAAACAGTGAGAGACGCCTTTGTGCTGTTTTCTTACAGGACCTGGAAAAATAGTTGGATGGCCTCAAAACAACACTTTTCTTCTCAGTTGCGATGATTATAGTTTCGGTATGAATTTCGATTGTGCGGAAACATCGGAAGAACCCTGCACGGATCACTATCTTCTACAGAAGATCATTTCGGGGGATTCAGAGGCTGTGGCCGACCTGCTGGTGGAACGTTGCGGGCCGGCCATAAAGCATTTACTCGGCACACGCTATCGTAGCTCCGGGTTGGAATTCCATGAGGCGGTCAGTGAAGCCTGGCTTTTGCTTTCAAAAAATGACTGGTCGGCGTTGCGGGCTTATCGGGGTCACTCCACGTCCGGTAAATCATGCAGTCTGGTGAGTTATGTGATTTGTATTCTATCCCGCCACCTCTGGCGAAAATATGCCTGCGCCCTGCAAGAAAAGGAACGCAACTCGCCTCTCGATGTATTGGACCCCTCCCTTCTGGTGTGCAATACAGCGGAACGGACTTCGCCGATGACGCAGGACGAATTGATGGCGTTTATCATGATGCTGGATCAGGAGGTGGACCGGCAGGTGATTGTGCTCTATCAGTTGGAGGGGCTGTCCGTTCGGGAGGTGGCCGGGCGGCTTGGAATCAGTGAAAACAATCTCTACACGCGCTACAGCAGAGCCTTGAAAAAGCTGCGAGAGAAAATAGCGGAGGTAATGTCCTGTGACTGAATGTCCATCAGCAATGGAACTGGTTCTGTGGTCGGAGGGTAAACTCTCCGCCGAGCGTGTACAGGCGCTGATTCGGCATGCCGTGAGCTGTCCGGAATGTTCACACGCCTTATCCCTGCTGGGTCAGGTGGCGGTGCTGGATCAGTCGGGATTGCTTCCGGTTCCGAGTCGGGAGGAACGGACAGAGGCCCGGCAGGCGCTGAGTCGGCTCATGAAAAACGAAAAGGCATCCAATGACTCTCCGTTGAATGAGCGGGCTGACGAAAAACCTTCGTTGCTCTCTCGTTTGGACGATTTTCTTTTTGCCGGCATGCTGACGGGAGGCGTGGCTCCGGGTTTCCCGTCGTCGGGTCCGCTTCCCGCGCTGGGACATGACGCCGGAAATAGGGAAACATTTCCTGTAAGAAATCATAACGACCATGTCTCCAATTCCTGTGAAGCGACCGATTCCCGTTTGGATCGGTTTGATGCACAGCATGGAATGGAGGCAGGTATGAGTACGGTGTTGGATGGATCGGTGCAGGAAGAATTGGCAGACCGGCAGATCGGACTGGATGGAGCGCCGGGGCTTGTATCGCCGGATGTACAGCAGGGCTACACCAATACCTGCGCCGTGCGGTGCCAGGAGATCATTCTTCGGGATTTTGACATCGAAATCTCCGAATCGGAGTTGCGCGATCTGGCAACGCGGCATGGCTGGTATGACCCGGCATTTGGCAGCTTTGCCGCCGATGTGGGCCTGCTGCTGGAAGAACACGGCGTGAATGTGAAAACCTATGATCAGGCCACCATTTTTCATCTGACGAACGAATTGGCCCAGGGGCATCGCGTGATTGTGGGTGTGGATTCCGGCGAACTCTGGCAGAAAAACTCCGTATATATCGAGTTTATGGAACGTATGGAAGATGCGGTCACGGGAGATGTGCCCGACCATGCCGTGCTGGTCTCCGGGGTCGATATCAGTGATCCGAATCATCCGGTCGTGGTCATTACCGATCCGGGTACGGGCGAGGTAGCGGCAGAATATCCGTTGGATCAGTTCTTGAATGCCTGGGAGGATTCGGGGTTTAATATGGTGGCCACCACGGAAGCGCCGCCACAGTTTGCCTTGGAACATGTGCATGCCATTGGCGGGGTGCCCTATGATTCCTTTGCAGCCTGGTATCCCTCCGTGGAACAGTTGACGGGCTTGGAGCCTTTTTTTGACACCCTCTGTCGCTCGTTTGACGACGTGTTGAACGGACTGAACCACCTGCCCGCCCTTGATGCCATCATCCCGTCCATGGGCGACTCCGGCATGGACCTGGCCGCCTCTTTTCCCGATGCGCCTTTCAGGCAAGACCTGTTTGAGCATGACACAGACGATGACGATAACGACCTCGACGCCGGCGAGGGGTTGTTCACATGAATGAAATCGGTATAGACATCGGCTCGGGCTTCACGAAGGTGGTGCGTCGGACGGGGGATGGGGCGTATGAAACGCGGCGGCTGCCGTCGTGTCTTTTTGTGGTGTCGGAGAGCGAGGTGCTGATTGGCGAGGCGGCGCGTGAGCGGTTCGAAGAGGCGTCGGCGCTGCCGGGTGCGGCGCGGGATGGCGCGATGGCATGCTATTTCGATTCATTCATGGCCGACCTGTCCGTCAATGCGCGTCATGCGCTGCCGGGCTGCACCATGACCGATCAGGACCTGCTGACGCGGTTTTTGCGGAAAATTCACTCGCAAATGGCCGATTCGCGGGTGGTGGCCTTCGCCCATGACCCAAATTGGACCGAACAGGCCCGAAAACGACTCCTGGATGCCGCCGAAAGTGCCGGATTTGAGGAAATTTCACTTTTAGAAGGCCCCGTGTCCGTTGTGTGGGGGTGCGAGAACGAAAATATGGCCGAAAAACGCCATTTTTTGGTGCTGGATGCCGGGGAAAGCCGCTTTTCGGTGTCGTATGTCGAGCGCGATGCCAAAAAAGGGGCCTGTCATCTGATTTTTCGGGAGGAAGGGCGGTTTTGCGGGCGTTTGATGGATGAGAAGCTCTATGATTATGCCGAAAAACGCCTGAAACTGCCTGTTTCCAATGATCACGACCCCATTTTGCTGCGCGCGTGCCGGGAAGCGCGCGAAAAGCTGTCCAAATCCGACTCCGCGATGGTGTTTAACCTCCGAATCACCCGCGCGGAGCTGGAAGGCCTGCTCGAAAATGACTGGTTGGAGGCCGAAAGCACACTGCATGCGGTCTTGGACCGGCTTGAAGACCAGGAATTACCCCTGGATGCGGTGATTTTTGGCGGCGGATGCGCCAATATGCCTGCCTGGCACAAGCGAATGAAGAAACTGCTGGATGCTTTTTCACGGAAGCGCAACAAGTCTCGCAAAGAACAAAGTTTGGATTCTGTCAAAGTGTTGGATTTTCTTCCGGACGCACCTGGTGGCGTCAGTGCTCGTGGAGCGATTGACGCCTGGGTTGCGCAAAGCAGCAGAAGAAAAAAGGGAGCGGGACCCATTGATGAGAAAGGCCGCGTCAGCGTGACCGTGGAGTCCGTCCCGTCGGGTGCGGAAATCACGCTGGATGGAAAAATGATCGGAACTGCACCGGTCAGCGTGCCGATTGAATCGGGTAAGCATCAAGTTGTGGCCACCTTATGGGGATATGAGGAGGCGAAGGGCACGTTTACCTCCAATCGGCGCGAGGATTGCTTCAAGACTCTGACGCTAAAACCCTTCATCGGGGTGCATGTGACGTCCACACCATCGGGTGCGGCGGTGTATGTGGATGAGGAACGAAGCACCTCCTACACGACGCCGTGCCGAATTGCATTGGCTCCGGGGAAGATGCACCTCGTGGATGTGGAAAAACCAGACTACGTTTCCCAGCAACGCCGATTCGAATATCATGGGGACGAGATGGGCTCGTTGCATGTCGAGTTGGTGCTGGACGAGGATTTGATTCGGAGAAGAGAAGAAGAGGAAAAGCACAGGGTGGTGGAGAAAGAGGAATCGCGAAAGCGTGAAGCCCGCAAAAAGGCCGAGGAGGTGAGAAGGAAAGCCAATGAATTATGGGAACACGCGGAAGAAAAACGCTGTGGTGGATTAACGAATGAGTCCATAGAATTATACAAAACATTGGAAATGGAATTTAAAGATGTTCGCGCCATGCATCGCCTATGTGAGTTTTGTTGGCATAGAAATCTGGAGGAAGATCGAAAAAATGCCCGAATATTCTTTTCGAACGCCGCCCAGAGGGGTTTTGCGCCATCCATTACAGCGCTGGCCCGTATTGCTTTTGTAGATGGTGATTACAAGAAGGCGGTTGAACTCTACAAACAGGCCGAAACGGCAGATCCCGCAGCGTGCCGTGAGTTGAATACTTGTCGGAAATACGGATGGTGGGGGCTGGAGAAAAATGAATCACCCGACGATCTTCGAGGAGAAATCGAGGAACGAAAAAAGTCACGGTGGAATGTTGGGACCCGAATCCTCGTTGGGCTTGTTTGGTTAATCCTGGCGGTCTATGGCTACCAGTCGTTCAATTGTGGTGTTGCCTACTACTATTCCATGCTGCTTGGTTTGCTCCTCGGTTGGTTTGTGCTGCCAAAAGCCGTGATGCTCGGATGCAGAAGTGCAGGGCTATACAAAACGATGCCTGCAGATATGGCGTCTGTTTTGGAAAAGCGGCTGGCACTTTCCAGAACCCTTGACGGATGCGTACAAATCGGCCCTTTAATGGGGGTCAATAATGAAACGCCTGTGGAACAGAACGTTGCCAGCGGTCAGTTCAGCGGCCTTTTTCACGCCGCAGTGATCGGCGGTGTCATTGTTTTCGCCTGTGCCCCCGCTTTCGAATATGGATCTTTGCGTGGGTTTTCACGCGAAATAGAAAGAAGGCATTCGCAGGATGCTTATCAGGTGGGAGTGAAGCACTTTTATGGTTATGGGACGGCCATAAATTATGTTCAGGCTTTCAGCCATTTCAAAAAAGCAGCGGAGCGCGGTCATGCCGATGCCCAGAATTTTCTGGGTGTGATGTACTTGAATGAAAACGGGGTTGCTAAAAATGATGCATTGGCCTTTGAATGGTTCAAAAAGGGAGCCGAACAGGGCAATGCCCTGGCTGAGTTGAATCTTGGTTGGATGTATGCCAACGGACACGGAACGGCGACGAATTTTGTTGAAGGCTTTGCATGGATGCGGCGTTCCGCTGAACAGGGGAATGCACAGGCACAAACCTATTTGGGTGTGATGTATCGCGATGGGTTGGGCGTGGCGCGGGATGTTGCGGAAGCGAAGCGATGGCTGCAAAAAGCCGCCGCACAGGGCAACAAGGATGCGGAGCAGGCGCTGAACGCCGTGATAGGGGAATGAATGAACGAAACGGGGATTGATGTCGGTTCGGTGGTGACAAAGGTATGCCGGAAGAAGGCTGACGGCGGCGCTGAAATGTGGCGTATACCGACTTGCCTCTTTGTGCTGAATGAAAAGGACGTGCTGGTCGGCGAGGAGGCGCGTGAGCGGTTCGAAGAGGCGTCGGCGCTGCCGGGTGCGGCGCGGGATTGCGCGATGGCATGCTATTTCGATTCATTCATGGCCGACCTGTCCGTCAATGCGCGTCATGCGCTGCCGGGCTGCACCATGACCGATCAGGACCTGCTGACGCGGTTTTTGCGGAAAATTCACTCGCAAATGGCCGATTCGCGGGTGGTGGCCTTCGCCCATGACCCAAATTGGACCGAACAGGCCCGAAAACGACTCCTGGATGCCGCCGAAAGTGCCGGATTTGAGGAAATTTCACTTTTAGAAGGCCCCGTGTCCGTTGTGTGGGGGTGCGAGAACGAAAATATGGCCGAAAAACGCCATTTTTTGGTGCTGGATGCCGGGGAAAGCCGCTTTTCGGTGTCGTATGTCGAGCGCGATGCCAAAAAAGGGGCCTGTCATCTGATTTTTCGGGAGGAAGGGCGGTTTTGCGGGCGTTTGATGGATGAGAAGCTCTATGATTATGCCGAAAAACGCCTGAAACTGCCTGTTTCCAATGATCACGACCCCATTTTGCTGCGCGCGTGCCGGGAAGGACGGGAAAAGCTGTCCGGCGCGGAGGCCGCGATGGTTTTCACTCTTCGGATCACGCGCTCGGAGTTGGAAGACCTCCTGGAAAACGAACTTCAGGAAGCCGTCGATACCGTGCAGCACATGCGGGACCGCCTGGACAATGAGGGAAAACCGGTGGACGGGGTGATTCTGTCCGGCGGTTGCGCGCGAATGCCTGCCTTTCAGCGGACGATGAAGAAACTGTTTGGGGATAGCCTGTTCCTCGCGGCGGAGCCGGATGGCCTTACTGCGCGTGGGGCATTGGCTGGTATGCTGCATCGCCGGCAACTCGAAAAGCCGGACGGCCCTATCGTGGAACTGGGTGTCGTGACTGTCACGATTGAAACGGACCCCGCCGGTGCCGAAATTACGCTGGATGGAAAAAAGATCGGCCAATCCCCGGTGACCGTGCCCATTGAGGCCGGGGACCATGAAGGGGTGGCCGTTCTGGATGGCTATGCTGATGAGCCCATCCGGTTCACGTCCAAGAAGTGGGGTGCGCCTCCGCTTAGGATTTTGGTGATGAAGCCATTCATAGGCTTGCAGATCATCTCTACGCCACCGGGTGCCGAGGTGATCATCAATGATGAAAAAGTTGTCGGTAAAATCACTCCGTGTCGGATCGAGCTGAGTCCGGGTCCGTATTACGTCGAACTCTCCAAAACGGGGTATCGCTGTGATGGACAGCGGGTAAAATACGAAGGCCGACAAATGGGCCGCCTCTCGTTCAACTTGCGATTTGATGAGGCGTTGAAAAAGCGGCAGGAGGATGAACGCCGCAAGCAGGAAGAAACACGGGAAGCGGACGCTCTGACAGAAAGAAAAAAACAGCAGGACGAAATGTGGAAATCAGCAGAAGCCGCCCGAAATAAAGAAGACTGGTGCGAAGCTCTTCGTTTATACAAAAGCATGGTCAAGGAATTCGATGATTTCAGAGCATTACATCGAATGGGTGAGTCTTATTGGAATGGGTACGGGGTAGAACGCGATTCAAAACAATCAGAATCATATTTTGAGAAAGCCGCATCACATGGCTTTGTTTTGTCCATGTTAGCCCTTGGCCGCATTAAGTTTGTGAACGGAAATTACAAATTTGCCGCCGAGTTATTTGAAAAGGCATCTCGTTGTAGCGCGGGATCTGTAAAAGAATACGGAGCCTGCCTTCATTATGGATGGGGGATTAAACGAGCTGCCGAAGTTCCTAATGAAATCGAGCAGTTGGTCGAATATTATAAATGTCGGAAATCACTTTCAGAAAGGACCCGTAGCGTGATCACAGGCGTTTCTATCTTCTTTGCCTTCTGCCTGTGCGTTGCTTGCGTTTCAGGAGATATTCAACTTTGGTCATCAGACTCAAGCCTGCTCGATGTTATAGTTTATTGTACCCTGTTAATAGGCGGATCGTTATTTGTGTTTTACCTGGTTATAGCCATGATTATTTATGTTGTAAAATTGAGCCTTATGACTGTTGCGGGAAGGAATAGAGTAACAAAGATGGACATGATTGATTTCCTGAATGAAGAATTAGAAAATCCCGCAGTTATTGACTGAATGGCAGGATATGGATTTGTGGCAATTGAGATCAGAGTTGCTCTAAAAAAGAGAAAGAACAGCACGATAGTGTCATTCAGAAAGAGACAGGTAAATCCACCGCAGATCGGGAGCTGGAAAAGGCGGGGTAAATGGGCGCGCGCATGGTTGTTGGATATGCTTGGGAAGCACGCTTGCGTGTACTACAAACGGTTATGTTCGTAGTTCAGGCGTCAGCCTGGTGAACGTATAAACAGGAATCAGGTTGGACGATGAAGGAAACGGAGCAAATGTAGGTTGATGAATGATTATGTGGGTCGATAGCTGGTTTGTTGTAGATATAATACGCATTGATATATGTATAATATGCGCGTATATACGCATTGATAGTTGGATGCAATAGTGGTGAATAATTGTTGAACAGGTGTCTAATGGTCTATATACGAGTATGTTATGAAGCGAATCATTGAACAGTCTTTATTGGAGTGGAAAGTGCGTACTGAGCGCAAGCCGTTGTTATTGCGCGGGGCGCGTCAGGTGGGCAAGACCTGGGTGGTGCGGAGGCTTGGCGAGACGTTTGAGACATTCATCGAATGCAATTTTGAGCAGGATCGTGGCTTGGCGAAATTGTTTCAGGGTGACCTGGGAGCGGATCGTCTTTGTGAACGTCTTGCGGCTTATACGGGGAAATCCATAGTGCCTGGGAGCACCTTGTTGTTTTTGGATGAAATTCAGGCCTGTCCCGACGCTCTGAGAGCGCTTCGGTTTTTCTATGAGCAACGGCCTGCATTGCACGTGGTGGCTGCGGGTTCTTTGTTGGAATTTTCGCTGGCGGAAATTCCGTCCTTCGGGGTGGGGCGCGTGGAGTCGCTTTATCTTTTCCCCATAAATTTCCAGGAATTTCTGATGGCGCGTGGCGAAGTGCAGGTGCTTGAGGAGGCGCTTCGCGAAAGGCAGGAGGGGTGTTCACCTTTTCATGAAAAACTGGTCGACGCCCTGCGCGTATACATGGCCATTGGAGGCTTTCCGGAAGTCGTGCAGCACTATATGACTCACCGCGATCTTCCGAAATGCGGCCATATCCTGGACGATTTGTATTCCAGTCTGCAGGATGATTTTTCAAAATACCGCACGCGGGTTCCGGGAACACGATTGAATGAAACCTTTCATGCGGTGATGGCGCAGGCCGGCGGTAAATTTGTCTATACGCGGGTCTCTCCGGCGCTGGATCACCATCAGGCCAAAGCGGCGCTCGAATTGTTGATTCTGGCCGGGCTGGCTTATGCCGTCGTGCATACTTCGGGACAGGGCATTCCCATCGGCGCGCAAACCAACCTGAAGTGGTTCAAAGTGATTCCGTGTGACCTGGGTCTTTACCATCGGATACTCGGATTGCCATTGGCCGACCTTCTTTTTGCCGATGAAAAAAGTACGCTGAACAAGGGTGCGGCAGCCGAAATTTTTGCAGGGCTTGAACTGCTTGTTGCGCAAACCAGACGTCGTAAGGCGTCGCTTTTCTACTGGCAGAAGTTGAAACATGACGGCAATGCAGAAGTGGACTATGTGGTGCAGAAGGGGATGGAGATCATACCCGTGGAGGTCAAGGCGGGAACCCGAGGTGCGATGCAGAGTCTTCGCATATTTTTAGAATCCCATCCTGAATCCTTGCATGCCATCCGAACGAGTCTTGAGCCATTTGGCCGGATTGATGAGCGAATCGAGGTGGTTCCTCTGTATGCCCTCGGGGATTATTTTAAAACGGGAGACGAGGAGTGAAGGTTATGATGAAGGAAATCAGAGCGGAAGGCGATGCGATGCAAACGGGTTTGCTGGAGTTGATGAAGCGGGCGGAGGTGCTGGAAGGTCAGTGCGGGCCGACGGCGGGTTCGCAGCGATTTGGCGAGGCGCGGATAGCTGATTTTCGAAGCATTTACTTGGCGATTGGCGTGAGCTGGCATTCAGCATTTTTGTCTCGCAAAGGCGCCAAGTCGCAAAGGGGGAGGTCCGGGCGAAATAAAAGCATTGCGGGGATGATTGGGGGAGTTATACATTCATCACGAAATGTATAACGTATTAACGGGAGGTGGTTATGTCGTCGGTAACGATGTCGTCGAAGGGATGGGTGGTGATTCCGGCGGTGTATCGAAAGAAATATCACCTGAAGGCGGGAGCCAGCGTGGAGGTGGTGGATTATGGGGGCGGGTTGAGTCTTGTGCCTGCGCTTGATGATGCCACGCGGGAGGCGCAGGGTCTTTTGCGGGGCGGCTCTTCGCTGACGCAGGCGCTCCTTCAGGAACGCCGGAAGGAGCAGGGTCATGAGCGCAGAAAAGGCCGATAAGCGGTACGTGCTGGATTCGTTCGCCTTGTTGGCTTATCTGGAGGATGAAGTGGGTGCTGATGCGGTACGGCGTGTTCTGGAAAAGCATTCGAAGGATGGCGAGCGCATATTTATGTCGGTGATTAACTACGGGGAGTGTCTGCACATCATTGAGCGGGAGCGTGGCGTCAAGGAAGCGCACAGAGCGATTGCGGCGATTGGGCAGTTGCCTGTTTGTCTGGTTGCGGCTGGCATGGAAGAAACATTGGAGGCGGCCCACATCAAGGCGAATTATAAGGTGTCGTATGCTGATGCCTTTGCCATCGGATTGGCGCGAATGAAAGACGCGACGGTACTCACAGGGGACCCTGAATTTTGTGCGGTCGAGGAGCTTGTTGACATCCTGTGGTTGGAGCGATGAACAGGCCCTGGATGGCCACGCGGGCCATGTGTTTGAGAAACGGTCACGCCAAGACGCGAAAACGCAAAGGAAGATGGAGCGGGCGAAATGCATTGTTCGCCGTTGGTGGTTGGAAAGGAAGGCCGGGCTGTTTTGCGGGTTGAGTTATGAGCATTATGAAGCGTTATACGCATTGATATTTAACGAGGAGCAGTAACATGGACATGCAGAAGTTGCAGATGGAGGCGCAAGGGGTGCGGGGGGCGCTGCTGGAGTGCATGGAGCGCGCGGAGGCGCTGGACACGAAGGGCGGCGGGAGGCTGGCGTCCGCGCACTTTCGGGATGCGAAGGCGGCGCTGCGAAAGCGTGATTTTAATGTGGTGGTGTGCGGGGAGGTGAAGCGGGGGAAAAGTTCGCTGATCAATGCGCTGATCGGACAGGATGTGCTGCCGACGGGAGTGCGCGAAACGACCTCGCAGGTGTTTCGGATTAACAATCTGCCCTCGGGCAAGGCGTGGTATGAATTGGTGTTTGAGGACGGAGCCCGCGATCGAATCCAGCAGGCGGAATTGGCGCGGTTCGGTTCGCAGACGGCGGCCGAGGCGGAAAATGAACCGTTGCTTCGGGGGCGCAAGCTGAAATGGATCGAGCTGAATGTGCGTCCGGCGTGGCTGCCATCGGGCGTGCATTTGGTGGACACGCCGGGGCTGGGTGCGCTGTATGCGCGGCACAGCGAGATCACGCGGGAATTTATTCAGGAGGCGGATGCGGTGGTGTATGTGCTGGATTCGGACCAGCCGCTGATGCAAACGGACAGGCGGTTTCTCGAAGAGGTGTATGCGATCACGCCGCATGTGCTGTTTGCGCAGACGAAAATTGACATGAAAGACGAGGCGGAGTGGCGGGCGCTGTTGAAGCGAAACGTGGAGTTGCTGCGGACGGTGGCGGGGAAGAACGCGGATGCGCCGCGAATCTTCCCGGTGTCGGGCAGGTTGATGCGCGAGGCGGATGCGGCGACCAATGAACAGATGCGGCAGGAGCTGATGGAAGACAGCGGGCTGCGTCCGTTCATGGCGGCGTTGCAGATGCTGATATTCCGGGCGACCGGCTGGACGCATTGTGCGTGGGCGGCGGCGGAAACGATGCGTTTGGCGGATGCGGCGGGCAAGCGGATGGGCGAGCAGATGGCGATGCTTCAAGCGCGTACGGAGGAAGAACGAAAGGCGCTGAAGAAGAACAAGCTGGAGCTGCACGGCAAATTTCAGAAGGACTGGGCGGAGCATGGTGGCCGGCGCGCCGCGTTTCGCAAGGAATTGGAAACGATTCTGGCGGCGGTGAAGCAGGAAGCGGCCTTTTTGACAGCCAATGGAAAGCCGTTGCGCAAAAAGTTGATGGCGGAGATTGATGAGCTGTCCTCGCGCGATACGGTGGAGGCGTATGCGGCAGCGTTCCCGGACCACTTGAAGCACTGTTTCAATGATGCCTGGCGCGCTGTGCTGCTGAATGCGCAGGAGCAGATTGCGAAACTGAGCAGTCAGTTCCGCATGCGGCTGGATGACGAGGAGTTGATGTCGCTGGATTTTGCAAAACCGAAAATCCGGCAGGCATCCATGTGGGATCGTATCAAGACGGTGAATATTGATGCGATGGTGGGCGGCGGGTTGGCGGCCATCCTGGCGACGGGGGTGGGGATGATTGGACTGACCACGCTTGTGGCGGTTGTGGGTACTCCGCTAATCCTCCTGGGCGGCGCGATTGGGGGATTCCTGGGATTCAAGAAGATTGCGGGGGTGCATCTGGACCAGGCAAAGAATGAGCTTCGGCAACAGGTGTCGGGGTTGCTGGATGAGTATCGGAATGTGCTGTGCAGCCCGAATATTCAGGAGGGGCGTAATACGTCGGTGGTGGAACAGTTTGTGGAGTCGCTGCGCGAGCAGGTGGAAGGCGCGACGCAGCAGGAATATGAGAGCATGCGGCAGCAGTTGCAGGAAGAGGAGGAGCAATTGGAGGAGCAGTCGCAGAAGCAGGGAAAACAAGGCGAGCAGGAATTGGCCCGGTTGGAGAGTGTGCGGAAGCAGTGGCAGGGGATTCGGGATGAGGGGATGCCATTGGTCGAACGGCTGAAGAGGATGCAGACGCAATTGGAGCAGGTGGGAGTGGCTGAGGCATGAACCCGCGCGAGACGACGCGTCAAATCCTGAATGAGGCGCTGCGGTTTTATCTGGAATCGCCGTGGAAGGAGCGTTTTGTGCCGCAGATCGAGGCGCTGCTTGGCCAGGTGGATACGCCCTGCGTGCTGGCGGTGGCCGGGCGCGTGAAGGCGGGCAAGAGTACGCTGATCAATGCGCTGCTCGGGGAGAATCTGGCGAAGGTGGGGGTCACGGAAACGACGGCCACGATCAATTACTTCCGGTATGGGACGCCGGAGGAAGCGGCGCGTCCGGTGTGCTGTAGGTGGCAGGATGGCACGGTGAGTTGGGAGAGCAAGGCGTTTCTGGATGGTCTGCAAGGGACGGACGAGGCCGTGATCAAACAGGCAGAGCGCATTGCGGCGCTGGATTTTTATGTGCCGCATCCGGACTTGCAGGACATTACGCTGGTGGATACGCCGGGCACGGATGCGATTGTGGGAAGTTCGGGTGCGGGGCACGAGAAAGAGGTGGAGCGCTTCTTTCAACTCCGCAAACGACACGAGGAGGAAACCCGGCAGCTCACGGAGAAGGCGGACGCGGTGATTTATCTGGTCGGCCAGGTGGCGCACATGACCAACCGGGATTTTTTGAAGGAATTTACCGAGTCTTCCACTCGACGCACGAGTGCGCTGAATGCCGTGGGGGTGATGTCGAAAATTGATTTGGACGAGGGAGTGCTGGCCGATCCGTTGCCGCTGGCCCGCTCGATCAGTGAAAAGCTCGCCGGGCAATTGCATCAGGTGTTGCCGGTTTCAGCGGGGTTGTGGTCGGGGATTCAGACCTTGAAAAGCTCCGAACGCTGGGAGGCGCTTCATGCGCTGGTGCGGCGCATTCCGAAGGAGCGTCTGGACGACATGCTGACGCGGGAGCAGGCGTTTTTGCGTGAGTATAAGGATTGTCCGGTGGGTGTGGAAGAACGCCGGAGCATCAAGCAGGATATTCCGTGGCGGGTGTTTGTGATCATCTGCCAGGCATTCGCGGAGAAGGGCCTTGAGGACGCGGGGGCGCGGCTGGAAGAGCAATCCGGTATGCCGGCGCTGCATCGGATGGTGCATGAACATTTCATTCGGCGTGCGCGTGTCTTGCGCTGCTACCGGATTCTCTTCGATATGCGGAATTTTCTGGGTGATACCCTGCGTCAGGAACTGCACGCATACCGCAACCGGGTGGAGCAGAATCGGCGCGACCTCAACGAGTTCACGGATTTTGTGAATGAACATCCAAAAACAACCTCGGAAACGGCCGGAAAATTGCGACGATATTTGCAGGATAGTATGCCGGTGGATGGTTCGGAATCGCTGGAGCATCAGGGGCAGCTTCTTCTTCATCGAGTGGAGAAAATCCTGGATGATTTTGAGCAGGCCAGCGAGGCATTTCATGCGCTGCGCTGTGTGGAAGCCTGTGATGAGCAGGGTCTGTCGGAAGAAGAACGCAACGAATTAATGTCGCTTTTTCAAGCGATGGACGGCGGCGACTCGAAAACGCATGATCATGCCGGAGAGCGGCAAGCCTACTGGCATCGTGTTCGGGCGCAAAGCCGCCACGAGAACCGGCGTGCCGTGGCCATGCTGGCTGAGCGGGCTTATGGTCGACTGATTTAGTGATGCAATAGCTGGGCTTGTCGAGTCTTCCGGCATTTGCGGCTTGGCGTGAGCATTGAATCGCTGATAGGCATGCCAAGGCGCGAAGGGGGATGTGTCATTTTAGGATGAGGGTGGTGAATCCGGGATGCCGGGGGGATATTTCAGGCAGGCGACGCGGCGTCCATACAGGTCGGAGGATTCTGGGTGTTCGCGTTGACAGCGGTCAAAGCGTGCCGGGCAGCGGTCAACGAAGCGGCATCCGCTTGGCAGGTGTTGGGGAGAGGGAACCTGTCCTTCGATGGTTGGCAGGCGGTTTTTTCCCCGATGGAGTGAGGGAATGGAAGCAAGCAGAGCCTGGGTATAGGGATGCAGGGGATTATTGAAAAGTTCGTTGGTGGTGGCGGATTCAACAATTTCACCGGCATACATGACGGCTACATGCGAACACATTTCACGGATGATGCCCATATCATGGGTAATGAGCAGGAGTGACGTGTCGGTCTGGAGCATGGAGCGGATCAATTCAAGAATCTGGGCTTGAATGGTGACGTCCAGCGCGGTGGTGGGTTCGTCGGCAATAATCAGACGGGGTTCGAGGAGCAGGGCCATGGCTATCATGACGCGCTGTCTCATGCCTCCGCTGAGTTCGTGGGGATAGGCGTTCATGCGCATTTCGGGGTCCGGAATGCCGACTTTCGCCAGCCAGGAGGCAGCGGTTTCGCGGGCGGATCGGCGGGAAATGCGGCGATGGAATCGCAGGGCCTCAATGAGTTGATCGCCGATGCGATGAAGCGGGGAAAGGGCTGTCATGGGTTCCTGAAAAATGACGCTGATTTGTGCGCCGCGCAGGGAGCGCAGCTGTTCGATGGGCATGTGCAGCAGATCAACGCCCTGAAACAAAACGGCATCGGCGGTGATGTGAGCGGGCGGAGCAGGAAGCAGGCGCAGGAGACTGAGGGCCGTGACGCTTTTCCCGGATCCGGATTCCCCGACAAGGCCCCAGGTTTGTCCGGCCCGGATGTCCAGCGATACCCGATCCACCGCCGTGACGGGCCCTTCATCGGTGTGAAATTGAACGCTGAGATTTTTTATGGAGAGGAGAGGTGTCATGGATGCTATTCCAGGTGAGAGGCGGGTTTGGGGTCAAAGGCATCGCGTACGCCTTCTCCGATGAATACGCCAAGAAGCATTACGATAAACAGGGCGAGCGCCGGATAGAGAATGAGCCACCAGGCCCATCGGTACGTCTGAGCCTGGGCAAACAACTCGCCCCAGCTGGGAACCGGTGGAGGCAATCCGAAGCCGAGGTAATCCAGTGCGGCCAGGGAGCCGATGGCGCCAACCAGAGAAAAGGGAAAGAAGGTAATGAGCGGGGTGATGGCGTTGGGGAGTATGTGACGAAACATGATGCGGTGAGCCGGGAGCCCGAGACAACGGGCGGCATCGACAAATGGACGGTGGCGCAGACGGAGAAATTCGGCGCGAATATAGTAGGAAATGCCGATCCAGTTGAAGAGTCCGTAACAGATCAGCAGCAGGATAAGGCCACGCCCGTAAACAGAGCCGATCAGGATCATTATATAAAGGAACGGAAGAGCGCTCCAGATTTCAATCAGGCGCTGCATGGCCAGATCAATCACTCCGGCGAAGTATCCCTGGACGGCGCCTGCCAGAGTACCGAGAATCATGGCGCCCAGTACCAGAAGGAAGCCAAACGTCATGCTGGTGCGCAATCCGTAAAGAATGCGTGCCAGGACATCGCGCCCGGAGCTGTCGATGCCCAACCAGTGGTCACGCGTGGGCGGATAGGGCCACTGAATGGTGTTGGGGGCGGCACGGACGGTGTAGCGGGTTCCGTGAATGGTCATTGTCTGATCGGTAATCGTTGTAGTCAGCGAATGGGTGGCAAGCCGGCGGAGGCTGTTTTGCAGATCGGTGGGTAATGCAGCGAAAAAGGCGCTGTTTCCTTTTTGAAGCAGGCCGGTTGGATCGAAAAACAGGCGGTGCGTGTCGGTCATGTCGGGCTTGGCGAAAATTTCCTGCAGGGTAACCCGGACGGACTTCGGCGGTGTGTCGCGCGGGGTGAATGTGGATAGAGTGAGTAGGGCGGTGGTGTCGGGTTTGGTGCGATGGGTAATCACTTCACTGATGCGGGGAGCGGGTTGATTATCCAACCGTGCGGCGATTGCGGAATGCAGGGACTCGGGAAGTATCCAGAGGTTGGTCAGGACGAGGCCGGGAATGGATTCGTCGTCGGTGTCAAAAAAGAACCCGCAATCCGTTGCGCGTGTGATGAGAGTGCCGCTTTTCAGTTGAAGGGTGCCGGCGCGCTGCTCGGGGGTCAGTGTGACCGAGGCCCAGGCGTTATCGGGAATGGAATCGGCGCTGAGGCATTCATAGGGACCAAAGGGAACAAGAGGAAAGAGGATGCGGTTATCCGGGTTGTCGGTGAATTGAGGTAGCGTTGCCAGGTGTTTATAATCGGTGCGGGTTTGGCGTCCGTTATGGAGAAAGGTGTCTTCCGGATAGAAGCGCCAGACTGGAAAATAGTTGCGGCCGTTGTAACGGACCCATAGCGGGCGGTCGTTGCAGAGGCATTCGGACGCCAGGCTGACGGCATATAGAAGAAGCATGATCCAAAGAGATATCCAGGCGCGGCGTTTTTGACGGAAACGCCGGAATCGTTTTGCGGTGATGGGGTTTATATTGAACAGGTGGCGCATGGCATTTCAGCGATCAAAATGGATACGGGGATCAATCAGAACATAACAGAAATCAGAAAGCACGTTGCCCAGCAGTCCGAGCAGTGAAGTAAGCGAGAGAATGCCCATGAATACGGCGTAGTCGCGCCCGACGATGGCTTCCATGCCCAGGCGGCCCATGCCGGGAATTTCAAAGACCTGTTCAATGATGACCGAGCCTGCGAACATGACCGTCAGAATGCCGCCGAATCCGGTGGCGATGGGGATCAGGGCATTGCGGAAGGCATGGCTCCAGATGGCTCGCCGCATGGAACCGCCTTTGGCCAGGACGGTCCTGACATAATCACTGCCAATCTGCTCAAGGAGTGAATTTTTCATCAGCAGCGTCAGCACCGCGAAATTGCCGAGTGTGTAGCAGAGCAGTGGAAGGAGCATGTGCATAAAGATGTCGCGTGCTTTTCCGTAAAATGTGAACGTCCCGAACTCTTCCGCGTGAAAGCCGGCACCGGGGAAGATATCCCACAGTTGGTCGATGGTTCCGCAGAACAGCATTTTCAGCATCATGCCGAAAGCGAATGGCGGGATGGCATAACCGATAAAGACGGCCACGCTGGAGGCGAAATCGAAGGCAGAGCCGTGGCGAAGTGCCTTGGCAATGCCGAGCGGGATGCAGACGAGATAACTGAGCAGGAATCCGGTGATGCCGAAAATGAGCGAAACGGGCAGTCGGTCTCGAATGATTTCCCAGGCATTTTTATTGGGATACTTGTAGGATTCCATGCGCATGCCCAGGCGGTCGCGAATCAGCCATCGTGTATAGCGTTCCAGAAATGGGCGGTCGAATCCGAAATGCACCTCCAGCTGTTTCCGGTATTCCAGGGAGATGGACGAGCGATCCGAGATTCCGGCATCGGAACGTCCGGTGCTGTAGCCGCGCATTCGCATAATCATTTGTTCCACGGGTCCGCCGGGAATGATTTGAGTGATGGAAAAGCAAACGATTGTGATGCCCAGAAACGTGGGTATCACCAGGAGTAAGCGCTTAATAAAATAGTAAAACCTTTCCATGCTCAGCCAACCATCTCTCTGTGCGCGTGTTGGTCTATACCATAACGTTCCCGGGGTCAATCGGACAACGCTTTCGGGCATTCGGTTTGGGTATTTTATCCCTTACGATTTCTCCTTGTCATACCTAACGATTACAGTAAACTACGGCGCTTTAGTCACTTTAAGGGGTACTGTCCACAAATGAAAACCTACGGGATTGGATTGCTGGGATTCGGTACAATCGGAGCCGGTGTGGTGGAATGTCTGCAGCGTAACGGTGCGCTTATGGCGTCGCGTACCGGGGTGTCGCTGGAACTGAATATGCTGGCCGATTTGGACCTGGAGTCCGACCGCGGCGTCAAGGTCGATCCAAAGCGTATGACGCGTGATGCCCTGGCGGTAATCGAGTCGCCGGATACAGACATCGTCGTGGAGTTGATTGGCGGTACCGGCATTGCGAAAACCCTTATTCTGAAGGCTCTTTCCCTGGGCAAGCCGGTCGTGACGGCCAACAAGGCGTTACTGGCCGAATACGGAGAAGAGATTTACCGAACAGCGGCCGAGCATGGCACGGACGTGTTTTATGAAGCCTCCGTGGGAGGGGGCATTCCTGTTATTCGCGCGTTGCGCGAGGGGCTGGTGGCGAATCAGATTGATCGGATTTACGGCATACTGAATGGCACCTGCAATTATATTCTGACCCGCATGGAGCATGACAACGTTCCGTTCGACCGCGTGCTTTCAGATGCCCAGGCCGCCGGATATGCCGAGGCGAATCCGGGGCTTGATATTGATGGCATCGACACTTCGCACAAGGCGGTCATTCTCGCGGCGCTGGCCTACGGCAGACAGATTCCGCTTTCGCAGGTGAAGGTCAGCGGTATACGCGGTTTGGATACGCTGGACATTCTGTATGCGCGTGAATTGGGATACCGCATCAAGCTGCTGGCGGTGATCAAGCACACCGAAGGGGAAATTGAAATAGGGGTCTATCCGGCCCTGGTCCCGCTGGATCACATGCTGGCCTCGGTCAGCGGGGTATTCAATGCCGTGATGGTCAGCGGCGATATTGTGGGCGATACCCTTTATTACGGACGGGGCGCGGGACGGCTGCCGACCGCCAGCGCCGTCATGGGCGATATTGTGGACGCGGCACGTAATCTGGCCTTTGAATCGAACTGTCGTGTGCCGGCATTCATGGAGCACGAGCACTATGAGTCGGTACGGTCGAGCGAAGATATAGAAACCCGTTATTACCTGCGCCTTTCTCTGTTGGATAAGCCGGGCATGATTGCGCGGGTGGCGGGCATTCTGGGCGCTCAGGAAATCAGCATTGCATCCATCATACAAAAAGAGTGCAGTGTGGGCTGCCATGCCCCGGTGATCATACTGACGCACCGGGCAACAGAACGCCAATTTAGGGCGGCACTGGAGCAGATCGATGCCCTGAGCGAAGTAAACATGCCGACGGTGCGTCTGCGCATTGAGGATTTTTTGTGAGTCTGAGCAATACGGAAAGCGGGCTCATATAGTATGTCGCGTCTCCCGAATCGGGAGGAAATAATTAAAAAGGTGAGGCATATGTCACTGATAGTGCAGAAATATGGAGGATCCTCGGTGGCGGATCCTGTGTGTATGAAGCGGGTGGCCCAGCGAGTGGCGGAAACCCGGCGCGAGGGGCATTCGGTAGTGGTGGTGGTAAGTGCCATGGGAAAGAGTACCGATCAGCTGATCGCCCTGGCCCGGCAAGTGAATCCCAATCCGCGGGAACGTGAAATGGATATGCTGCTGGCCACCGGTGAACAGATTTCCATTGCGATTCTGGCCATGGCGCTGAATGCGGAAGGCGTTCAGGCGGTTTCCATGACCGGGCCGCAGGCGGGCATTCGCACAGACCATGTGCATACAAAAGCAAAAATAACGAACATTGATCCGCATCGTGTTCACGAAGCGCTTGCTCAGGGCAACGTGGTGATCGTGGCCGGCTTTCAGGGGTTGAATCCGAATGAGGATATTTCCACGCTCGGGCGGGGCGGCTCGGATCTGACTGCCGTAGCCATGGCTGCTGCCATGAAAGCGGATTTGTGCCAGATATTCACCGATGTGGATGGCGTTTACACCTGCGATCCGCGCATTGTGCCGGATGCTAAAAAAATGGATGAGATTTCCTACGACGAAATGCTGGAACTGGCCAGTTTGGGAGCCAAGGTGTTGCAGTCCCGATCGGTGGAATTTGCCAAGAAATTCAATGTAAATCTGGAAGTGCTTTCCAGTTTTGAAAAGTTACCCGGAACCATTATTAAAGAAGAGGTGAATGATATGGAAGATATTGTGGTACGCGGTGTGGCCATTGATAAAAATCAGGCCAAAGTGACGCTGCAAGCGCTGAAGGATACGCCGGGGGTGGCCGCGCGCGTGTTTCAGCATTTGGCGGATAACACCATCAATGTGGACATGATTGTGCAGAACGTGAGTGAACAGGGGGTTACGGATATGTCGTTTACTGTTCCTCAAACGGATCTTCCGAGAGCCCGTTCTGCGGTTGACACCATTATTCATGAAGTGGCGAATCGCGGTGTCATTTATGATGAGGATATTGCCAAAGTGAGCATTGTGGGTATTGGTATGCGCAGTCATTCAGGTGTAGCGCATACGATGTTCAAGGCGCTGGCGGATAATGACATCAATATTGAAATGATCGCGACCTCGGAAATCAAAGTGTCGGTGGTGATCGAAAAGAGCAAAGCCGATACAGCCGCGCGCGTTCTGCATGCCGCGTTCAAACTGGCCGACTGAACAAGCCGGCGCCCTTGTACAGCGCTTTGACGGATCAACGGATGAGAATAATCATTGCAGGAGCAGGCGAAGCCGGACAGCAGTTGGCTGAAAAACTGTGTTCACAAAAGCACGAAATTATCATCATTGATCAGGAAAGCGAAGTGCTCGAGCAGGGCGAAGCGCAATATGACGTGATGACGCTGCACGGCAGTGCAAGCAGCCCGCGTATTCTGGCTGAAGCGCAGATCGACAAGGCGGATATTCTGGTGGCTGTGACCGGCAGTGATGAGGCGAATATACTGGCATGTATGTTCGCGCATGCTGCCGGTGTTCCGCATAAACTTGCCCGCGTCGCCAACAGGGATTATCTCCTGAACGGCGGCCCGCTGAATTTGCTGGATGCCGGAGTCGACCGTTTGGTCTGCCCGCAGGAGGAGAACGCCCGGGAGATGATGAACATGCTTCAGGCGCCCGGCCTGGAGCAGATGATTGATTTGCTGGGCGGGCGCCTCTATGCCATCGGGATTGAACTTTCCGCACAAAGCGATCTTGTTGGCAAGGCGCTGAAGAATTGTGCGGACAACGATCTGATCAGTACAATGCGCATTTTGGCGATCAGGCGCAAAGCCAACGTGTTTGTGCCGGGCGGTGATACGGTTTTCGAACCGTGCGACCAGTTGTATGTGGCGATTCAGCCGCACTATCTCCAGGAAGTACAGGATTGGATCACGCCAACCCGAAAGCGCATTAACAAGGTGATCGTCGCCGGGGGCGGCGTTTTTGGGCTGTATCTCACCGAATTGCTGGAAGATACCTTCAAACAAGTGGTTTTGATCGAGCGGGACGAATCGCGTGCGGAATACTGTTCGGGGGTTCTTAAAAAGACGCTGGTGCTGCGCGGCGATGTGTTGGAACAGGAAACGATAGAGAATGCCGGAATTAACGGAGAAACCGCATTTGTGGCGGTCACCTCCGATGATGAAGATAATATCATCGCCTGCCTATTGGCCCGCAAACTGGGTTCGCCATTCACCATGACGCAAATCCGCAAGCCGGAATATGTTCCGGTCGTGGAACAGTTGGATCTGATTGATCGCGTGGTGAGCCCGAACGTTGCCCTGACCACTGCGGTGTTGGGTTTTATTCGCGGGGAGAATGTGCACGCCGCCAAGGTGTTGAAAAATCTGCCTGGCGAGTTTCTGGATGTAGTCATTCACCCGGGCAGTAATCTTTCGGGCCAGGAAATACACGCTCTGGGGATGCCCAAAGGCGCCGTGATCGCCGCGGTTCTTCGAGATGAAGACGTACTGGTTCCCGTGGGCAGCCTGCAATTGCTTCCGGATGACCGATTGGTCATTTTTGCGCTGACGGATGCCATGTCGAAATTGAAATCCTTCTTTAAGGATTAACATGAACATAAAAGCCGTTCTGCATTTGATTTCCTATGTGCTCCTTGTGATGTCGGCTTTTCTGCTGTTCAGCGCAGGATTGGGATGGGCCTACGGAGATGCTGGGCGGGCGCTGAATGCGCTGTTGTATTCAGCGGCCATCAGTTTTGGAGTGGGCGCGGCGCTTTTTGCGTGTACGCGCTGCAAGGCGGAACTTTCACGCCGGGACGGTTTTGCCATTGTTGTGCTGGGGTGGGTCATCACGTCCCTGATCGGCGCCTTGCCATTTTATCTCTCTCGAGTCATTCCTGACTTCACTGGCGCGCTCTTTGAGTCCATGTCCGGCTTCACCACCACAGGCGCCTCAGTGATTTCCAACCTTGAATCGGTTCCGCGCGGGATTCTGTTTTGGAGATCTTTGACGCATTTGATCGGTGGTATGGGAGTGCTGGTCCTTTGCGTGGCCATTCTGCCTTTTTTGGGAATGGGTGGTATGCAGCTCTACCGGGCGGAAGTGTCGGGGCCGTCCAAGGAACGCCTGGCCCCTCGAATTGCCACAACCGCCAAACTGCTCTGGGGCGTATACATTTTCATGATACTGCTGGAATCATTACTGCTCCGTTTGGGCGGCATGGATTGGTTCGATGCGGTATGCCATTCCATCGGCACGGTGGCCACGGGGGGGTTTTCCACGCGAACCGAGAGTGTCATGGCCTATCACAGTCCGTATATTGAAAATGTCATTCTCGTTTTCATGTTTTTATCGGGTATTAATTTTGCGCTGCATTATCGTGCGTTGACCGGCGACTTCTCGTCCTGCTTGAAAAACTCGGAATGCCGGTTCTATATCGGTTGGATGCTCAGCTGTTCATTCCTTGTTGCCCTTCTGCTGTTCATTGGAAAAACCTACGACTCCTTCGGGACGTCGCTCCGATATGCCGCCTTTCAGGTGGTTTCCATCGGAACGACTACAGGATTCATCACGGCGGATTATGATGCGTGGCCCAACGCCAGTATACTGATTCTCATGCTGCTGATGCTCACCGGCGCCTGCGCGGGATCCACCACCGGGGCATTGAAAAACGTGCGTATCGTGATCATTATTAAGAAAGTAATTCGGGAAATACGCCTTTTCATGCAGCCCCAGGCTGTTTTTCGGGTTAAACTGAACGGGGAACCGTTGGATCAGGATGTCGTCTCAAACGTGGCTGCATTCGTCATCGCTTATCTCTTGGTTTTCATCCTGGCCTTTCTGGCCATGACGTTTTACACGCCGGATTTTCTGACGGCCAGTTCGGCTGTATTAACCACACTGGGGTGCGTGGGGCCGGGTATGGCGCTGGCCGGACCTATCGAAAGTTTTGCGGATTTTCCGGCAGCCGCAAAATGGATCATGACTGTGTGCATGCTCCTGGGTCGTCTGGAACTGTACAGCGTGCTGGTCCTTCTCCTGCCTTCTTTTTGGAAAAAATAGCCCTAATTGCTTGATGCCTTCAGGGGGCGTCTGCTATGCTCCGCCTGCCAGTAGAGGGTTATACTGGCGTAACTTTGCGGTCGCACAAAAAGCATACGCAAAAGAAGGGGTTGGGATTATGGCGCACGTTGTTTGGGGTTTGATTATTGCCGGTGGAAAAAGTGAACAGTTAAACACCGGGGGCGCCGATGTGGCACTTCTTAATCTGGCGGGAAAACCTATACTGTATTATTCCCTCATGGCTTTTGAAAAATGCAGGGAAATCGATGGAATTGCCGTTGTAGCCCAGCGGGAAGCTCTTCCGGAAATTCAGCAGATGGCCCATGTGTTCGGCTTCACCAAACTCCGAAAAATTGCGGCGGGGCCCGCTCAACGGGTTGGTTGCATAAAGACCGGGCTTTCCGTGATGGATGAGCGGGTAACGCATGTGGCTCTCCACGATGTCTCGCGTCCCCTGCTGGACGGGCAGGTTTTGGCTGACGTAGTAATCCATGCGCGAAGGAAAGGCTGCGCTGTAGCGGCTTCCGTGATGCAGGGAGTGGCCCGGACCGTGACGCGGGGGATGCTGGCCGCCTCCACGCTGGATGCCGGGGCTGTTTGGGAAACTCAAACACCGATGGCCTGCATCAAGGATGAATTGGCCAAGGCGCTGGTGCGTCCGGTGAAGGGAAATCCTGAGGCGTTTGATGAGGCTCACGCCCTGGAGCAGCAGGGGTTGGAGGTTCGCCTGGTATCCGCATCACCGCTCAGCATTAAAATCGTGAACATCGATGATTTAGCCCGAGCGGAAGCCATGTTTAAACTGCTGAATCCTGAGCGGCATGCCGGAGGAAATCCAATCACCTGATTTTTTCATATAGGGTCGACCATGACGCATCGGGAAATGAGGGAGCGGGTGTCCGCGGTTTTTCATGGAAGCGTACAGGGCGTTGGGTTTCGATTCACGGTGATGCAGTTGTCTGAGTCGTATGCCGTGACCGGCACGGTGCGCAACGAATGGGATGGCACCGTTTCACTGGTGGCCGAGGGAAATCGCCGCGAACTGGAGCGTTTTATAACAGCCATTCAATCTTCCCGATTAAACCGTTATATTCACGACGCTGATTTGCAATGGTCTTCCGCCACGGGACAATACGACTCCTTTGCCGTTTCGTTTTGATCATTTCTTTTCAGCCGGCCCATCCACCATCTGATCGTCAACTGTTCTTCTCACCGAGATGATGGATGATAAAGCCGCATATCCAAACAGACAGCTTCCAGAACCCGCGTCCATGCAAACGGATGCGCGAACAGTGTTTCTCGAAAAACTTCCTTAGGGGTTGTCACGGCGATCGGATTGCGATAAAAGTGCGTTCTATGAAGATCGCCATACTCGGTGACATACACAGCAATATTGATGCGTTGGAGGCCGTTCTCAGCGATGCGGCCACCCAGGAAGTTGATCGTTATTGCTGTGTGGGCGATGTCGTGGGATACAATGCCTGCCCGCGCGAGTGTCTGGACCGCGTGCGCGGACTGAAGGCTGTGATTGTGCGCGGTAATCATGATCACTACTGTTCTCACAATGCCAGCCTGAATGATTTTCACCCGATGGCCGCCGAGGTGGTCGACTGGACTCGGCGGGTCCTGACCAATGAGGAACGGAAATTTCTGCATGATCTTCCGCTCATGCGGATGGTGGAAAATTTCACGGTGGTTCACAGTACGCTGGATAATCCGGATATGTGGGGATACGTCTTCGATAAACTGGAGGCCGAATCCAATTTCGCCTATCAAACCACCTCCATTTGCTTCAATGGTCACACGCATGTTCCCCTGGTGTTTGAGAAAAAAGAAACCGTTCATACGGAATCGTTCAGTCGGGTTAAAGTGGTCCTGGGACGTAAGTACTTTATCAACGTGGGCAGCATAGGTCAGCCTCGGGATGGCGATCCGCGCGCCGCTTACGCCATCTACAATCTGGACCGAAACCTCATCGAACTGCGCCGCGTGGAATATGACGTGGAAGCCGCGCAGAAAAAAATCCTAAAAGCGGGCTTGCCCGAACGTTTGGCGGCACGCCTGGCCGTTGGAAAGTAAATGCTCATGACACTGCGCGCCCGATACTTCATGGTGCTTCTTTGGGTCGGACTGCTCCCACTCACGGGAAGAGGTCAAATCGAAGTGGGGTGCAAATTAAGCGCCTCCACCTATCTGGCTTTTGAGGAAATTCCTGTCACTGTGGAAATCGTCAATCAATCATCCCGACCGTTGGTGATTGGCGGACGCGACGCAGAAGCCTATTTGAGTTTTGATATACGCAACAATCGCAGCGAGGGCATTGAACGACGTTCCGGTTCGAATATGAGCCCCATAACCGTGCCACCGCGAACAACCATCACCCATAAACTCAACCTGCTCCAGTTCTATGATATGCGAAAAATCGGCGCCTACACGCTGAAAGCGCGCGTCGAATGGAAGGACCGCTACTATTACTCAGCCAATTGCTATTTCGACGTGATTCGCGGCGATGTTCTTGCCAGGATCATTTCAGAGTACGAACCTTCCCAAACCTTTCGGAATTATACGCTGGAGTGCATCAACCGGGATCGCATGGAAATTGCCTTTCTGCGGATTGATGATGATTCGGCCTGTTATGGCGTGATCCCCCTGGGAAAAATCATTAAACTGTACAAGCCGGTGTTGATCGCCGATGCGGACGGCGTCATTCATGTCCTGCTTCACAGCGGACCGGCCGCCTTTACGGAATATGTGATTTCCGCCGACGGAAATTTTTTAGACCAACGCGTATTGGAAACCGAAGACGGCATGCCCGCCGTGACGCTTGATGAGTCGGGAAAAGTGCATGTCGGCCAGGAATTTGACGAAGAATAAAAAAAGATCATTCCTTCTGTTGACGGCTGTGAATGCTCTTTGCTACTTTGCGTCCCATCTTGCCTGGGCACCCGTGGTGAAATTGGCATACACGCTAGATTCAGGTTCTAGTGGCCGCGAGGCCGTGGAGGTTCGACTCCTCTCGGGTGCACCATCTCTGTTAAGCACAAGACCCAGCCGATCCGGGGGTATTACTTGAGCACCATCAAAACCGTCTGTGTTTTTTGCGGTTCCAGCATCGGGCGGCGCGTGTGCTACCGGGAGGCTGCCATCCGGCTCGCTGATGTTTTCATTGAACGCGGCATTGGCCTGATCTACGGGGGCGGAAACATCGGACTCATGGGCATTGTGGCGGATCGCATGCTGAAGGCCGGTTCCTATGTGGCCGGAATTTTACCCCGCTTCATGGATGGTCATGTGGGACATCTGCCGTATTCCGATTATTTTCCGGTGAAGACCATGCACGAGCGCAAAGAAAAAATGCGCGAACTCTCGGATGCCTTTATTGCACTGCCGGGCGGCTTCGGCACCTGGGAAGAAATCCTGGAGGCGGCCACACTGACTCAACTGGGTGTTCATGATAAAGCCTGCGGCCTGTTGAACACAGAACATTATTACGATGCGCTGATTCAGCAGTTCCATCACGCCGTACAAGAGGGGTTTGTTAAAGCGGCGCATCAGGAAGCGTTCATCGTGGAGTCGGAGCCTGCACGTTTGATGGATCGTTTGGCCGATTTCATTCCGGTACGCGTTAGCAAATGGAAGCAGGACCATGATGCCGCCGGTTAAGTGGGGCATCATCGGGCTTGGTCACATAGGCCGCCGCCATGCTGAACTGCTGCTGGCAGGTCGTGTGCCGGGCGCCTGCCTTCACGCCGTGGCCACCACGCATCCGGACTGGATTCGGGCGACGTCGCCGAACATCTCGGCGTACGGTCAATCTCGGGATTTGCTCTGCGATCCCTCCGTGGAAGGTATCCTTATCTGCACCCCGCACAGGCACCACGTACCCCTGGCCATCGAGTCGCTGCAGGCGGGAAAGCATGTACTGATTGAAAAGCCGCTCGCCGCCGATTGGCGCGAAGCGGAGGCGCTCTGCCGAGCCCGCAACAGAGCCGGCCGTCTCGCCGGGGTGATGTTTATGATGCGTGAACATCCCGCCTATCGATACATTCATGAAATCCTGACAACGAAGAAGCTCGGGCGCCTTCATCGTGTTTTATGGACCATGACCGCCTGGTATCGCGATCAGACTTATTTTGACACCTCCGTTTGGCGCGGCACCTGGGAGGGCGAGGGTGGGGGTGTCTTGCTGAATCAATGCGCCCACCAGCTTGATCTGCTGACCTGGTACTTCGGCATGCCGTCACGCCTGACGGCATCCTGCGCATTTGGAAAATATCACCGCATTGAAGTCGAAGATGAAGCATCGCTCCTGATGGATTACGCCAATGGGATCAGTGCCGTTTTCATTGCCTCGTCCGGCGAACCCCGCGGACGAAACCGACTGGAAATTGTCGGCGAAGATCAAACGCTTGTTTTGGATAACGATGTCCTGTATCTCGATGGAATCGCTACAAAGCCTGAATCGGTACAGGAAAACGCCGACCCAAACGAACTGCATGCCCGGGTGATCGCCGCGTTTTCAGCATCCGTACGAAACGGCCGGCCGTCTGCGGTATCGGTGGAGGAAGCGTCCCTCTCACTGCAACTGGCCAATGCCGCGATTGAATCCGCCCAAACGGGACGGCGCGTGGAATTCCCATTGAAAAGATGATGTATGGATAACAAGGGTATGAAAAAAATAGCCGTGGGCATGAGTGGCGGCGTGGATAGCTCTGTGGCGGCCCTGCTTTTGCGCGAGGCCGGACTGGAAGTGATCGGTCTGACACTCCATCTGCGCGATCACGCGCTGCGTCGCGTGGGCCCTCACGATGCGGAACGCGCCGCCGCCGTGGCGAAACAGTTGGGCATTCCCCACGTCACTCTTGATGCGCGGGCGGTTTTTGAGGAACAGATTGTGCGCCCCTTTGCGGAAGAATATGGCCGGGGATGTACGCCATCACCGTGCATCTGCTGCAATCCCCGGATCAAATTCGGACTGATGCTGGATGAAGCGCGGCGCATGGGTTGTGACGGGGTGGCCACCGGGCATTACGTCCGCACAATCCTGCAAAACGGAAGCGTTCATCTTCTGCGTGGACGTGATCCGAAAAAAGACCAGTCGTATTTTCTTCATCGCCTGACTCAGCGCATGCTCGGCCAAGCCCTTTTTCCGCTGGGTGAATGGACGAAAGAACAGGTGCGCGAATGGGCCTCCAGCCGGGCGCTGCACTTTGAAGCCTCGGCGGAAAGCCAGGATCTTTGTTTTGTGGAGTCCGGGCGATATGTCCCGTTTGTGGAAAAGTACATAGCCACGCGTCCCGGGCCGGGAATCATCGTGGATGAAGACGGGCGGGAGCTTGGCCGTCATACCGGTTATTATCACTACACCGTGGGGCAGCGCAAAGGGCTTGGGCTCTCCGCCGGGAAACCCTATTACGTGAAGGAAGTACACGCCGAAACCAATGAAGTGGTTGTTGGATTCCACGCCGCACTGCTCTCTCCGGAATGCCGGTTGGCCAGTGTTTCGTGGATAGAGGGCGCACCGCGGCGCGGCCGCTTTCAGGTGCAAATCCGCTACCGTCACCATCCCGTGAAAGCCCGGGTGGAACCTCTCCCCGGTGACGCCGCGCTCATTCAATTTGATGAACCCCAGTTCGCCATAGCGCCCGGCCAGGCCGGTGTGATCTATGACGGCGATGAAGTCCTCGGTGGCGGATGGATAACATCCTGATGGCCAACTCAACCAACAGCGCTGAATCAGAAAGATCGATGAAACTTCCAATATACCAGGTGGAACAGGATTTGCTGAACGCCCTGAAGACGCATAACCGCTTTATTGTGGAAGCGCCGACCGGTTCGGGAAAATCCACGCAGGTTCCGCAGATGATCGCCTCCGCCATGACCGGCGAAAAGCCCGGACAGATTGTGGTGCTTCAACCGCGCCGAATTGCTGCGCGAATGCTGGCGCGGCGCGTGGCCGAGGAACGGCGCAGCACGCTGGGGGAGGAAGTCGGCTATCAGGTGCGCTTTGAGCGGTGCGCCGGCCGCGACACCCGCATTCGTTACGTCACCGAGGGGGTGCTTCTGCGCGAGTTGGTGGCCGATCCGCAACTGCAATCGGTGCATACGATTCTTTTTGACGAGTTTCACGAGCGTCATCTTTTTGGCGATGTCACGCTGGCACTGGCCCGCCTTCTCCAGCAGACTCGACCCGATCTGAAAATTGGTGTGATGTCGGCTACGCTGGAACACAGTTTGCCGGCTGATTATTTGGCCCCGTGTGCGCTTGTCACTTCGGAAGGGCGTATGTTTCCGGTGGAGGTGCAGTACCTGCCTCATCCACTGGACGAAAAAAAGAAATCGATCTGGGAACAGGCTGCGGATACAACAGCCGCCCACCTGCGGCTTCACCCGGAGGACGATGGCGGCGTGTTGATTTTTATGCCGGGCGTTTATGAAATCAACCGGACCCTCCAGGCGCTGCGGGGGCGTCCGGAAACCAAAGGGATGGACTTGGCCGCATTGCATGGCGAATTGCCGGCCCGGCAGCAGGATCAGGCGGTCACATCCGAAGGTAAGCGTAAAATTGTCGTGGCTACCAATGTCGCGGAAACGTCAATCACCATCGAAGGAATCACCACCGTTGTCGACAGCGGTTTGGTGCGCATGGCGGCCTACGATGCACGGCGCGGGATGGATTCGCTGCTTATTGAAAAAATAAGCAAAGCCTCCGCAGATCAGCGCGCGGGACGTGCCGGACGCACACGGCCGGGAAGGTGTTACCGTCTTTGGACTCAGCGCGAACACGAGGGGCGTCCCCAACAGCACCTCTCTGAAATCAGGCGGCATGATCTGTCCGAAATTATTCTTTCGCTGAAGGCCTGGGGCGTCAGCGACCTCTCGGCCTTCCCGTGGGTCGAGCCGCCTGAGGAAATCTCACTGAAGCGCGCCGAAGAATTTCTTTGTGACCTGGGCGCGCTGAATGGGCAGGGGCACATTACCGATGACGGCCGCCGCATGCTGGCCTTTCCCGTGCATCCGCGATATGCGCGTATGCTGATCGAAGCATCTCGGCAGGGATGCGTCTGCGAAATCGCACTCATTGCCGCCATCCTCCAGGGGCGGGAAATTATTCTGCGCAATTCCAGCAGCGATCAGGATGAACGCCGGGAGGATCAGTGGGGCGCAGAACAAACGTCTGATCTGCTTTGGGCGTTGAAAGCCTGGGAACACGCCCGCGAAAAGGATTTCGATCCGGAGGTCTGCCGACGTCTGGGCGTTCATGCGGGCGCGGCCCAAACCGCCGGCTCGGTTTACCGCCAATTCATGGGCGCGGCCCGCCAGTTGAACCTCTCCATCAACACGCAGCCCGCCCCGGAAGACGCCGTGCGAAAATGTCTGATGACGGGGCTGATGGACCGCCTGGCCCGCCGCCTGGACCAGGGTTCGCTACGCTGTGGCATTGTACATGGGCGACGCGGCGAACTGGCGCGTTCCAGCGTCGTGCGCGACAGCGAATGGCTGGTCTCCGCAGATCTCGCGGAAATCGAACGGGGACGCCACGAAGTCACCGTCGTACTCAGTCAGAATACAGCCGTTGAAGAACGTTGGCTGCATGAACTTTTCCCCGATGATTTTGCGCAGGAAGAATCCGCCGTATGGGATGCGCAGGCCAAACGGGTTCGCCGCCGCCGCATCGAACGCTTTCGCGATTTGGTTTTTCGCGAACGATTGGATGATCTGGCCAATCCCGATCAGGCCGGAATGATTCTGGCAGAACAAATTCAACAGGGGAACATCACGCTGAGCCGATGGAACGAAGATGTGGATCAGTGGATACTCCGCGTCAACGCGCTCGCGGCCTGGCGGCCCGACTGGCAAATTCCCCGTATAGACGATTCCGCCCGACGCACCATTCTGGAGTCCTTTTGTCACGGCGCTTTTTCCGTGCGCGAACTCAAGGACAAACCCGTACTGCCCGCGGTGAAGTCCTGGTTGAGCGGCGCACAACAGGCGCTCGTGGAACGGTGCGCCCCCGTTCGGATCGATCTGCCCTCCGGGAAAAAAGCGCGCATCACATACGCTGAAAACAATAAACCCACCGTATCGGCCACCATTCAGGAATTGTACGGGCTTGAAAAATCACCGTGCATCGCCGAAGGCCGAATACCGCTCCGCTTTGAAATCCTCGCGCCGAACCGGCGTCCCGTACAGATTACCGAGGATCTCGCCTCCTTCTGGAAAAATCAGTACCCGGCCATCCGGCAGGAATTAAAACGCAAATACTTTAAACACGAGTGGCGGTAAGCCGCGCCCGCGATTTGGCGAAAAATACTTTTCCAATCGTTGGAAACTTTTGAGAAGGTTTTTCCAATCATTGGAAGTTTTTGGGTTTCTTTTTCCAATCGTTGGAAAACGGGGTGGGGCGGGGCGGCGGGCAATTCAGAAGACGGTTTGAGTTGAAACCGCGGGGGATATTCACTAGTTTCCGGGAAAATCAGGAGTGCAGGTATGAACGTGAATCCGAATCAAGTGGTTGAGCAGGTGGATTGGGTGGGGTATGTGGATTGGAGCATACGGGATTTTCACGGGTATGAAACGACACGCGGATCCAGTTATAACGCGTACCTGATTCGGGATGAGAAAAAGGTATTGATCGATACGGTCAAGGCGCCGTACAGCAAGACGCTGCTGCGGAATCTGCGGCAGCTCGTGGAGCCGGAGCGGCTGGATTATGTGGTGTGCAATCATGCGGAGCCGGATCACTCCGGCGCACTGCCCGCTGTGATGGCGGCCTGCCCGAACGCGGTACTCATTTGCGATGCCAAGTGCCGCGAGACCCTTGCGCGCTATTATGATACGTCGAGCTGGAAAATCCAGTTGGTGAAAAGCGGGGACAGCCTGTCCATCGGACGGTACACCCTTCAGTTTCTGGAGACGCCAATGGCGCATTGGCCGGAATCCATGGCCACGTATCTGCCGGAAAAGAAGCTGCTCTTTTCCATGGACGCGTTTGGTCAGCATTATGCCGCCAGCGAGCGGTTTGATGATCAGGTTCCGCTCGCCGAAGCGCTGTATGAAGCCAAGGTGTATTACGCCAATATTCTGATGTGCTACGAGCGTCCGGTGAATAATGCGCTCAGCGCGGTACACAGCATTAAGCCGGAGATTTTGGCGCCGAGTCACGGCATTATCTGGCGGTCGCATGTGAGTGAAATTCTGGCGGCCTATGCGGAGTGGTCGGTTTGCAAGGCGCGCCCCAAAGTGGTGATTATGTACGATACGATGTGGCAGAGTACGGCGGAGATGGCGCGGTGCATGTATGACGCGGTGGTGGAAGACGGCGTGGATTGCAAGTTGATTTACATGCGGGCTACGCACATCACGGATGTCGTGACGGAATGCCTGGATGCCGCTGCCATCGCGGTCGGTTCGGCCACGCTCAATCAGACGCTGATGCCCCAGGCGGCCGCGACGCTGACCTATTTAATGGGATTGAAACCGACCGGCAAATGCGGGTTCGCATTCGGATCCTATGGGTGGGGCAAGGGCGGGGCGGAGGCCGTGCAGGACTATTTGGAAAAAATGAAGTTCAGAATTTTGCGTGAACCGTTGAAATGTCAGTATGCGCCGGATGAGCAGGTGCTGAAGGCATGCCGAGATGCCGGAAAGCAGCTTGCACAGGCGGCCCTGCAGGCAGTGAGTCAGTAAGTCAAACAGAGAAAGGAATGCCGACGATGAAAAAGTATGTGTGCAACATATGCGGATATGTGTATGACCCGGCAGCCGGCGATCCGGATAACGGGATAGCTCCGGGAACCCCGTTTGAAAAATTGCCTGATGACTGGACCTGTCCGGAGTGCGGAGTGGGGAAGGAAGAATTCACCGCGGAATGAGCGTCCATTTTCAGGGATCAACGGAAACGGTCGGGCATGGTGAATGCCCGTACCGTTTTTTTATCAGCCATGAATGAGAAAATTACCCAACGAACGGTTTTGAAGGGACTCGGCCTGAGCCGCGGAAGCGTCGTGGCCCGCGTGTGCCTGTTTAATGAGAATCGTCACAGCAATCTGCCGATCTATCGGGTGAAGGGGGAAGGGGTCGAGCGGGAAATCCAGCGTCTGGACCGGGCTGTGGCCGTGGTGGCGGATCGTTTGGAGGAAATACACTCACGGGTTTCCGGGCAGATCGGCGCGGCGGAAGCGGAAATCTTCACGGCGCAGAAAATGATTTTGAACGATGAGAATGTGCTGCAGGAAATTCGCGGGCTGATCACGGATGAACAGCGAAATGCGGAAAGCGCGGTCATCGGGGTGCTGGACCGCTACGAAATGCGCCTGCTTGAAATTGACAACGAATACATCAAGGAACGCGCATCGGACATTGGTGAAATACGGCGGCGCATCCTGGATGTGCTGGGCAACATGCAGCCCTCGCTGCAATGCGCCGATGAAAAGCACTGTCAGCGCGGAAGAGACAGAATCATTGTGGCCACGGAACTGACGCCGTCCCTCACGATTGATATCAATACCTTTGAAACCCGGGGGTTCATCACGGAGCGGGGCGGACTCAATGCGCATGCCGCGATTCTGGCCCGGGCGCTGGGGATTCCGGCGGTCAGCGGTATCGAGGCGATTCACAGCCGAATTACCTGCGGAACCGAAGTGCTGCTCGACGGCGATGCCGGCGAAATCATTGTATGGCCGGATGAGCAGGATAAACAACGCGCGCAGCAGGTCCCGGAGGCGAGAGTCCGGAACGGGCGCATACCGGGATTTGCCGTCGGCGCCAATATCAACACGTATGCGGATGCGGAGGATGCCCTGAATGCCGATGCGGAAGGGATCGGGCTGTACCGCACGGAGTTTGAATGTATTTCGGCCGGGCGGCTTTTAAGTGAGGACGAGCAGACCGAACGCTATTCGCAGGTGGTGCGCAGGATGGATGGGCGGCCCGTCACGTTTCGCATGCTGGACATCGGAGGGGACAAACCCTTTTCATTTTTAAGCCTGCCCAACGAGGATAATCCGGCATTGGGCTGGCGCGGAACACGCCTGCTGCTGGGGCATGAAGCGCTTTTCAAAACACAGGCCAGGGCCATTGCACGGGCGGCGGCGTTGGGTCCCGTCCGGGTGATGTATCCGATGATCGTGGATTTGGCGCAATTCCGAAAAGTGCGCACGATGTTTTCTGAGGCCACGGCCGATCTGGGGAGCGAGCGTATTCTTCAGGGCGTGATGTTTGAAGTGCCCGCAGCGTGTCTGGGCGCATCGGAACTCTTTCGGGAAGCGGATTTCGCCAGCGTGGGCAGTAATGATTTAATCCAGTACCTGTTCGCGGTGGACCGAAACAACGAAAAAGTGGCCGGTGAGTATCAGCCCGGGCATCCGATTCTCTGGAGTGTTCTTCAAAACCTGGTGCATGCTGCGCGGGAAGCCGGTAAATCCATCACGCTGTGCGGGGAAATGGCCGGTGATCCGGAATATGCCCTGCGGTTGCGCGAAATCGGCTTCACCTCGGTAAGTGTGAGTTCCAGGCTGATTCCCGCGGTGCGGAATGCCATCCATCAAACTCTTGAGCAGGAGGAGGTGCGACCATGAAATTCGGAATTATAGGCGCCGGGCATGCCGGAGTGAAAGCGGCAGAAACCCTGCATGCGGCGGGTCATGAGGCTGTGCTGTACTCCAATGAAAACGCGGTGCCGTACTACCGGCCCAAAATCATCGCCTACGCCTTTCGGCAGGCCGATGCGGACGAATTGCTGATTCATCCACAGGCGTGGTATTCAGAACACCGGATTGATTTGCGGCTGGATGAGCCCGTGCTTGCTCTGGATCCGCAGAAGCGCAGCATTAAAACAGCCCGGGGCGAAGAGTCTTTCGATGCCGTGCTGTTGACTTCGGGTGCAGGTCCCTTCGTTCCTCCCATCACGCAGGGCGCGACAGACCGCGTGCTGCCGTTATGGACGCTGCATGATGCGGCGCGTATTGCGGAACGGACGGGCGATGGTATGCGGCTGGCGATTATCGGCGGGGGCATTCTCGGCATCGAAGCCGCGTTGCGTGCTTTGGCCATTGGCGTACGAGTGACCGTGATTGAACGGCTTCCCCGCCTGCTGCCGTTGCAGTTTGGCGAGGCGGCTTCCAAAAAACTGCACGACATCCTTACGGCGTACGGGGTTGAAGTGATCACGGCGGGCGCGGTCTCGTCCGTTTGCCAGAATCAACAGACGCTGACGATGGAGCTGGAAGGACGTAATCCGCTGACGATGGATTTAGTGGTGATTTCGGTGGGATCGCGCCGGAATATGGCGTTGGCACAGCAGGCCGGACTGCGCATTGACCGGGGCATCCTGGTGGATGAGCAGCTTTCCACATCCGCTCCGGGGATCTACGCGGCGGGGGACATTGTTCAAATTCCGGGACTCAACCGGTGTTCGGCGCTGGATGCCACCATACAGGGACGCCTCGCTGCTGCCAATGCGATGGCAGCCCTGACAAACGGCGCCCAGGCCGTCTATAAACTCTCCGATGCAGCCGTAAATTACAAATTCAACGAGTTTGAACTGCATTCCGTGGGACGCGTCGCCGGGGAAGGCGATCACGAACAGCTCGTGGATGCCGATGAAAAAGCCTGCCGCATAAAAGTGACGGATCGTGACGGGAAGCTGGTCGGGGTTCAGATGATCGGGACCGGTCAGGACTTCAAGAAGTGGTCCACGGAAGTGGCGGGCGAATAACCCCATGAACCCATGGTCTTCGATATTCACTGGGGACTCGGGTTACGTCCGACGGGCAATAGGTGTCTGATGCGTGTGTTGCTGGTAACTCCCCCCATGGTGCAGTTCAACGCGCCCTATGCCGCGACGCCGCTGCTGACCGGATTTCTAAAATCCCGTGGCGTGGATGTGCGGCAAGCCGATCTCTCGCTGGAACTGGCGCTGACTATTTTTTCCCGAGCCGGGCTGGAGCGAATCGCCGGCGTTCTTGAGTCCAGTGGCGAAACCAGGCGGCTGCCCGCGGTGTATGGATTTTTGCGAAACAAACAGCGCTATCTGGAAACCGTGGATGAGGTGATTTCCTTTTTGCAGCGGGGGGATTCGGCATCAGCGGAAAAAATCATGGATGACGGATGGCTGCCGCAGGGGCCCCGTTTTTGTGTGATTGGTGAGTTGCATGCGCATGGACGCTGGCCGTTCACGAAGGACGTTCAGGCACTCGCGCGGTACCGGGCGAGTCTGTACGTTGATGATCTGGCCGACGTTATCCGGGATGGCGTGGACAAGCGGTTCGGTTTGTCCAGATACGCGGAACAGCTCGGTCTCTCCGCCGCCTCCTTCACGCCGCTGCTTCGGCAGTTCACCAGGCAGCCCGGAACCCTGATTGATCAGTGGCTGGATGGGTTGGTGGATGACATGATGAAAACCCATCAGCCGGATCTGGTTGGCCTCACGATTCCATTTCCGGGCAATGTCTATTCGGCCTTTCGCATGGCCCGGCGCATCAAAAATCAGACGCCGGAAATCCGGATTGCCGCCGGCGGAGGGTTTGTGAACACCGAATGGCGCGCCCTTTCGGATGTGCGCGTTTTCAACGTGCTGGATTACCTGCTGTATGATGACGGCGAAATTCCGCTCTGTCGTTTGCTGGACCATCTGGATGGAAAAATATCTGTCGATGGGCTGGTGCGCACCCGCATGCGCCGGGAGGGAAAGGTGGTCTGGATTGACAACGCGGAGGAGCCGCCGCTGAAGCATCGGGACCGGGCCGCACCCTGCTATGAAGGGTTGGATTTGACGCGCTACTGTTCCATAACGGAAAGTACGAATCCGATGCACCGGCTGTGGACGGAACACGGCTGGATGAAGCTCATGCTGGCGCATGGCTGCTACTGGCATCGCTGCGCCTTCTGCGATACCACGCTGGGTTACATCGCCTGCTATGATCCGGCGCCTGCGGAACGAATCGCCGATTGGATTGAAACCGTTATCAAAGAAACCGGTCGGCGCACGTTTCATTTTGTGGATGAAGCGGCCCCTCCGGCACTCCTGCGCCGGTTGTCCGAGTGCCTGATTGCGCGCAAACTGGATTTGCAGTGGTGGACCAACATCCGATTTGAAAAGGCTTTTGATGAAGACTTGTGCCGGTTGCTGGCGAAAGCGGGATGTGTGGCGGTGACCGGAGGCATGGAATGTGCCGAAGAACGCCTGATAACGCTTATGAATAAGGGAATCCGGCTCAGGGATATGGTGCGAGCGGCTTATGCCTTCTCGCGGGCGGGGGTGTTGGTGCATGCTTATTTGATGTATGGATTCCCCACCCAAACCCCGCAGGAAGTGGTGGATGCGCTCGACTATGTACGCCAACTGTTTCAAAGCGGTTGCGTGCAATCGGCTTACTGGCATCGCTTCGCGCTCACGGTACACAGTCCGATTTATGCCGCCCCCAAATCGTTTCGCCTCACGCCGCAGCGCCCGGCGCATCGCGGATTTTCGGAAAACGGCATTCCGTATAGCGAGTGGAAACCCCGGCACGAAGAAGGAATCGGCGAAGCGCTTCATACCGCCGTGTATAATTACATGCACGGAGTCGCGCTGGACGAACCGGTGCAAGCCTGGTTTTCAGAGCCGATGCCTGCGCCGCGTTTAGCACGGGATGCGGTGAAGCGCTGGGCGGCGGAACCCTGACCGAATTTTACTCGGTGCGATAGAGCAGGCGCACGGTGGACCAGCAGGTTCTGGCGGGATTGATCCCTTCGATAAACACCGGGGTATATCCATCCCGGGGGAGCGTATCATTTTCCGCCGTGAAAATTTTCTGTCGCAGGCGGCAATCCATGGCAAACCGGTCGCGGGCCTCGCGCTGGAAGAAGTATTCGAGCGGCTTTTCGTTTTCCAGGAGTACGACCGCGCACGGGCCGGGCTCGGTCATGGCGGTGCGGATCAGCGCGTCCGGGTCGCCCTGCCGATTCCAGCGGCGGTGACTGTAAAACACCACGCCGGGTTCGTTGAATCCGGTGAAAAAGAGGCGAGTATCCGGCGGAAGGTCCTTCACGAGTGCGCCGATCTTCACGGTGATGGAGGCGTCACGCAGGCTTGCGCCGACCCCGTGAAGAGAAAACATTACGAGCAGAAGTCCCGGAATGAATACGAGCGGCTTTCCGAGCAGGGGCGCCCACCCGAGAATGACCAGTCCGGCGAGTCCGGCGGCAGCGGCGAACAGCAGTTTCTGAATGGGCGCATAGGTCGGATCAAACGGGTAGAAAAGGGCAAAACCCAGAGACACTGCGGCGGGAATCAACGGGAGCGCGAGTACGACGCGGAACCAAATGAAGTTCCATCGTTTCCAGGTGCAGGAGGCATCGGCGAGTTGTCCGATCAGCAGGAATACGGCGGCAAAGGAAGGCATGACGTAGTGGGGAAGTTGTGTGAAATAGAAGGAGAAGAACAGGTAGGTGGAAACGATCCAGGAAACGAGAAAAGCATTGCGGCTGTTCCAGCTGGACCGCAAATGGCGGAAGGCGAATCCGGCGTAGGCAATCCAGGGGCACAGGCTGATAAACGCCGTGATCAGGTAATAGAAAAAAAAGTGACCGAACCCGGCCATGGTGCTGAAACCGCGTTCCATCACATGCTCGCCCATGCCCTTTTGCCAGAAGAGCCCATGCGTTTTGATCAGTGCGGGAATGCCCCAGGCCCCGACAATGGCGAGACAAATCACGATGCCCGGCAGCAGGTTCAGGGCGCGCCACGGCAGCTTGCGGCGTCCGAACAGGAATCGGTACAGCAGAAGACTGATCAGGGGAATCAGCCAGGCCACCGGTCCTTTGGCCAGAAACCCGACCCCCAGCGAGAGATAGAGCATGAAAAACCAGCCGTTGAATGAGCGGCGCGGGTTTTCGGGATGGAGCAATTCGTACAGCGCCCACATGGAGAGCGCCACACAAACCACCATGGGCATATCCGCCACGGCACTTCGTCCGTGCATGATCATCTGCATGCAGGAGACGATCCCGCACCCGGCCAACAGACCGGCCTTCGGCGAGAACCAGCGCTTGCCCATCAGGAATACCACCCAGCCCAGCGCGATAGCCGAGAGGATGGAGTGGACACGCGCGCCCAATTCGATGGAAAAGGCGGGGAAGTGCTGAGCCAGTGCGAGCCCCGGCGCCATCATCCAATACGTCAGGACCGGTTTGTCGAACCGGTAATCGCCGTTAAAATACGGAACAAACCATTCACCGCTTTCCATCATCTCGCGGGTGGCCTCGGTGAAGCGCGGCTCATCACGGTCAATCAGCGGAAGGGTTCCTGTGCCGGGGAGCAGCAGGAGGAGCGCGAGCATCGCGATAGTGAGCAGGCCGTACTTGCGGGCAAATCCGTCCAGACCAGACCGATCACCAAAAAGAAATGCGGGGGAGGTATTCATAAACTGCCTTCATAATCCCGGAGTATTGAATCTGTAAAAAAACCGGCGAAACCATATAAAATGCGAAATAATACGCAAACACTATTGATAGATTTCCTTCCCGCGAGTATTTTGACGCCACTGATTCAGGGGGAGGCGAAGAACTGGTCATGCAAAAAGAAATCAAACTCAACATTACTAAAGAACTGAAGGAACTGGTTTACGTCAAAGCGGAAGTAACCCGTTTTATGGACGTGAATTATGTCTCCACTTCCGTGACGTATAAAGTGAGTCTGGTTCTTGAGGAAGTGCTTTCCAGCATCATCAATCATGCGGAAGAGCAGGAGAAGCGGCACTCCATTCAGGTTTATGTGACCTTGCGTGATCGGGAGTTGATTTTGGAAATCACCTGGAGCGGAACTCCCTTCAATCCCGTGCTTTCGATTAAGTCGGAAGAGGAAGCGCTGGAGGACTTGGAAGTGCAGCAGCTGGGCGCTCATGTGGTTCGCAAGCTGACCAAATCGGCGCATTATTTTCGCCGTCAGGAATTGAATCAGAATCAGCTGGTCATCACCATGCGGTCCGGCCTTCACTGAGCGCCATGAGAATTCTGCTAGCAGCTCCTCAGCCTTTTTATGAAGAACGGGGGACCCCGATTGCCGTACGCTGGGTGGCGGAAACGCTGTGTCGCGCGGGGCACCGGGTGGACCTGCTCTGCTTTCCGGGAGGAACCGATATTCATGAGGAGCGGCTGACCATCATTCGCTGTCACGCCCCCCGGTGGATTGGGCGTATACCCATCGGCTTTTCCTGGAAAAAACTGGTCTGTGATTTCTTCCTCACCCGGCACATGCGCGCTCTGCTGCGCCAACAGCGCTACGACGTGCTGCATGCCGTTGAAGAGGCTGTTTTTCCCGCCATACTGCTGCGCCCGCGCGGCGTGAAACTGGTGTACGACATGGACTCTTCGATGGCGGACCAGCTTTTGGAAAAGTGGAGGATGCTCCGCTTTCTGAAACCGCTTTTGGAGGGATTCGAGCGCTGGGCGGTTCGATCTGCCGATCTGATTCTGCCGGTTTGCGATTATCTTCGCGACAAGGCGCTGGCGTGCAATCCGCGCGGTCGGGTTTGCGTGCTGCATGATCGCGCTGTGGAGGCCGCTGCGCTGTCCGGGCCCGTGGAAAATCTGCGTCAGGAATTTCAGCTTGAAGGACCGATGTTTCTGTATGTGGGGAATTTAGAACACTACCAGGGCATTGATCTTCTGTTGCAGTCTTTTGCCCGCCTTTCCCGGGAAATGCCGTGGCATCTGGTGGTGATCGGCGGACGCGAGGGGGATATGCAGCACTACCGGGCGGAAGCCGACCGGCTGGGTTTGAAGGGGCGCGCTATTTTCACTGGGCCGCGCCCGTTGAATGCGTTGCAGCATTATTTGGCGCAGGCGGATGTGCTGCTTTCGCCGCGCATTAAAGGCGGCAATACGCCGCTGAAAATCTATTCATATATGCTGGCCGGAAAACCGATCATCGCCACAGATATTTCATCGCATACGCAGGTGCTGGATTCGGATTGCGCGATACTTGTGCCGCCTGACCCCGCCGCGTGGACGCAGGACATCGGCGAATGTCTGCTCCAGCCGGAAAACGGAAAGCGGCTGGCGGAAAACGCGCGCGGGCGCGCCGAGCAGCGGCATACGCGAAGCGCCTATGAAAATACGCTTTTATCCGCGTATTCATTTGATATGTTCGCACCCGTTTAACAGGAAAATAACGCATGAACGCGAATAGACTTCAGGCCTTGGGCGAACAGCCTTTTGACGTATTGATTATCGGCGGCGGGATTCACGGCGCGGCGGCCGCCTGGGCGCTTGCCCGGCAGGGGTGCCGCGTCGCCCTGGTGGAAAAGGGAGACTACGGTGAAGCCGCCTCCGCGAACAGCCAGAAAATTATTCATGGCGGTCTTCGCTATTTGCAGCAGCTGGATTTGCCCCGCATGAGGGCTTCCATCACGGCGCGCCGCATGAGTTTGAAACATCTGCCGCACCTGACTCATCCCGCGCATTTCATGGTTCCAACGGCCGGCTGTTTTCTGCGGAGCAAGGCAGCGCTGCTGGCGGCCATGATGGCCAATGACGTGATCAGCTTTGATCGCAATATCGGGGTGCATCCTTCCAGGCGTTTACCCAACGGATCGCTGAAAGGCGCGGAGTTTCTGCGGTATGTGGCGGAGGGACTCGCCGAGCATGGAACCGGAGCGGGCGTCTGGCATGACGGTTTCTCCGAGAATACGGAACGCTTCACGCTTTCCTTTATTCTTACGGCACAGAAGCTGGGCGCCGTGACTGGAAATTATGCCAAAGCATGCCGCCTGTTGCTGGAGGGACCCCGAATCACGGGGGCTGACGTGCAGGATATGCTGACCGGCGAGAAAACGGAAGTGCTCGCACGCTATGTGGTGAATGCCGCCGGCGGCTGGCTGGATACTCTGCTGCCCGGTTGTTTCGGAACCATGAAACGTCCGTGGCCCTGGACCAAAGGATACAACATCATCGTCCGGAAGCGGTTTTTCGGGGAGTACGGAGTCGGTCTGGAGTCCAACGCGGAATATCTGGATGAGGACGCCGTGCTGAAACGGGGAAAACGCAACTACTTTTTTGCCCCCTGGCGCGAGGGCACCATCATCGGTACCATGTACAGCCCCTTTAGCGGATCCCCGGATGATTGCGGGCTCACCCCGTCGGAAATCGAAGCGTATCTTCAGGAGATCAATGCGATTTATCCGCAGGCGAATCTGGCGCTCTCGGATGTGACTTTCGCCAATGCCGGCATACTGCCCGCGCGGCCTTCCCGCCGGACCGATCATCCGTCCGACCCGGCAAAGGATACGGAACTCATTGATTACCGTCGCGTGGCGGGCGTTGACGGCATGCTGTTGATCAAGGGTGTGAAATATACCACCGGCATCCAGGTGGCCGAGCAGGTGGCGCGGCGGGTCACCGGGGCTCTCGGCATGAATTACGAGCGGGGCAAAAATTGTTTTGTGGCGGGCGGTGAAGAAGTGATCACGCCGGACGAGCTGAGCAATATCATGAATAATCCGGCACTGAATGAAAAAGTGCTGGCCGCACACGCGCAGCAGTACGGTACGCTGGCCCGCGAAACGCTGGCGCTGTGTTCGGGACATCCCGAATGGACGGAGAGTCTGTGCGAATCCGGAGAGGTGATCGGCGCCGATGTGGTGTACGCCGTTCGCAGGGAGCAGGCCTGTCGCCTGATGGATGTCGTATTTCGGCGGACCGGCCTGGGGACATTCCGTTATCCGGGACGCGAGGCGCTTGAAAAAGCGGCCGCGCTGATGGCCGCCGAGCTCGGTTGGAACAGGGCGCAGACGGATGCGGAAATCGAGGCCGTGGAAAACGTATATCGCCGTCTGGGCGTCGAGCATGTGCTGTCATGAAAAAAGCGATTCTGATTTTCATTCTGATACTGGCGGGAACCTGGATGACCTTTGCGGAAGAAACGGTCGGTCAGGCGCTGGCTGTTCGTCCGGGCGATGAAGCGGATGCGTCCGCTCTGGGGTACGGGTGGAGTCAACCCGAACGGCTGAGCGACGGTTCGACGTTTCGGTGGATTGAGAAGCGGGAAGGGGACATCAATGTGGTTCTGAGTGAGCCTTCCAGCGCGCTGCTGGCCGTGGAAATCATGCCGATGGTATCCGATCGCCGCATTCAGAACTTCGGTGTTTACGTGAACCGCCGTTTTGTCGCCGAGTGGGTCCTGGAATCCTCGGGATGTTTCCAGTGGTTTGAAAAGGAAATTCCCGCGGAGTGTTTTCGTACGGGAACAAACACCATCACGATTCGCGCGGGGTATAAGCAGTCACCGGATGCGGACCCGCGCACCCTGAGTGTGGCGGTGAAACAGATTACGCTTATTAGCCATGAATAAACCAATCCTCCAAACAGCGCTCGGGCTGATTGCCGGGCGCGGCATGTATCCAATCATTCTGGCGCAATCCGCGCGCGAACAGGGCGTCAGGCGGATTGACGTCATTGCGTTCAGGGGCGAAACCAGCCGGGACATCGAACGTTATGCGGACGCGGTTCACTGGATGCGCGTCGGGGAATTGGAAAAAATGCTGGGTCAGGTGCAGCATTCGGGCATACGGGATTATGTCATGGCCGGACAAATCGCGCCGCGCAACCTCTTTCACGCGCGGCCGGATCGCCGCATGCTGGCGCTGTTGCGCTCTCTACCGGCCTGGAATGCGCATACGATTTTCGGCGCCGTCGGCGATGCGCTGCGGGAGGCGGGCGCAGAATTGCTGCCCGCCGGACTCTTCATGCAGAGCGCCATGCCCGGGGCCGCAGGGATTCTGACCAAGCGTGCGCCGACCGTGGAGGAAGAAAAAGACATCGCGCTCGGGCTGAAAGTGGCCCGCTGGTCCAGTGAATATGAAATCGGACAAACCGTGGTGATCAAGAGCGGCGTGGTGCTGGCCGTAGAAGCTTTTGAAGGAACCGACAAGGCGATTTTGCGTGCCGGAAAACTGGGCGGGCGCGGAAGCGTGGTGGTTAAAATGGCGAAGCCGGGGCACGACATGCGCTTTGATATTCCGGTGATCGGAATGCGAACGCTAAAAACCCTGAAGCGGGCGGGGGCGTCGGTGTTGTCCATTGAAGCGGGCCGCTCCATTGTGTTGGAGATGGACCGGGTGATTCATCAGGCGGATCGGCAGGGATTGGCTATACAGGTATTTACAGCTGAAGGGAATTCGGAAACATGACAACGGAAGGCAAAATCAAAGTGGGTGTGGCCGGTGTGGGCGCGCTGGGTCAGCATCATGCGCGCATCTACACGGAAATGGCCCAGGCCGAGATGGTCGGCGTGTACGACGTGGACCCGGCCGCCGCACGAATCGTGGCAGAGCGGCACGGATTAAAAGTTTTCCAATCGTTGGAAGAATTTGCATCGGCCGTGGATGCCGCCAGCGTGGTGGTGCCGACGGATCTGCACCGTCAGGTCGCCGGGTACCTGCTGGAGCGCGGGGTTCATCTGCTCGTGGAAAAACCGATTGCCGCCACGACGCAGGAGGCCGAAGAGCTGGTCGCCCTGGCGCAGAAAAAGGGATGTATTCTGCAGGTGGGGCATGTGGAGCGCTTCAATCCGGTGATGCAGTTTATCGAGGAGATGGGCGGAGTTCCGAAATTCATTGAAGCGCACCGGCTGGCCTCGTATCCGCCGCCCCGCGAGGGACGCGCTCCGCGCGGAACGGAAGTCAGCGTGGTGCTGGATTTGATGATTCATGATTTGGAGGCGATTCTGCATTTGGTGGGTTCGCCGGTGAAGGAAATTCGCGCGGTGGGTGTTCCGGTGTTGAGCAAGACCGAGGACATTGCCAACGTACGCCTGGCGTTTATGAATGGCTGCGTGGCCAACGTGACGGCGAGCCGGATCAGTCCGGAGCGTATGCGGAAAATCCGTCTCTTTTATGAAGACGCCTATGTCTCGCTGGATTATCAGAATCAGGCCGGAGAGATGTACCGCAAAACAGCCGCGGGTATCCAGCCGTGTGAGGTGCCAATAGAAAAAGGCGAGCCGCTGGCCCGCGAGCTGAGTGCCTTTGCGGAGGCGGTGAGTCGGCACAATGAACCCGTGGTGAGCGGGGCGCATGCGGCCGAAGCGCTGAAATTGGCCGTGGCCATTCTGGGTGTGATTCAACAGGGTGGTTCATGAGCCGGTCGCTGATGGTGGTGGCGGGAGAAGTTTCGGGCGATATGCACGCCGCGCGATTGGTTGCAGCGCTGAGAGCCCGGGAACCCGATCTGACCTGCTGGGGCATTGGGGGGCCGTTGATGCGGGCCTGCGGCGTCCACACGTATTACGATGTGCGGGATATGGCCGTGATGGGGCTGACCGAGGTGCTGAAACGCTATTTTTTCTTTCGCCGTGTTTTCTATGAAATGATTCGCCGGGCGGAAGAAAAAAAGCCGGATGCGGTGCTGCTGGTGGATTATCCCGGCTTCAATGTTCGTTTGGCCGCCGAGCTGCACAAGCGGGGAATTCGAACGCTGTATTATATTTCCCCTCAGGTGTGGGCGTGGCACCGGTCGCGCATTCCGAAGCTGGCCGCGATTCTGGATCGGCTGATGGTTATTTTCCCGTTTGAAGTCAAGGTGTTCGAAGGGACCGGGCTGACCGTGGATTTTGTGGGGCATCCGTTGGTGGAAGAGGCTCGGAAGGTTCGGAATGAGCCGCCCGCTGCATTGCCGTGGCCCGGAGATAAACGGGTGGTGCTGCTTCCCGGAAGCCGCAGGCATGAGGTGACGAGGATCCTTCCGCTGATGCTCGATGCGGCCGCGCAGGTGGAGAAGCAGTGTCCGGAAGCGGGATTCATCATTGCGGCGCCGACGGAAGAAATGAAAGCCGCGGCCGAAGCGGTTATTGCGTCGCACCCTCAACGGCCGGCCCGCCTGGCCATCACCGTGGATCAGACGCGTCAGGCGCTCCGTCAGGCCGGTGCCGGAATGGTGGCATCGGGGACGGCCACTATTGAGGCGGCGCTTCAGAAGTGTCCGATGATTGTCATTTATAAAACGGCATGGTTGACGTATCTGATGGCGCGTCTTATGGTGCGTGGCGTCAAGTGGATCGGCATGGTGAATATCGTGGCCGGGCGCATGATTTGTCCGGAGTACATTCAGCATCAGGCGAAGCCGGATGCGATGGCCCGTGACGTGTTGCGCCTGATCACGGATACGCCGGAGCGCGTTGAAATGCTGAAGGGGCTGGACGCGGTGGAAGACGCCCTGCAGCCGCATGGCGGGCTGCCCGCGGCGGATATTGTATTAAAAGCACTGTCAGCCTGAAACGACAGGAGCGGAAGAAAGGGAGAACGACATGAGGAAAAGCGTCATTTTGTTATTTTTCACAGCGCTGTGGCTGACGGCCCCGATGACGTATGGCGACGACCCCAAAGAGCTACTGATGGTTCGCCGGCAGTATGTCAACGAAATCAAACCGATTTCAGACCGCTATTTGAACAACCTGGAGATCATGAGACGGCGGTATGAACAGAAGAGCGACAAGGCATCCGTCGACGCCGTCAGCGCTGAGATGATTATGGTTCAAAGCTATCTCAACCGTGAAAATTTTGTGGATGATACAGGCGCGGCCAAAAAAGAAGGGTCCGTTGCCGGTAAGTGCATGTTCTTCTATCCGCCGGACCGAATCTGGTTCAAGATCATGTATTTCAGACCCGACGGCGCCATTCTGGGCGCCAACAATCCCGCGGAGATGCGCTGGGAACAGACCAATTACAATCTACTGATCATGGACGAAAAAGGACAGATTACCGGCACTTATCGGCGCGTAGATCAGAAAGACGGTCGCCTCTATTTTGAAAACGGAGGCGACGGCGTTGTGTACGTCATTCTGGAAGAACCGAAAGGCTGAGGCGACCGTCGCAGCGAATCACTCCCATTCAATGGTGCTGGGCGGTTTGGAGCTGATGTCGTAGACCACGCGGTTGATTCCGCGCACTTCGTTAATGATACGCGAGGCAATGGTGTCGAGCGTATCATAGGGCAGGCGGTACCAATCGGCGGTCATGCCGTCGATACTCTGCACGGCGCGGACGGCCACCACGTTTTCATAGGTTCGTCCATCGCCCATGACGCCCACGGTTTGGACGGGGAGCAGCACGGCGAACGCCTGCCAAATATCCAAATATTCATCCAGCTTGCGCAGTTCCTCCTGCACGCGCAAATCCGCCTGCTGAAGGAGGGCGACGCGTTCACGCGTGACTTCGCCCAGAATACGCACGGCCATGCCCGGTCCCGGGAACGGCATACGGTTGACCATGTCCTCGGGAAGTCCCAATTCACGGCCCAGGGCGCGGACTTCATCCTTGAAAAGTTCACGCAGCGGTTCGATGAGTTCAAACTTCAAATCTTTGGGAAGTCCGCCGACATTGTGATGACTCTTGATGGTAACGGATGGTCCGCCGATCGGGGAAACACTTTCAATCACATCGGGATAGAGCGTGCCCTGCGCCAGAAAGCGGATCTGGCCGAACGAGCGCGCCTCCCGCGAAAAAATATCAATGAAGGCCGAGCCTATGATTTTGCGTTTCTTTTCCGGATCGGTGACTCCGCGGAGCTGGTCCAGAAACACATCAGCGGCCCGCGCCACATGCAGGTCGATCCCGAACGTTTCGCCGAACATGTGGCTGACCTGTTCGGCCTCGCCGTGCCGCAGCAGGCCGGTATCGACAAAAACGCAGTGCAGCTGCGGCCCAATGGCCCGGTGAAGCAGCGCGGCCACGACGGAGGAATCGACGCCGCCGCTTAATCCGCAGAGTACCTGGTCGGAACCCACTCTGCGGCGAATCTGTTCGATGCTGTCCTGAACGAAACTCGACATGCGCCAGGTGTCTTTGCATCCGCAGACATCAAAGACAAACCGGCGAAGAATGTCCCTGCCGTGTTCGGTGTGTACCACTTCGGGATGGAACTGCAGACCGAACAGATGGCGTTCCCTGTTTTCCATGGCGGCAACCGGGCAGGTCGGCGTTTGCGCAATAGCCGTGAAGCCGGCAGGCGCCTGTTCGATCTGATCACCGTGACTCATCCAGACGTCCAGTTGCTCCGGGCAATCCGCAAAAAGAGACGTGTGATTTTTAATGGAAACGGTGGCGCCGCCGTACTCCCGGGAATGCCCCGGCGAAACACGGCCTTTCAGGCAGTAGGCCATCAGTTGCATGCCGTAGCAAATGCCCAGCAGCGGAATGGAAAGATCAAAAACCGCCGGATCACAATGCGGAGCCCCCTCGCCGAAAACGCTGGCCGGCCCGCCGGAAAGAATGATGCCTTTCGGAGCGCGTTCGCGGAGTACGGAAAGCGGGGTGTCAAAACGCAGAATTTCGCAATAGACTTTCTGTTCGCGGATGCGCCGCGCAATCAACTGCGTGTACTGCGAGCCGAAATCAAGAATCGCGATCCAATTCCCTGTGTTCATGCGGAAACCTTTCTTTACCTGTTGCACACTCCGTGGCGAGAGCGCGCATATTGCGTAACTGATCGTTTTTTGACGATAAAAAAACGCCGTGGACTCAAAAAATCCGGCGGGGCGGCCCGGGCGCCATCCGGGGTGGTTTTGGCGGGTGTTCGACGGGGCGGGTGCGTGGAATGCCATTCCCGCGCGGGCGAAGACGGTTTCCGCGGCGCCCCCCGCCAAAGAGGCCTCCGGCTTGCCTCCCAAATGGCCGTTTGGGGGCCGGAATTTGAGAAATAAAAAGCTCCTCTTGCATCAGCGGAGTCATGTTTCTATACTGCGGCCTTTTCAAACTCAGCCGACAAGGGGCAGCAATGAACGGATCATTCAGAGAGAGTACGGAGCACATGGATGTGGCTTATGTGGCTCAATTGGCGCGTCTTCATCTTACGCCGGAGGAGCAGGCTCTTTATCAGCGGCAATTGGAGCAGATTCTCGGCTATGTGGATGAATTGAAGGCGGTGGATGTCAGCGGGGTGGAGCCCATGTCGCATCCGATTCCGTTGTCCAATGTGTTGCGTGGTGATGAACAGCGGGAGGGGCTCGCGCGGGAAGAGGCGCTGGCCAATGCGCCCAGTGTTCGCAATCAGCAGTTTGTGGTACCCAAAATTATGGAATAAGGCGGGAGCGGCCCATGTCAGCATTGATCGAAAAAACCGTGGATGAACTTTCAACGCTTTTGGCGCAGCGGAGTTGCTGCGCCCGGGATATTGCGCGTGAACTTGTGCAGGAGATACGCCGCGCGGATCCTGTGATCGGGGCCTATGTCGCCCTGGATGAGGAGGACGTACTGGAGCAGGCCCGGTCTGCCGACGAGCGCCGGGCGCGCGGGGAAGGCTCGGCGCTGACGGGCATTCCGGTGGCCATGAAGGATTTGCTGAATGTGAAGGGGCAGACCTGTTCCTGCGGATCAAAAATTCTGCAGGGGTATCGTTCACCGTATGATGCCACGGCAGTGGCCAGACTGCGTGAGGCCGGAGTGGTCTTTGCCGGTCGGGTGAATATGGATGAATTTGCGATGGGATCCTCCACAGAAAATTCCGCGCTGCAGATTACGCGGAATCCGTGGAATACGGAGTGTGTGCCGGGCGGTTCCAGCGGCGGCTCGGCGGCGGCGGTGGCGGCCCGGATCGCGGTTGCTTCCATCGGTTCGGACACGGGCGGATCCGTGCGGCAGCCGGCGTCTTTTTGCGGATGCGTCGGATTGAAGCCGACGTACGGGCGCATTTCCCGGTACGGGCTGACGGCGTATGCGAGTTCGCTCGATCAGATCGGGCCGATCACGCGTACGGTGAAAGATGCGGCGCTGCTGCTCGGGGCGATGGCCGGTCATGACCCGATGGATTCCACATCGTGTCCTTCGCCGGTGCCGGATTACACGGCGGCCCTGACCGGATCCATTCGCGGGATGAGACTGGGCGTGCCGAAAGAGTATTTTGTGAAGGGGATTGATCCCGACGTGGAAGCGTGTGTGCAGGCCGCCATCAGGCAATGCGGGCAGTTGGGAGCGGAGGTGGTGGAAGTCAGCCTGCCTCATACGGCCTATGCCACGGCCACCTATTATATTTTGGCCACGGCGGAGGCGTCCACCAACCTGGCGCGGTACGACGGGGTGCGTTACGGGCAGCGCGTGGACGGGGCGGATCCGACGACCATGTATATGAACACGCGCGCGGCCGGGTTCGGCAGTGAGGTGAAACGCCGTATTATTTTGGGTACCTACGCGCTCAGCAGCGGCTACTATGATGCGTACTATCTGCGCGCTCAGAAGGTGCGGACGCTGATCGCGCGCGACTTTGAGCAGGCGTTTAAACAATGCGACGCGATTGTTTCGCCGGTCAGCCCGACGGCGGCGTATCCGTTGGGCAGTTGCTCGGATGATCCGCTGAAGATGTATTTGGGCGATATTTTCACCGTCACGGCGAATCTGGCGGGGTTGTGCGGCATGTCGGTGCCGTGCGGATTCACGCCGTCCGGGTTGCCGGTCGGCCTTCAGATTCTGGGTGGCCCGTTCTGTGAGGAAACGATTTTGAAAATCGGCTATGCCTACGAAAAATCCACCGCATGGCATACGCGCAAACCGACCATTTAACGGGCGAACATTAAAGAAGCGGCAGGTAACGGAAATGAGCATGAACTACAAAGTAACCATCGGACTGGAAACGCACATTCAGCTGAAGACGAACAGCAAAGTGTTTTGTTCCTGCGCGAATCAGTACGGCGCCGAGCCCAACACTCATATTTGCCCGGTATGCCTGGGATTGCCCGGCGCCATGCCGGTGCTCAATGAGGAGGCCGTGCGTAAAACGGTGATGGCGGGCCTGATGATCGGTTCGCGGATCGGCACCTTCTGCAAGTTTGACCGGAAAAGCTATTTTTATCCGGACATGCCGAAGAATTATCAAATCACCCAGTATGACCGGCCGTTTTGCATCGGCGGGCAGGTGGAAATTGAGGTGGGCGGGTGCAAGAAAACCATTCGCGTGAATCGAATCCATTTGGAGGAGGACGTGGCCAAGAACACGCATGCGTCCGCCTCAAGCGAAATTGATTTTAACCGGGCGGGCACCCCGCTGATGGAAATTGTATCCGAGCCGGACATGGAATCGCCGGAAGAAGCGTTTGCCTATCTGCAGGCTTTGAAGCAGATCATGGTGTATGGAGGCATCAGTGCCTGCAATTTGGAAGAAGGCAACATGCGGTGCGATGTGAACATCAGTTTGCGTCCGGAGGGGCAGGAAAAGCTGGGCGTAAAGGCCGAGATTAAAAACATGAACACCTTTAAGGGCGTTCATCAGGCACTGCTGGCGGAAATACGGCGGCAGGAATCCATTTTGGAAAGCGGGGGGGCCGTGCGGCAGGAAACGCTGCGCTTTGATCCGGACGCGGGGATTACGGTGCCGATGCGTTCCAAAGAGTACGCGCATGATTACCGCTATTTTCCGGAGCCGGATCTGATGCCGGTGGAACTGGATGCCGAACTCATTGAATCCTGGCGGAAACAGCTGCCTGAGCTTCCGCAGCAGCGACGGGCGCGTTTTATTGAGCAGTACGGTTTGCCGGAATATGACGCTGCGGTGCTGACGGCGGATAAATTGGTGGCCGATTATTATGAGGCCGTTACCGCGGGCACGAAAAGCGGCAAGGCGGCTTCGAACTGGGTAATGACGGAAGTGATGCGCGTTCTTTCGGAGCGGGAGTGGTCGATTGCGCAGTTTCCGATCTCCGCCGCATCACTGGCGGCGCTGATTACGCTGACGGAGAACAAGGTCATCAACAGCAATTCGGCCAAGGAAGTGTTTGCCATCATGCTGGCCGAGGGCGGAGGCGACCCGAAGGCGATTGTGGAGAAGCGGGGGATGGCGCAAGTCAGCGATTCTTCCGCCATTGAGGCGCTGGCCAATCAGGTGATTGCTGAAAATCCGAAATCGGTGGAGGATTTTAAAAACGGGAAGAAGGCGGCCCTGCAGCATATGGTTGGTCAAATTATGAAGCTGAGCCGCGGGAAGGCGAATCCCCAGATGGCCGCGCAAATTCTTCAGGCACGCATTGGCGGGTAGGGCACTGAGCAGGACTGTTTGGGACGCGCGCGAAGTGAGTGGGGAAACCCCGGCTTCGGAATGATCCGCGTTATGGATGGGGTACGTTCAGAAACTTGCCCACGGCATCGACCAGTTCCGTTTGGCGGACCGGCTTTGGCAGCAGGGCATGATGGCTTCCGTTTCCGATGATATTCGTGATCTTTTCGGTGGGCACAAATCCGGTGCAGAAAATAATGTGAGGCATTTGCCAGTGATTGCGCTCGCAGTAGGAGCGGATTTCATCGTAGGCCTGTTCGCCGTTCACGATGGGCATCAGGGAATCCATGATGATCACGCCGTGATGGCCCTCAAAAAACTTTTCCAGCGCCTGGCGTCCATCCGCCGCGCATTCGACATGAATATCGCTGAAGGACAGCTGGAGGAACTGTACGAAAATATCCCGGATGAGTTTTTCATCTTCCGCCACGAGGATGGAGCGGGGGGTGAAGGGTTTTTGATTATCCAGCGGGAGCTTGAGGTCATAGCGGACGGAGCCGTCTTCGCCGATAATTTTCCGCAGATCTTCTCCCATGTGGAGTTTTTTCACGATGTCGATCAGGCGGGAGATTTCCCGCTTGTATTCGTTCAGCTTGTCCTTCTCCGCCATGCTGAGCAGGGATTGGAGGGGGTTGTTAAATTCATACCCGAGCGTGGTCATGGTCTGAAGGCGCGTTTTCACTTCCGCGGATTCCAGTTCGCGCTTGGCGTTCAGTTCTTTCAGGACGGACATCTGTTTTTGCTGGGTGATGTCTTCCACAATGAAAACCATCCCGGTCACGTTATCCTGTGCGTCGCGGTTGAGCGCGCCGGTGATTTTGATATGCAGGTGTTCCGGGGGATCGGACGTCACCACGGAAAATTCGGTGGCATACGCCTGCTGTTCGTTGATTTTCGACATGATGCCGGAAATCAGCGATTCATCGGAGAAAAAGGCCTGGAGGCGGTTCCCGGTGACATCCTGTTTGGCGTCGCCGCCGATCAGCTGCATAAAGCGTGAATTGGAAAAGAGGATGATGCCCTCCATATCCGTTACCAGGATACCGTTGGCGGCATTTTCAAAGGCATGTTTGAGGGTCAACAGGTAGTTGGCGGTTTGCTTGCGCTGGGTGATGTCGCGCACAAAAAAGCAGGGGCCGTTGGACGGCGGCATGCGTTCGATGCCGACGGCGATTTCAGCCTGAAAGGAGGAGCGGTCGCCCCGGACGCATTTTCCCTCCAGCAGCGTGTGTTTTTCCTTGTCGATATTTTTGCAGATCATCTTCAGCAAATCTTCATTGGTGCCGGCGATGATGTTTGTGATGTTCAGTTCGCGCAGTTCATTGGCGGTGTAGGCGAACATTTGCTGCGCCTGGGCGTTGACATCCATGATCCAGCCCTGGTCATCGGTGATGATGGCGGCATCGTAAATGCTGTTGAACAGGGCGGCAAAGGGCGTCTCGTTATTGTAGGGCTTTCCCACGACGATACGGGGCGCCTTTTTGATGACGATGGCTTTGGGATAGGCCGATGAGGAAAATGATTTGGAGCCGCTCATGAATGAAATCCCGGTTACTTAATGTTTTTGACACCACACAATGGACCGCTATATTACCTGCGCTTTTGAAGAAATCAACCGGCAATATCCGTGAGAAAAGAAATGCGGCTGTTGTACTAATTGAGGATGCCATGAAACTTCTAGTAACGGGCGGGGCAGGATACATCGGCAGCGTGACGAGCGAACTGCTGCTGGACGGCGGACATCAGGTGGTTATTTTTGATAATCTCGGGCGCGGGCATCGCAAAGCCATCGATGAACGGGCTGAATTGATCATCGGTGATCTGGGCAACCGCGCTGATATCCGAAAAGCCATGCTGGATGTGCGGCCGGATGCCGTGTTGCATTTCGCGGCCTATGCCCTGGTGGGCGAGTCCATGGAAAGCCCGGAAATGTATTTTGACAACAATCTGATCGGCGGCATTCATTTAGCCGATGCGATGATTGAAGCCGGTGTGAAGAAAATCATATTTTCGTCCACCTGCGCCACGTACGGCCAGCCGGAAGTCATGCCCATGACGGAGGATATGCCGCAGCGCCCGCAGAATCCCTACGGTGAATCGAAGCTCATGCTGGAGCGCGTACTCCTGTGGTATCAGCAGCTGCACGGCCTTTGCCCCGTCTTCCTCCGTTACTTCAATGCCTGCGGCGCGACGGAAAAATTCGGAGAAGACCATGAGCCGGAGACGCATTTGATTCCGCTGATTTTTCAGGTTCCGCTGAAGAAACGCAAAAAGGTGTTTATCTTCGGTGATGATTATGACACGCCCGACGGCACCTGCATCCGGGATTATATTCACATTTCGGACCTGGCGCAGGCGCATATTCTGGCGCTGAAAGAGGGGATTTCGGGCGCTTTCAATTTGGGGAATGGTGGCGGTTACTCTGTTAAAGAGGTGATTGAGGTGGCCCGCAGGGTTTGCGGTCATCCCATACCGGCCGAGGTGGCTCCGCGTCGGCCCGGCGATCCGGCCCGTCTGATTGCTTCGGCGGAGAAGGCCCATCGGGTGCTGGGATGGCAGCCGAAGCATCCCGATATTGAAACGATCGTGTCGCACGCCTGGCGCTGGCATCAGGCTCATCCAAACGGCTACGAAGATTAAGACCACTCAGTTTTATGGGACTATAAGGCACGGCACCAGGCCGGGCCGACAAGGAGAAACGACATGCCCGAACGCATCCGCGTAGACGAGACTACGGAATGGAAAAATCTGACGCAACACGGCGAAACCATGAAAAATGTGCATCTGCGCACCCTGTTCGCCGATGACCCGCAGCGCGCGCGCCTGTTCTCCCTGGAGGCAGGCGGCCTGTTTTTGGATTATTCGAAAAACCGCGTTACGCGTGAAACGCTGAAGCTGCTGACGGATTTGGCGTCGGCCTCCGGACTGCGCAAGGCCATTGATGCCATGTTCAGCGGTTCGAAAATCAATGTGACGGAAAACCGTGCGGTTCTGCATACGGCACTGCGCAACCGCGCGGAATCGCCGGTGTATGTGGACGGTGTGAATGTGATGCCCGAGGTGATTGCCGTTCGCGAGCAGATGAAACAGTTTTCGGAGCGTGTGCGGTCGGGTCAGTGGACGGGCTGCACGGGGAAACGAATCCGCCATGTGGTGAATATCGGTATTGGCGGATCTGACCTGGGCCCGGTCATGGCGGCAGAAGCGCTGAAACCCTATTCCGACCGGAATCTGTCACTGCATTTTGTTTCGAATGTGGATGCCACGCATATCGCCGAGGTGTTGAGGAGCGTTGCAGCGGATGAAACGCTGTTTATCATTGCGTCCAAAACATTCACCACGCAGGAAACCATGACCAATGCGCATACGGCCCGCGCCTGGTTCATGGAAAAGATTGGTGATGAAAAAGCCATTGCGCGGCACTTTGCGGCGCTCTCCACCAACAGCGAAAAAGTGGCGGCGTTCGGTATCGATACGCAGAATATGTTTAAGTTCTGGGATTGGGTGGGCGGCCGCTATTCACTGTGTTCCGCCATCGGATTGCCCGTAATGATTTCGATCGGCGCTGAAAACTTTCAGAAAATGCTGGATGGATTTTATAAAATGGACCGGCATTTTGTGGAGGCGCCGTTTGATAAGAATATGCCTGTCATTCTGGCGCTGCTGGGTGTTTGGTACAATAATTTCTTCGGTGCGGATACCCATGCCATCCTGCCGTATGATCAGTATATGAGCCGGTTCGCCGCTTATTTCCAGCAGGGCGACATGGAGAGCAACGGCAAGTCGATTGATCAGCAGGGACGCCGCGTGAACTGGCAGACCGGTCCGGTGATCTGGGGTGAGCCGGGCACGAACGGACAGCACGCCTTCTATCAGCTTATTCATCAGGGCACGAAACTGATCCCGTGTGATTTTATCGGGTTCATCCAGTCGCAGAATCCGCTGGGTGATCATCACGATAAGCTGATGGCCAATTTCTTTGCGCAGACCGAGGCGCTGGCGTTCGGCAAGACGTCGGAACAGTTGCTGCAGGAAGGCGTATCCGAGAAGCTGATTCCGCACAAAACGTTCGAGGGGAATCGGCCCACCAACACGATTCTGGCCGACAGGCTGACGCCGGGTGTGCTGGGCCAACTGATCGCTCTGTATGAACATAAAATATTTGTTCAGGGCATCATCTGGAATATCTTTTCCTTCGATCAGTGGGGCGTGGAACTCGGCAAGGCGCTGGCACAGAAAATTCTGCCTGAACTGCAGGCGGGCAAGGACGATCCGCTCGCCCATGATTCCTCCACGAACGCGCTGATCCGCCGGTATCGCGCAGGGAAAAAATAACGCGGTCAAACACTGCACGGAGTCTTATGAAAAGCGAAGAAGCCCTGTCGATATTTCGTGAAACGGGAGCCCTCCTGAAGGGGCATTTTGAATTGCGGTCCAAGCTGCACAGCGGCGAATTTTTTCAGTGCGCGCATGTGCTGAAGTATCCGCGGCATGCGGAGACGCTTTGTCGGGCGCTGGTGGAAAAAATGCGTGCCGCGCTGCCGGATTTAACGGTGGGTGGGGTCATTTCTCCGGCGATGGGAGGCATTCCCGTGGGGCATGAAGTGGCCCGTGCACTGGGCGTGCTTCATATCTTTGCCGAAAAGCAGGACGGCGTACTGGTGTTGCGGCGCGGCTTTCGGATTCAGCCGGGCGGCAGGTACGTGGTGGCCGAAGATGTGGTGACCCGCGGCGGGCGTGTACAGGAGACGATGGATATTGTCACCGGGAACGGCGGGATCGTTTCCGCCGTTGGGGTGCTGGTGGACCGCAGTGGCGGGGCCGCTTCATTTGCGGCGCCGTTTTTCAGTTTGATCCAAATGAGCCCGGTCACCTGGACGGCGGCGGAATGTCCGCTGTGCAAACAGGGCCTGCCGATTGAGCATCCGGGCAGTTAACAGGCGGCTTCGGGTATGGATCCGCTGCCGTGCAACGTACTTTGGGCGCACGCCTAAGGCAGGAGTAAACACAGTTACAAGGGGTCGGATATGTGCGGCATTTGCGGATTCAATTGGAAGGATGAGGCCCTGGTGCGGCGGATGGCGGCAACGATTGTCCACCGCGGGCCGGATCAGGAAGGCGTGTTCTGCTGTGATGCCTGGAGCTTTGGGCATCGGCGTCTCAGCATCATCGACTTGAGCGAACACGGACGTCAGCCGATGGGCAACGAAGACGGTTCAGTGCAGATCGTTTTCAACGGCGAGATCTACAATTTTCAGGAACTGCGGACGGATTTGATTTCCAAGGGGCATGTGTTCCGCAGCCACAGCGATACCGAAGTAATCGTACACGGCTACGAACAGTACGGAGAAGAAATCGTCACGCGGTTGCGCGGCATCTTTGCGTTTGCACTCTGGGATGCGCGTACTCAAACGTTTTTTATGGCGCGGGACCATGTGGGCGTGAAGCCGCTGTATTATTATGATCGCGAGGGGCATTTTGTTTTCGGGTCGGAAATCAAATCCATACTGGAGGCCCCGTGTGTGCCCCGCGCCCTGAACCGGCAGGCGCTCTTTGCCTACATTGGGTGTGAATTTGTTCCGGCGCCGGACACCATGTTCCGCCATATCCAGAAACTTCCAGCCGGGCATTACCTCCTGATGCAAAATGGACAGACAAAAATTCAGGAGTACTGGGATCTGCGTTTTCCGGAAGAGCCGGCGCCCATGATTCGTGAAGAGGACGCCGTGGAGAGCATCCGGGAACTGATTGATGATGCGGTGCGCAGTCAGCTTGTTTCGGATGTTCCGCTGGGCGCCTTTTTGTCCGGCGGGTTGGATTCCAGCACCATCGTCGCCATGATGCGCAGGCATATCAGCGGGCCGCTCCGCACATTCACCATCGGCTATTCGGATAAAAGTTTCAGTGAGATCGAGTATGCGAAGTTGGTTGCCGATCAGTTCGGTACGGAACACCATGTGCTGATGATTGAAGAAATGACCGAAGAGCTGATTGAAAAATCGCTTTGGCATTTTGACGAGCCGATGACCGATCTTTCGTCCATTCCGCTGATGCTGATCTGCCGGGAGGCGAAGAAGGACATAACGGTATGTTTGAGCGGTGAGGGCGGCGATGAAGTGTTTGTGGGATATGACCGCTTTAAAGCCAGCAAAATCAACAGCTGGTACAGCCGGCTTCCGAAACCGCTGCGGCAGCCTTTTATTGCCGGTTTGACGGGGATGCTTCCAGACCGGCCGAAGAAAAAAGGCGCCATCAATATGCTGAAGCGCTTCATTGAGGGGTCGTGTCTGCCGGAAGAGGGTCATCATCTCCGCTGGCAGTATTTTTCCAATGCCCGGCAGGATGCGTCGCTATTCAACGAGGCGTTCCGAAGCGAAGTCAATTTGGATCCGTTTGCGCGCCTGCATGAATATGATTTAAAGTGCATCACGCGCGACCGGGTGAATCGCGAAGCCTATCTGGACACCCGCTATCAAATGACAGACAGTGTTCTGATGAAGGTGGATCGCATGAGTATGGCGCATTCGCTGGAGGTGCGTGTGCCGCTGCTGGATACCCGTCTCCTGGAGTATCTGGCGCTGCTGCCCGGCGACTGGAAACTCCGGGGGATGAAAACAAAGTACATTTTCCGCAAGGCGCTTGAAGGAATACTTCCTGATTCTATTATTTACCGCGGCAAGCAGGGATACAGCCTGCCGGTTAAGAATTTTCTGCGTACTCAACTCAGGGATTTCATGATTACGCTGCTCAATGAGTCACCGGTGATTCGCGAGAACATGAATCTACCCTATGTGAATCAACTCATTGACGAACACCTGGCAATGAAACATAATCACAATCATGTGCTGTGGGGGTTAATCCATACCGCGATCTGGCACCGGCGGTTTATGGAATAATTCGCGCGGCCGGCAGATGAGCATGCAGCGTAAAGAAGCAGAATCAGAAACGGAACATCATGACCATTGAATATAAAGTCAAATCCATTGCCCGGCAGAATGCCTTTTCAAAATACCGTTCCATGATGTATGGCGATCTGCCGCTGGCGCGTGTTGTGCTGGCCGAAGTGTTTATCACGCTGTTCGGCTGGATTCCGGGTCTTTTGGGCCTGGGGTTGCGGGCGGTTTTTTATCCGCTCATTTTTCCAACCATTGGAAAAAAAGTCGTATTTGGTCGAAATGTGACCATTCGGCATCCTCAGAAAATTAAAATCGGCAACCATGTGATCATTGACGATAACGCGGTAATTGATGCAAAGGGAGAAGGGAATGAGGGGATCGTACTGGGGGATCATGTTTACATCGGGCGCAATTCCATAGTCTACTGCAAGGGCGGGAATATCACGCTCGGCGAGAAGGTGAATCTTTCTTCCAATTGTCAGCTGTTTTCGTGCCGGGAACTTTCGGTTGGCGCTGGGACGATGATCGGAGCCTATTCTTATTTTTTGAGCGGGGGGGAGTATGATCAGAACGATCCCACGCCGTACGCCGAGCAGTCGGGTATGTGTACAAAAGGGCCCACGAGCATCGGCTCCGATTGCTGGCTGGGGGCGCGGGTGACGGTGCTTGACGGGGTGACGATTGGAGATCGGTGTGTGATTGCGGCCTGTGCGCTGGTTCATAAACCGGTGCCGGATCATTCTCTGGCCGCCGGCGTACCGGCCCGCGTTATCAAAAGCAATCAGGCGGGCTGAGGAATGGCCTCGCGAATTGTGCTGACGGCCATCAACGCGCGATACAGTCATTCAGCCCACGGAATTCGCTGTCTTTATGCCAACATGGGCGAACTCAAAGACGATACGTCGCTTTTGGAGTTCGATCTCCATGCGGCGCCGGAGTTGATTGCCCGGCAGATCCTGGATCGGCGCCCGGATATTGCAGGATTCAGCGTTTATATTTGGAACACGCCGCTCGTGGAGGCGGTCCTTCGGGCTGTTCGGAATGAATCAGGCCGGAGAATGGCGATTGTATGCGGCGGACCGGAAGCCGGTTATTTGCCGGATGTGCATCCGCTGGTTCAGCTTTGCGATTATCGTGTGCGGGGGGAGGGGGAATCGGTTTTCCCGGAACTCTGTAGGAATCTGCTGAGCGGAATGGCGCCCGGGGAAAAACATATCACCGCCTCGCCACCGGATTTGGCTGAGATGGTGCTTCCGTATGAGACGTATAGCGATGAAGACCTTGCGCACCGCATGCTTTACGTGGAAGCCTCCCGGGGATGTCCTTTTCAATGCGACTATTGTTTGTCGTCACTCGACGGGGGCGTTCGTTTTTTCCCGCTCGAACGATTGCTGCCCGCCTTTCAGCGTTTAATTGATCGGGGTGCGCGGAACTTCAAATTTCTGGATCGCTGTTTCAATATTCGGGATGATCACGCCCTGGCCATTCTATCGTTTTTCCAGAAGCATTTGGCGCCGGGTATGTCTCTTCATTTGGAGTTGATACCAGATCGGTTGAGTTCGCCCCTTCGCGCTGCGTTGTGCGCTTTTCCATCCGGGGTACTGCATGTGGAAGCCGGGATTCAAACCTACGATCCCTCGGTGGCGGAACGTATTCATCGAAGGTGCCACACTGAAACGGCGGACGCTAATATCCGGTTTCTGGTGAGAAACGCCGGAGCTACGGTGCATGCCGATTTGATTGCCGGGCTGCCGGGTGAGTCGCTTCAGCAATTCGCAAAGGGATTTGATCGGCTGTATCACGCCGGGGCGCAGGAAATACAGGTCGGTATTCTGAAACGCCTGCACGGGACGCCGATTGATCGGCACCGGGAAGAATGGTCTATGGTTTACAACCCGGATCCCCCGTATGAAGTGATTTCCACATCCGCCCTGTCCGGCGCGGAGGTCGTGCAGATTCAACACTATGCCGATTACTGGGAAAGCCTGCACAATCGGCGGCAGTTTCCGGAAAGCATGGCACTGATTGCAGGGACACAGGCATCCATATTTAATGCCTTTATGAAACTTTCCGGGTATCTGTTTGAGCGGTTCGAAAAAACACATGCGATTCCGATGCTGGAGATGATGCGCGCATTGTTTGATTATCTGACGCGGGAAGAGGCCCTTCATCCATCCCGGGTTGCGCAGGCGCTGCTGAACGATTATCTGCAGGGCGGGCGGCGCAGCAAACCCCCGCGCTACCTAATGGAACAGGCCGACTCGGCGCAGGAATGAGGCGTGTGCGTTTCGGTATTCAGAGTTCCCTGTTGAAAAGCGGAACGCGGTTTCGGTATCATGCCGAAAACCCCCTTGAAAGTGACGGAGCGTAATGAGTTTTACATTCAAACAGTTGGCGATTCCCGATGTCTGTCTGATTGATGCGCAGCTTTTCAAAGATGATCGCGGCTATTTCCTGATGTCGTATCGGGAGTCGTTTTTTGAAGCAAACGGGCTTTCAGTACGGTTTGTGCAGGACAATGTTTCGCGTTCCGCGCGCGGCGTTTTGCGTGGGCTGCATTATCAGAAGAATCCTTCAGCTCAGGGCAAGCTCGTGATGCCGCTGCAGGGAGAGATTTTTGATGTGGCGGTGGACATTCGGCGCGGTTCGCCCACCTACGGTAAGTGGGTGGGAGAACATTTGCAGGCGGGAACGGGACGCATGATGTACATTCCGCCCGGATTTGCGCATGGGTTCTGTGTCTTGAGCGACGAGGCCGTCTTCACCTACAAAGTCACTGCAGAGTACGATCCCGCCCGTGAACGGGGAATTCGGTGGAACGACCCGACCATTGCCGTGGATTGGCCGTTGCAGAATCCGGTTTTATCGGCACGGGATTCCCGGCAGCCCATGCTCGCGGAGGCCGATGCGGATTTTTTGTACTCGGCTGTATGACGGGCTCCATCACGCCATGATATTGATATAGCGCCCTACCCGGGGAAGGCGAGGTTCAGCGGTGATGGGATCCGCATCCATCAGGATGTTTTCTGATGGCTGCATGGCGGAGGAGGCGTGTCGGATGGGTTGAAACCCAGCGGCGATTCGGTAATCGGCCATAGCTTTTAAGGCATCCTGAACCATGATCTGCTGATTCTGTTGAATTTCCATACAACCATCCTTCCGCCATTCCCCTTAGCAGGACGCCTGCCACGAGCCATTTGTGAATGGCGCTGCCTGAATTCAGTTTATTCTTTTCAGGCACTGGGTTAGATTCTGTGGGGTTTGGGCGGTACGTTGGCGGATCGGCGAGGAGTTTTGGACTATGAAAAGCCCTGGATTGAGAAAGCAATGGATGGCCCTGGCAGGTCTGATCGCCATCCTGTTATTCCTTTATACATCACCGGCGAATTCTGACCGGCCGCTTACGGATACTGCCGCGCAAACCGTGAATGAAAGTCCCGCTATTTCTGTTCCTGACGCGGAATCGCGATGGCATGGATTTATCATACCGAGTGTGGTCGCTTTCGGGGCTGCGGGGCTGTTCGCCGCCCTGTTGGTGCTGGTTTGGCGGCGCGAACAACGAATGCAGGCACGAAATGGGCAATTGCTGGCCACCCTCGGTGAAGGCGTATACGGGATTGACAGGGAGGGTCGCTGCATTTTCGTCAACGCCGCCGCATTGAAAATTCTTGGATTTCTGGAAGAGGAGGTGCTGGGAAAAGATCAGCACAGCCTTTTTCATGAGAAGAATTGCGAGGAATCCCCCTCGTCCGGCGGGGAATGTCCGGCGCTGTCAGCCATTCGAGATGGAGCGGAGCGCCACTTGTACTTGGAATTTCGTCATAAAGACGGCCACGCCATTCTTGTTGAAGCCGATGTGCGGGCGCTGGTGGAACGGGGAGAGCGGGTCGGCGCTGTTGTCGCCTTTCAGGATGTCACGGAACGCCGCCGACTTGAACGCCAACTGGCTGAACGAAGCGCTCTGTTAAGCAATTTGCTCGATTCCATCCCTGATCTGATTTTCTTCAAGGATCTGAACGGAGTCTATTTGGGATGCAATGCGCCCGTAGCTCGGCTCGCCGGGCGAACGGCCGGGGAAATGATCGGCCTGACGGACTATGATCTTTTTCCCAAAGAAATGGCAGAAGCATGCCACCTCAATGACCTGAAAATGATGAATGATGGTGTCAGCCGACACAGCGATGAATGGGTGATTTATCCGGATGGGCGGAGAGTTCTCCATGATACGCTGAAGGCACCGTTGAAAGATGAGACCGGAAAGGTGATCGGACTGCTCGGGGTAGCGCGCGACATCACGGAACGAACGCGCATGATGCAGTCGGTCAAAGACAGCGAATCCAATTTCAGGACTTTTTTCGAAAGTATGACCGACTTGATATTTGTGTTGAGCCCGAATGGACGCATTGTTTTTGCCAATAGCGCTGTGACTTCTAAACTCGGTTATTCTCCGGAGGAACTCGGTACGATGGATTTGACGGATGTGCATGCGAAAAACCGTCAAAAAGAATTGGTCGAAGTGCTGGATGAAGCGATTCAAAAAAAATGTGCGGGATGTACTGTTCCGTTATCCGCAAAAAATGGATTTTTGCTATCTGTGGATACAAAACTCTGGTTCGGCGTGTGGAATGGAGAAACGTGTATCTTCGCACTATCCAAGGATATGACTGCGGAGATGGAAGCCCGCGAGCGGTTTGAGAAACTCTTCCGCAATAACCCCGCCATTATGACGCTGACGACCTATCCGGAACGGCGTTTCATCGATGTAAACGATGCCTTTTTAAAGGTGCTGGGCTATTCCCGCCAGGACGTGATCGGGAAAACAGTTCCGGAGTTGAATTTGTATCTGCATGAAGACGACCAGAAGTCTATCGGAGATATAATGAGGCAGGATGGACGCATCCTGAATTGCGAGGTGGCATTTCGCCGCAAGGATGGAACGCCGCTTGTAGCTTTGTTTTCCGGAGAGCTCGTGGTGACCCGTGAACAGGAATGCTTTATGTCGGTTATCCTTGATATTACTGATCGTAAAAAAATAGAATGCACACTGCAGGAGGAACGATACAGACTGGCCAGCATTCTGGAAGGAACGCGGACCGGCACCTGGGAGTGGAATGTTCAGACCGGCGATACGGTCTTTAACGAAACCTGGGCGCAGATCTGTGGCTACACGCTCGAAGAATTGGTGCCGGTTTCGATCAATACCTGGGCGTCCCTTGTGCATCCGGATGATATGGCTCTTTCAAACGATCTGCTGGAACAGCATTTCCGGGGAGATTCAACGGAGTATGAGTTTGAATGCCGGATGAAACATAAAGAGGGACACTGGGTATGGGTGCATGATCGGGGGCGTGTGTTTACGCGGACCGAAGATGGAAAGCCGCTGATGATGTATGGCACACACAGCGATATTACGCGGCGAAAAGTGAATGAACAGGCCATGAAGGAACGCGAGGCCTGCCTTCGGGCGATTCTCGATAATTTCCCGTTTCTGGTGTGGTTGAAAGATACAGAGGGACATTTTTTGGCCGTGAATGAACTGTTCGCCCGAGCCTGTGGCCAGTCCGGAGCCGCTCAAGTCGTCGGAAAGACGGATTGGGATGTGTGGCCTCGGGAAATGGCTGCTCTTTATGTGAAAGATGATCAGGAAGTCCTGGAAGAACGCGTAAAGAAAAACGTGGAAGAACCCATTGCGGATCAAGGGGACGTCAAGTGGTTTGAAACGTTCAAGACGCCCATTGTGGATGCCGCCGGGCGACTGGTCGGCACCACCGGATTTTCGCGCGACATCACCCAGAGGAAGGCTGTCGAAGAAGAACTGCTAAACACCAATGCGGCACTTGCACGGGCCATTGAACGGGCCAACCAAATGGCCATGGAGGCAACAGCCGCCAACGCCGCGAAATCCGAATTTCTCGCCAATATGAGTCATGAAATCCGAACGCCGATGAACGCCATTATCGGGTTTGCGGAAATCCTGGCCGGATCACTGGTCGAAAAACGGCAAAAAGACCAGGCGGGAGTTATTGCGCGATCGGCCCAGTCGCTCCTGGTGCTGATCAATGATATCCTGGACCTTTCCAAAATTGAAGCAGGGCGGATGGATATGCACCCGCACTCGTTTTCGCTCAGCGGCCTACTGCAGGAAGTTGATGTGATATTCAGACAGCGAGCGAATGAAAAGGGCATAAAACTGCGTGTAATACCCGATCATACCGTGCCGGCAGGCATTGTTTTGGATGAAGTACGCCTTCGGCAGATTCTCGTGAATCTAGTGGGAAACGCGGTGAAGTTCACCTCGTCGGGCTCGGTGGACGTGACGGCCGCGGCAACTCCAGCCGGGTACAAAGAAGGTCGTGTCAGCCTGCAGATTGCGGTTACGGATTCCGGCATTGGAGTCCCGGATGCATTTAAAGAACGCATCTTTCAGGTGTTTGAGCAGGCACCCAATCAGGATCACGCGGTGTATGGCGGCACGGGTCTCGGATTGGCGATATCGCAACGGTTGGCCAATGCCATGGGAGGGCGTATCGAAGTGGCTGATAATCCTTCCGGTCGGGGGGTCGTCTTTACGCTGATTATTCCTGACGTTCCTGTAGTCCGGGATGCCGAAGCTATTCCCGCCGATAAACAGGAAGAAGAGATTCCTGATGTTAAGTTTGGACATGGGCTCACGCTGCTGATTGCCGATGATGTGGAAAACAATCGCGCTCTGATACGTTTATATCTGGAGGATTCAGGGATTGAGTTGCTGGAGGCAGAGAATGGCCGGCGCGCCCTGGAACTCATTATGAGCCGGCGGCCGGATTTGGTGTTGGCCGATATAAAGATGCCGGAAATGGACGGATGGGAATTGCTGCAGGCACTGCGCTCTTCGGAAGAGCCTGAGATTCGGAATGTGCCGGTGATTGCCGTGACGGCCTCTGTGTTTATACCTGACATGGAGCTAAACGCCCAGACGTTTGACGGCCTGCTGATTAAGCCGGTTTCCAAGGCGATGATCATTCAGGAACTGATGCGCTTTCTGCCGCATATCATGATGGCGCAGAATACGCAGCGACCTTTGCCCTCACCCGAACGGGCGGGCGCTGATGAACGGCCTGCCGATCCGGCTGCTTTCGAAAAGGAAGTGCGTGAGCAGGTGTTGCCGGAAATCACCATTGTTCAAAAAACGGCACACATCAATAAATCGAAACAGCTCGCGCAACACCTTGCCGAATTGGGCATACGACACCAGCTGGCAATGTTGGAACGATTCGGGATCGAGCTAAGCGACGCCGCCCAGGCGTTTCAGGTTCCTCAAATTAAAAATGTCCTCGTGCAGACAGAAAACTATTTGAATGCGCTTCTGCTAACGGTGTCTTCCAACAAACCTAAATAAATGTGAGGGATCAAAACGTATGACAGCAGAAACCACGGGCTGGCCAAACATACTCGTCGTGGATGACATGCCGCAAAACCTGCAGGTAGTCGGAGAGCATTTGGCCGGCAAGCTGAATTGCAATTTGTATTTTGCCACAAACGGTGCAGAAGCGCTGGAGTCGGTCCGTGTCATTCATCCGGATTTAATGCTGCTTGATGTGATGATGCCGGACATGGATGGCTACGAACTCTGCCGCCGGTTCAAAGAGCAGGCTGAAACCGCTGAAATCCCCATTCTTTTCCTTACGGCACGGGTCGATAAGAACGATGTGATCAAAGGATTGGAATGCGGAGCGGCGGACTATATCACCAAGCCGTTTAATGCCGCGGAACTGATATCGCGCGTCAAGACGCACCTGAAAATCCGCGAATCTGCGGTGGTGATCGCAAGACAAAATGAAGAGCTGCGCCAACTGCTGCGCATTCTTTGCCACGACCTGGCTAATCCGGTGGGCTGTTTTTCCAGTTTGATTGCGCTGCTGGATACCCCCGAAGACCTGCCGGAGATCCGTGAGCACATGCAGAGCATGGCCGATTCCGCTATGGCGCTGATTGACGTGGTTCGGCAATTGAGAGCGATGGATGAAGGAAAAATTGTGCCGGCAATGAAGTCCTGCAAACTGGCGGACTTATGTCATGAAGCGGTTCGAACCGTGGAGCATCGCTTGGGGCAAAAAGAGGTGACCGTACGGTGTGAGGTTCCTGAGGAGCTGGCTGTGTATGTGGAACCAACGCTGTTTGTTCATTCGGTGCTGTGCAATATGCTCACCAATGCCGCGAAATTTTCACCGCGAGGCGCTGAGGTGACGGTGAAGGCGAAGCTGTCACCTGATTCAGACCGGGTGATATTGGGAATTGCGGATTCCGGCATAGGAATACCGCCTGCCATTCTGGAAGTCCTGTTCGATCCGGCAAGGCAGACAAGTCGGCCCGGTACGGAAGGGGAGGCGGGTACCGGGTTCGGTATGCTGCTGGCGAAAAAATTTATTGAGCAATGCGGCGGAACGCTTGCCGTAACATCACAGACGGAAGCGGATTCGCCCCGGCAGCACGGCACGACCGTCACCCTCAGACTGCCTGCCCATATTTACTCAGCGAGTGAACGAAATAATACCCTGTTGCGTTCATAGAGCCTATCCCGAAACGCATGGAAAAAGAGCTTCGGAAAATCTTTGTGATGCACTTGACCTGCCGTCCGTAGATTCATACCCTCGCGCATTCAAAACCGGACCAAAGGAAGACCACCATGCAAAATGATTTCTTGGAAACCTTTAAGCGATTAGAACAGCAGTTGATCGAGATGCGGGGGTATCTTTGACGTAGATCAAAAAACGCAGCAACTGGAAGATTTGGAAATGGAGGCGCAGCAGCCCGGATTCTGGAATGATCAGAATCGGGCGCGTGAGATTATCGCCCGAACGAATACCCTGAAAGCCGTGCTTACCCCCTGCGTGAACATTCAAAACGCACTGGATGACGCCCGGGTGATGATGGAGCTGGCTGAAGAGGAGCCGGATGCCGCTCAGCGCGAGCAGGCGGAAGAAGAGGCGATGCGTCAGCTCACCGCCGTGGAGGGTGATATGCGGCAGCTGGAAATGCGGTCGCTGCTGAGTGGAAAACTGGATGCCAACAATGCGTACCTGAGCATCCATGCGGGCGCGGGCGGCACGGAGTCGTGCGACTGGGCGGATATCCTGTTTCGGATGTACCGGCGGTATGCAGAGTCGCACGGATTCGGGTTGAGCATTCTGGATTACCAGGCGGGTGATGAGGCGGGAATCAAGAGTGTTTCTTTTTATGTGCAGGGCGAATATGCCTATGGATATCTGAAGGCGGAACGCGGAGTGCATCGGCTGGTGCGCATCAGTCCGTTCGATGCCAACAAAAGGCGCCATACCTCGTTTGCATCGCTGGATGTGGTGGCCGAGGTGGATGAGAGTATTGAAGTCAAGATCGAGGAGAAAGACATGCGCGTGGACACCTATCGCTCAAGCGGCGCAGGCGGCCAGCATGTGAATACGACCGACTCGGCTATTCGAATCACCCACATGCCCACGGGCATTGTGGTGCAATGCCAGGCGGAACGTTCGCAGCACAGCAACCGGCAGAAAGCCATGGATATGCTGCGGGCGCGACTGTATGAATATGAGCTTGATCTGCAGAAAAAAGAAATTGAACGATTCTATTCCGCCAAGGGGGAGATTGCCTGGGGCGGACAGATGCGGTCCTATGTGCTTCAGCCTTACAAACTGGTAAAGGATCTGCGGACGGATACGGAAACGTCAAATGTAGATTCCGTGCTGGATGGAAATCTCGACATGTTCATTGAAAGTTATCTGAAATATTCCTGCCGGCAGGCGAAACCCGCCTGAGGATTTGGATTGGGAGAGCAATATGGCCATGCAAAGTATGACAGGTTATGGGCGCGGCGAGGTGAAAACGACGATGTTGAGTGTCGCGGTGGAGCTGAGCGCCGTTAACCGCAAGCAACTGGATGTGCACCTCCGCCTGGATCGCGATATTCAGGTGCTGGAACCGCAGATCACGACGGAAATCAACAGGCGCATTTCGCGTGGACGGATCACCGGGGATGTGCGGATCGAATGGCGCACGGGATCGGAAGGTCGGGGGATGCGCGTTGATGAAGCCCTGGCGGCTGATTGTGTGAGTCGGCTGCGCAAGGCGGCCGCTCAGCTGAAGCTGAATGATGATCTCAGCGCAAGTCTGCTGCTCTCTCTTCCAAATGTGGTGACGTTTAAACAGAACACGCCGGATGCGGCGGCTTGTCTGCCTGATGTGATGAAGGCGTTGGACAAGGCGCTGGCGGCGCTGATTGCCATGCGCAAGCGGGAAGGTGCTGCGCTGGCCGATGATCTTTCCAACCGTTTGAAGCTCATGGAACGGCAGGTGGATGGGATTGAACGCAAGGCCCCGCAGGTAGCGGCGAAATACAGGGAAGATCTGCTTCGGCGCATCCGGGAAGCCGGTGTGGAACTGGATGAGCGGGAAGACCGTGTTGTTAAGGAAGTGGCGCTGTTTGCGGACCGTTCAGATATCAGCGAAGAGATTACGCGGTTGCGCAGTCACATCGCGCAAACCCGGAAGTTGTTTCGCGCGAAAGAGCCCTGCGGACGTCCGCTGGATTTTATTGCGCAGGAAATGTTCCGGGAGATCAACACCATTGGTTCCAAGGCCAATGATGCGGGCATCATCCGGGAGGTGCTGGCATTCAAGACGGAACTCGAACGCTTCCGGGAACAGGTGCAAAACATCGAATGAATGCTTTCAGTAAATCTCCGGTTTGGATGGTGGTCTCGGCGCCTTCCGGCGCAGGCAAAACCACGCTGTGCAATCGGCTGCTGGATGATTACCGTTCCATTTATTATTCCGTTTCATGCACGACGCGCAAAGCGCGCCCCACCGAAAAAGACGGCGTGAATTATCACTTCATTAATGAAGAAAACTTTCACCGTAAAATTGCGGAGCAGGCGTTCTTGGAACACGCGCAGGTGCATGGTTCCATGTATGGAACCCTTAAGGCGTCCGTGGTGGATAAATTGTGCAGAGGGATTGATGTGCTGATGGACATTGATGTGCAGGGCGCGACGCAGATACGCCGGTACATTCAAGCGGACTCGTGCGACGAGGTGCTGCGCCGAGCGTATGTGGATGTGTTTATTGCGCCGCCATCGATCGAGGCTTTGCGTGAGCGGCTGATCAAGCGCGGCGAAGATGAACCCGGCGTGATTGAGCGGCGTGTGCAGAATGCGCAGGAGGAGATGAGCCGCAGTCGTGAATATGATTATATCGTGGTGAACAGCGAGTTGGAGGAGGCGTATCAGCAGCTGCGCGCGATCTATATTTCCGCTCATTTCCGTGTGCGCCGTGCGGAAAAGAAAAAGTGAGCAATGTCAATTTTAATTCGTTGACGAAAATATGTGAAGGTATTACCGTCCATTCAAACCGAAAGGTTGTAGGTTGTTGGTCGTCGGTGCGAGTGCACAGGCGAAGGTGTAAAGGCGCCGAAAGGTGAAGTGAAATCAAAAAGAGCTCCAAATGTGGGGCGATCGGTTCACCGCAGGCGTATAAACAATCCGGGGAACAGCTGCCCCGGAAAATCGGAGGAATGGGCATGGCCGTGATAAAGAAAGCAGCAGCGAAGCCTGCGAAAAAAGTAGTGAAAAAAGCAGCCGCGAAGCCTGTGAAGAAAGTGGCAGCCAAGAAGCCGGCAGCTAAAAAACCTGCAGCTAAGAAAGTCGTTAAAAAAGCGGCCGCCAAACCTGCGGCAAAAAAAGTGGCCAAGAAGAAATAATTGCGCCGTGCAAGAAACCCGCCCGAAAGGCGGGTTTTTTTTTGCACTCATCCGGAGAGAAAGAGTTGGCCAATACGGGTGTGGTTTTATAAACTTCAGCTTCTTCGGGGGAATGTTGCAAGCCATGATAATAAACCGAAGGTAAAAGACGGCGAGGAGGATAAATGAAAAGCGTTAAGGGAAGTCAGACAGAGAAGAATCTTTTAAAAACGTTTGCCGGAGAGTCGCAGGCGCGCATGCGTTACACGTATTATGCGAGCCAGGCCAAGAAGGATGGGTTTGTCCAGATATCCCAGGTGTTTGAAGAAACGGCCAATCAGGAAAAAGAACACGCCAAACGGATGTTCAAGTTTTTGGAGGGCGGGATGCTGGAGATCACGGCGTCGTATCCGGCGGGAAAAATCGGAACCACGGAAGAGAACCTGACGGAAGCGGCCGCCGGGGAGAATGAAGAATGGACGATGCTGTATCCCGAGTTTGCGCGCATTGCCCGGAGCGAAGGGTATGAGCCGGTGGCCAAAATGTATGAAGCCATTGTGGTGGCAGAGCGGCAGCACGAGAAACGTTATTTGGATTTGCTGAAGAATCTGCGGGACGGGCTGGTCTTTAAAAAGCCGAAGACCGTGGTATGGCGCTGTATGAATTGCGGATATCTGCATGAAGGCGCGGAGGCCCCGGCGGTCTGTTCGGCCTGTCTGCATCCGCAGGCGTATTTTGAAGTACTTGGAGAAAACTGGTGATTGACACGTTAAGTTAAGAAAGGAGAGAGCCATGACTAAGATGATGGAAATCTATAAGTGCGAGTTGTGCGGCAATATTGTGGAGATTGTCCATGCCGGCGGCGGACAGCTGATGTGCTGCGGAAAAGCCATGACATTACAGCAGGAGAACACGGTGGATGCCTCGAAAGAAAAGCATGTGCCCGTGATTGAAAAGGTGGCTGGCGGTTTTAAGGTGAAAGTCGGCGGCGTACCGCATCCAATGGAAGAAAAGCACTTCATCGAGTGGATCGAAATTCAGTTTGATAACAAGGTCGGACGGAAATTTCTAAAGCCGGGTGAAAAGCCGGAAGCGGTTTTTCTGGGCATTGATGCTCCGGAAATTAAGGCGCGGGAATATTGCAACATCCACGGATTGTGGAAATCGTAAAGGAGTGCTCCCTTATGCTGAATCAAACCGTTGCAGAGGCCTTGAATTGTCAGATCAACAATGAGTTGTATTCCGCGTACCTGTATCAGGCGCTTTCGTCCTATGCTCAGCAGATTGGGCTGAAGGGCGTGGCGAACTGGTTCCAAATTCAGGCGCAGGAGGAAATGACTCATGCGATGAAGTTTTACAACTACCTGATCAGTCAGGGTGCTCCGGCGATTATGCGGGCGATTGATGAGCCGCCTGCATTATTTGATGATGTCGCGAGCATGTTTGAAAAAACGCTGGAACACGAGCAGTTCATCACCAAGTGCATTGCCGATTTGGTGGATCTGGCTCGCCAGGAAAAAGATCACGCCACGGAAATCATGCTCCAGTGGTTTGTGACCGAGCAGGTGGAAGAAGAGGAGCGAGTGCTGGAAATCATGGGGCAACTGAAACTGGCGGGACAGGCCGGGTTGTTCATGATTGACCGGGAACTGGGCACGCGGGTGTTTGTTCCCCCTCCGGAAGGCAAGTAAATAAAAATTGCAACAGGGACCCCGGCGAGAGCCGGGGTCCTTTCTGTTTTATGAAGACCGCTGCACACGAGCAGACTGACTTTTTGGCGCTGGTGATATTGGGCGCTTCGGGGGATTTGGCGCGGCGCAAAATATATCCGGCCCTGTTTGCCCTTTTTTGTCAGGACTATCTGCCGGAACGTTTCCGAATTTACGGATATGCCCGATCGGGCTTTACCCGCGAGGTGTGGGCGGAACGAATTTATTCGCGGCTGACTTGTCGCTACACTCCGGATCACTCCTGTGCGGCCAGGATGGATTCGTTTATGGAACACTGCGCGTATCGGAGTGGTTCCTATGATTCACCGTCGGGATTCCGCCAATTGCGGGAAGAGATCTTGGCGGATGCGGATGGGGCGCGCGTGAATGTGCTGATTTACTTTGCGCTGCCGTCGAATGCGTTTCTTTCGGCGGCCGGTATGATCCATCAGGCGGGCTGGACGGGAAGCTCTCCGTTAGGAGGATGGCTTCGATGCGTGATGGAGAAACCATTCGGCTACGATCTGGAGGGGTTTCGCGGATTGACGAGTGACCTGTCGGCACTCTTTGATGAGTCGCAGATCTATCGCATTGATCATTATCTGGGCAAAGAGATTGTTCAAAACTTGATGGTGCTTCGGTTTGGCAATCTGGTGTTTGAACCCCTGTGGAACAGGCATTCTATTGAACGGGTGGAGTTTTCGTGTTTAGAGGACATCGGAGTGGAGGGGCGCGGAGCGTATTTTGATCGATACGGCATCATTCGGGACATCATGCAGAATCACATGCTGCAGATGGCCGCGCTCACCGGCATGGAGCATCCGGGGGAAATTCCGGGCGGGGTGCGTGATGCAAAGGTGAATTTTCTGAAGGCCGTAGCGCCTGTTCAGCCGGATTCGTGCGTGCTGGGGCAGTATGGCGAGGGAACAGTGAACGGGGTGTTTCATAATGCCTATACGGAAGAAGAGTCGGTATGGCATGATTCTCATACGCCGACTTATGCCGAATGCCTGTTGCGGGTCAATAATCCGCGTTGGGCGGGAGTGCCTTTTGTTTTTCGGGCCGGCAAGGGCTGTGCCGAACGGAAAACGGAAATCCAGCTGACGTTTCGGAAGACGCCTTCGAATCCCTTTGAGGCGGAATGCGGTCCGCAGAGCAGCAACCGATTGGTTATTCGTGTGCAGCCGGATGAGCAAATTGTTCTGCGTATTCACAGTAAATGTCCGGGGCTGGACTGGCGAATTGAGGAACGGAATCTTCAACTGCACTATGAGTCCGCCTTTCGGGAAACGATTCCTGATGCGTATGAGGCATTGCTGCTGGAAGTGCTGAAGGGCGACCGCAGTCTTTTTTTGCGGTATGATGAGCTGGAGTTGTCATGGGCGATTTTTACGCCGCTGCTTCAGGCCGCGGATAATAATCTGCTTCCTGTGTCGAAATATGCCTTTGGTTCTAACGGTCCTCCCGCTATATTATGAATCGAATCTGGTAATAGTTTTTCCGGTGTGTGATTGGACAGGCTATGCGGCGGTTTGCTGATCTGACCATCAAATGGAAGCTGACACTGATCATTTTGCTGACCAGTACGCTTTCCCTGTTATTGGCGGACGGCGCCTTTTTTATATACGATCTGATCAATTCCAAAAGCAATGAAATCGAGGCCATAGGGTTGCTGGCGGATGTCGTGTCAGACAACTGTGCCGGTGCGCTGCACGAGGATGACCCTGGTCAGGCCCGCGCAGTCCTGGCCTCGCTCGCAAAAAACCCTCACATTATTCGTGCGGTATTGAGTGATGCCGACGGGGAGGTGTTTGCCACGCATGGGCACGAGGACTGGATCGGCAACGGACGCGAAACCCAGGCGGATGCCGCATATCGGGAGAAGGTGCTGGCAAGGGCTGTGGATGTCTCGCGGCGTATCATGCACGACGGGCACGTCATTGGACGGCTGACGATTATTGCGGATGTGGATGTTTTTCAGAAGGGTGTTTTTCAATATGTAAAAATCACGCTTTTGATGTTTCTATTAACGGTGTGTTCCGCTCTGCTGCTGGCTTTGCTGATGCAGCGGATTATCTCACATCCGATCATGCGCATCACAAAAGCGGCTCAGCGGATCAGCACGGGCGAGGATTACAATTTGCGCGTGGAGAATGTGGGGCAGGATGAAATCGGCGCGCTGGTGCAAAGCTTCAACAATATGCTCGGCCAGATACGCATCCGGGAAGACGAGCTGCACAAGCACCGGGAGCATCTGGAGGAATTGGTTGATCAGCGCGCCGCCGTAATCAAAAAAACGAACGAGGAACTTCGCAAGGAGGTATGGGAGCGCAAACGCGCGCAGCACGCCCTGGTGCGGCTGAATGAAGAACTCGAAGACCGGGTCAATGAGCGGACGCGGGCATTGCAGGAGAACATTCGTGAGCTGAAAACCGTTAGCGATGCCCTTGAACGGGAACGTAATTTGTTTATGGACGGGCCGGTCGTGGCTTTTAAGTGGAAGGCGGCAGGCGGGCTGCCGATTGAATATGTTTCCACCAACATTGATCAGTTCGGATATCGGCGCGAGGAGCTGATTGATCATCAGATCCCGTATATCATGATGGTCCATGAGGATGACAGGGAACGGGTCGTTCAGCATTTGCAGGCGGAGACAGCAAAGGGGCAGCGCTCCATCGAGCAGGATTACCGCATGCTGACATCGCGCGGAGAAATCAAGTGGGTATATTGTTACATCATAACCGTGCGAAACCCTGAAGGCGAAATTACGCATTATGATGGGTACATGCTCGACATGACTGAGCGGCGCAACATGCAGCAGGCGCTGCATGACAGTGAACAGCGCCTGAGTCTTGCGCTGAAAGCCACGAATGATGCCCTGTGGGACTGGGATTTCAAGGCGGGCTCGCTGTATGTGACGCCGAAATGGAACGCGATGCTGGGCTATGATGAAGCTGAGTCGCCGCTGACGCATAATGAAATGCTGCAATATGTGCATCCGGATGACCGGGAGTATATTCGAAAAATGCTGGCCGATCATATCAGCGGAAAGACGCCCGGGTTTGAAACGGAATATCGTTTTCGCATGAAAAACGGCGAGTACAAATGGATCATGGACCGCGGTCGGGTCGTGGAATGGAGTGGGAAAAATCACCCGACGCGCATGATCGGAACTTACACCGACATCACAGAACAGAAAGTGGTGGAATTGCAGATTTCGCTGCAGCGTGCACTCTTGAAATCCATGATCAATTCAATTCCGGACCTCATATTCTACAAGGACATGGACGGCATTTATCTGGGGTGCAACCCGGCTTTCTGTGAATTTGTCGGAAAAGATTGGGATGATATTGTCGGACGGAGCGATTACGACTTGTTTGAACATGATCTGGCCGAGCAGTTCCGAATGACCGATGCGTTGATGCTGCAGGAAGCAAAGTCGCGAATTAACGAATACTGGGTGGATTATCCTGATGGACGGAAGGTGCTTCTCAGCACCCTGCGGACTCCATACTATGGACCGGCGGGAGAAACACTCGGAGTGGTGGGGATCAGTCGCGATGTTACGGCTCATCGGCACGCGGAACAGGAACTGGCGGAGAAGCAGGCGCAATTGGTCCATTCCGGCCGGCTTGCGGCCCTCGGTGAAATGTCCACCGCCATTGCCCATGAATTGGGACAGCCGCTGCAAATCATCAAAACTTCGGCAGGGATTATTGATGAGGAATTAAATGGGGAAAAACCGGATATCCCCTCCATAAAGAGCGTGGTGGAGAAAATTCAGAAACAGGTTCACCGTGCCGCCACCATCATTCACAATGTGAGGTCCTTTGCCCGGCAGGAGAATGATGTGGGGCTGACTTCCCGTGTGGATTTGAAAGTGCCTCTGATGGATGCGCTTTCCTTTTTCAAAGAACAATTTCGTCAGCATCAGGTGCAGCTCGACGTGGAATGCGATGAGCAGCTTCCATCGGCACGCGTTAATGCCCAGAAATTTCAGCAGATCATTGTGAATCTGCTTTCGAATGCGCGGTATGCGGTAGATAAAAAAGAAGCAAAAAAAATCCATAAGTATGCTAAGCATGTATCGGTCCGGATGTACCGAAAAACAGAGAGCGTCACGGCACCGGAACGAATCATTCTGGAGGTATGCGATAACGGAATCGGGATGACCGAGGAAGAACGGGAGCGTTGCATGGATCCGTTTTTCACTACGAAACCGGTTGGTGAGGGTACCGGGCTCGGCCTTTCAATACTCTATGGCATTGTGAAAGATTTTCGGGGGCATGTGGAAATTGAAACCGAAGAAGGCGAGGGGACCGTGTTCCGCATTATCATTCCGCTGGAGGAGCCGGAGGCTGCGGGAGGATCGGTCAGGAGGCATAATACGGAAAAGGAAACAGGCGCTGTATTGATTAAAAATTGAACGATGTGAAGCGCGGCGTGTATAACCAGTTGATTGCTATGGCATTGATAGGCGCTTGATTAGCGGAATGAATCCGTTTAAGCTGATAGCCCGTTGATGGACGGCGGGGGTAAGGTGTACCGATGGAACATTCGATGGAAAGTCAAATCAGGGTGCTCATCGTGGATGATGAGCGGGAATTCACGGAGCTCATGTTGCATGCGTTGCGGATGCTTCCGTATTGCATAGAAGCAGCCAACTCCGGCGAGGAAGCTTTGGAGCACATTCAGAACAATCGGGTGGACATTCTGATTACTGATGTGCGCATGCCCGGCATGAGCGGTTTTGATTTGATGGAAAAAGTTCACCAGATCAACCCGGACACGCATGTCATTGCCATTTCGGCGCACGGCAAACTGGATACGGCCGTGGAGTTTATGAAAAAGGGCGCGGTGGATTTTCTGCAGAAGCCGGTGGACAATGTCGATATTCAGTTGGCCATTGAGTCGGCAGCGGACAAGTGGCGCCTCCGCCAGGAATTGCATATGGCGAATCGCCATTTAAAGCGGATGAACGATTCTCTCCAGCATGAAATACGGGAGCGAAAAAATGCGGAAGACCGCATGTTGGCCACCAACCAGCAGCTGGAGGCCGCGTTGACAGAATTGAAGCGAACGCAGCAGCAACTGGTAAAGCAGGAACGCATGGGAGCGCTGGGGCAGATGGCCCGCGGTGTGGCGCATGATTTCAACAATGCGCTTCAACCGATCATGCTGGCGGCCGGATTCATTCAATCCAATCCGCAGCGCCTGATTGAAATGGGCATCCTCGGTGAATACATTGATGAAATTGTGCAGGCCACGGAAGCTGCCGCCGATACGGTGAAAAGGCTGGTTCGCTTCTATGGATCAACGGGGCAGGCGGAAGTTACGACGATTGATTTAAATGAATTGATCCGCTCGGTGGTGGATATAACCCGGCCGCGCTGGAAAAACGAGGCCATGGCGATGGGAAAGACCATAGAAATGATCACACAGCTCGGGGATCACTGCCGGGTTGACGGATTCCGCGATGAGTTGCGGGAAGTGTTTGTGAATTTGATTTTTAATTCGGTGGAGGCCGTTGAGCAGAGGGGGACGATCGCCATTACCACGCGCAGCAGCGGCGGAAAAGTCGTTGTGACGGTGCGCGACGATGGATGCGGAATGTCGGAAGACATCAAGCAGCGCTGCATGGAGCCTTTTGTGACCACCCGCATGCAAAAAGGGTCGGGGCTCGGGCTTTCGGTGGTGTATGGTGTTGTCGAGCAACATAAGGGAACAATCAATATCGATAGCGAAGTGGGACAGGGCACTACGGTAACGATTTCTTTCCCGCTTTCCGAGGGGAAGCCGGAATGGATTCCCGATAAAACCCGGAAACAGGCGTCAGGCCGGGACGAAACCACGCCCATGGCAGGCCCGGAGCAGATTTATTCCATACTTGTGGTGGATGATGAACTGCCGATGCGGAGAATGCTGACGCGTGTTTTGAAGCGTATGGGCCACGATGTCGATGCCGAAGACAGCGGCCAGACCGGATGGAACAGATTTCAAACAAAAAAATATGATCTGGTGATTACGGATCAGGCGATGCCGGAAATGACCGGTGATCGGTTGGCCGCCATGATAAAAAGTGCCGGAAAGACTCCGGTGATTATGGTGACCGGATTCGGTGATTTGCTGCGTGCCCGTGATAATCCGCCGGAAAACATTGATTTGCTCTTAAGCAAGCCGATTCAAATTGAGCAGCTTACGGATGGCATTCGGTCGGTAATGGGGCGGGAGCAAAAAGCCTGATTCGTTGAGTTGCAGCCGTTAATCAAGGGGTGCGCGATGTCCAGCGAAGAAACGATCCGACTGCTGATGGTTGATGATGAGCCGGACGTGACGGAATCACTCTGCTACATGCTGCGCAAGCAACCGTATGAAGTCCAGACGGCTAATCACGCGCATGAGGCTCTGGATATTGCCCGTCGCTATAATGTGGATGTGATGATCACGGATATCCGTATGCCGGATATGGATGGGTTGGAGCTGCTTCGGGAAATTCGTAAAATTAACCCGGATACGATGGTCATTGCTATATCGGCGCACAGCAATCTCGACACCGCCGTGGAATTCATGAAAGAAGGCGGGGTGGATTTTTTGCAAAAACCCGTCAGCAATGAAACCCTTCGCTTGGCGATACGGTCAGCCATTGAGAAATGGCGGTTGCGGCGTGATTTGCGCCTAACTAATATTGAATTAAGAAAAGCGAAAGAGGTGGCCGAGTCGGCGGTTCGGGTTCGATCTGAATTTTTGGCGAATATGAGCCACGAAATACGGACACCGATGAATGCCGTGGTGGGGTTGGCGCACCTGTTGGCCGATTCGCGACTGACTGAAGAACAGCGGGATTATGTGCGCACTATTCAAATGAGCGGCGAAGTGCTTTTGGACATCATAAACAATATTTTGAGCATGTCCAAAATCGAATCCGGAAGGCTGGAGCTTGAATCCATACCTTTTGATTTGCGCGTTTGTGCTGAATCGGCGCTGAATATGATTGCTCCAAAGGCTGTGGAGAAGGGGTTGGAGTTGATTTACGATGTGGACCCGGCAGTTCCGTTTACGGTGATTGGTGATCCCGGCCGTGTGCGGCAAATCATGGTCAATCTGCTGAACAATGCCGTAAAGTTCACGGAACAGGGCGAAATCATTCTTTCCATTCGTCCCGGCATTCGGAATGGAGGTCGCAGCACAATTCATGTCGCCGTAACGGATACCGGGATCGGCGTTGATCCGAAAAAAATAGATCGTATTTTTGACCCCTTCAAGCAGGCCGACTCGTCGACCACGCGTAAATTCGGCGGCACAGGGCTTGGCCTGTCCATTTGCAAGGAGCTTTGTGCCATGATGGGAGGGGCGCTGAGCGTGGAAAGCACCGAGGGAGCGGGCTCGCACTTTCATTTTCACATCGAAGTGCGCCTGCCTGCAGAAGAACATATTCCGCCGGTATTTCAGATTTCGGTGGCAGACCGTGCCGTACTGCTGAGCATCGGAAATCGTTCATTATATGAAGTGATTTCGCGGGTGCTTGGGAAGTGGGGAATGCGGGTAATCAGCTGCTGCAGTCAGGATGAATTGGCCTGTTTATCCCCGGGTGATGCAGCGATTTCAGGCGGGGTATGCGTGGTGGACAACACAATGGTTGAACGAATTCCCCGCTGGCTTGATCAGCTGCGAACCTTGTGCGAAGGTACACAGATTCCACTTGTCTACCTGACCACGATCGGTACGGAAAAAGTCGGCGAAAACGTAGATGCCTGGCTGGCCAAGCCCGTTCGCTTGTGGAAACTGCGAGAAACCATGGTTCGCTTGTTGTTCGGTGAGCAGGCATCTGCCGAAATGGAAGGTACTCGGGATCAGGGGCATGGCGTGTTGGATATACCGATTACCATTCTGCTCGCCGAGGATAATCTGGTGAACCAGAAAGTCGCTTTGAAAATGCTGGCCAAAGTGGGGTTGACGGCTGATGTGGTGGCAAACGGTCAGGACGCTGTTCAACGGATTCGTGAGAAGAAATACGACCTGATCCTGATGGACATTCAAATGCCGGGCAAAGACGGATTGGAAGCCACGGTCGAGATTCGAAAAGATGGGAATGCCGCTTATATTGCCGGGATGACTGCCCATGTGCTTCCGGAAGATCGAAACCGTTGTATTACGGCGGGCATGGATGACTATATTCCAAAACCCATTAAACCCGCCTTGTTATATGAAACAATTCGAAGGGCGCAAAAGATCATTCAACGGCGGCGGCAGACGACAACGCCGCTTAACGCGGAGTGAGCGGCCGCAGAGGTCCCCGGTATCATTCTTTACGGATAAGGGACAACGCCTTCGGAAGATCCAGAACGCGAACGTTCCCATACATCTTTTTCACCAGTTTGATCTTTCGTGGCTCACCGCCCGGTGTGTCCAGAATCAGGATCGTAGGGAGCGTGGAAATATCGTATTTACCGGACAATGCGGCTTCCTGTTTTCCGGCTTCGGGATTGATGCTGACCTTGATGATGTCTTTCGAGGCGTTAATAAAGTCTGTGGTGAACAGGAGATCGTTGGAGAGCTTTTCGCAATCATTATTCCAGGACGCATTGAAATAGAGCAGTACCCGGTTCCTCGTTGAACGCTGAAGGCTCAATGCTTCTTTGTATCCCTCGTCGTTTTTCAGCCATTCGTTGGCGGAGGAATCGTTGGCTGAAGGAGAGGTGGAGGTTGGGGTGGCGGGTTGAGATGGCGTTTGCAGATCGGTATTTCGGCATAATGCGCGAATTTCGCGGGACTCGGTGGCATATAGGACGTGGCTGAAAGCGGGAGGTCCGTTGCTCAAAACCAGCAACTCAACTCCTTTGGGGAAATAACCGATGAGCCGATGAACGGCATAGGCATCGTAGGCCGGAATGCGTTGAAGTGTTGTGATTCGGCGAGTATCGGGAGGAAGCGGTGTGGGCGTGGGTCCGGGGGACGGTGTGGGCGTGGGTTCGGCATAAACGACAACCGTTGGAGTCGGTTCGGGAGTGGCGAGGAACGCGGGATCAATAAACGATTTATGAATCAGCGCCTGTTTTTTTGTGCCGGAGGCCGTATCAAAGGTGATGGTCAGCAGTTGCTCCGTTTCGCTGCTCTTCAAAATGGAAACGGAAATGAACGCAGGCAGAGAGCCCTCCGGTTCTTCTAAATTGTCGGGGCTGTAATAGGGTGTCTCGCGGGTAGTCATTGCTGTAATCGGCACGGCCAGTGCGGAATGGGCAATGACTAAAAATGTTGCAATGACGGCGATGGAGAAGATATACGGCCTTGAAATCATGTGCTGAGTGTAGTCAGCGAATCGGATTTTGTACAGTTCAAAGCCGGAGAACGCGCTGGCAGCTCGCGTCTTTCTAATGACACGCATAGAAATCCGGCGCGAGGATTATTTCTTTTTTTCTGGCTCACTGCCGCAAATGGGCGTACATCCTCCGCGTTTTCGGATACCTCCGGAGTTTCCACTGACGGCTAAAGCTCATTTACGCGTTCGGCGGAGAGAGAATTCCGGTGTTCAGAAAGGATATGTCTTATGAATTTACTCAAGTGCCTGTCATCAGCGCAAATACTGCTACAGGTTGACGTGACCGATCAGAATGATCTTTTCAGGCGCATGGTGCAGGTCATTGCGACTGCTGACTATTTGCAGAAAAATCCACGGGTAACCGCGGAGAGCATATATCAGGCGGTTCTTGCCCGTGAAGCCCAGCGCAGCACCGCCATTGGTTGCGGGATGGCCCTTCCGCATGCCCGAATGGATGACGTGGAAACGCTGGGTCTGGCCATAGCCACACTGAAAAATCCCATGTCGTTTTCGTCTGATTCAGATCCCGTACAATTGGTGTTCATGGTGATTACGCCGTCGGGCAAGCCGACGATATCTTTGCAGGTGATGTCGGGCATGCTTCGTTGTTTTTCCGGCGATGTTTTGCGAACGTCATTCTGTTCGCTGCAAAATTCCGAGTTTGCCTACCAGCATTTGTGCGGACTGAATCTGCGGATTGATACCCCGATTTGCGCGCGCGACATCATGCGGCAACCCGGGAACTTCGTGCATCCGGACACCTCACTCAAAGAAGTCGCCCGTCTGATGTTTGAAAAACAGCTGGATGTGCTACCGGTTCTGGATGCTGAAAAACGACTGGTCGGGGAGATAACAACGAACCGTCTTTTTCGGTTCGGCCTGCCGGAATTTTTCCAAAAACTGCAAAGCGTTTCCTTCATTGCCGAGTTCGATCCGTTTGAAAAATACTTTGCGGCGGAGGCTCATTCCAAAGCCAGCGATCTGATGTCTAAAGAGTTTGGGGCTGTTGCGCCGGATCATACGATGCTCGAAGTAGTGTTTGATTTGGCGGTGAAGCGGTATCCGCAATTGTACATCATCGATGAAGATCAGCGCTGGATCGGCACCATTGAACGCAGCACCGTTCTGGATAAAGTTATCAATTTTTAGGAGACGTCATGACCGGATGTATCATTATTTTTCTGATAGCCTACCTGTTCATTGCCACTGAATGGGTGGATAAAACCATCGCAGCGCTGCTCGGCGCGGGCGCCGTCATCATGCTGCATTACATTCCTTATGCTGATGCGCTTCAAAAGGTGGACCTCAACGTCATATTCCTGCTGATCGGCATGATGATGATTGTCAACATCCTGACGGGTACAGGCGTATTTGAGTGGATATCCATTAAGCTGGCACGATGGGCACGCGGAAACGGGATTGTCATTATGTTGCTGCTCCTGTTGACCACGGCCGTCATTTCGGCCTTTCTGGACAACGTGACCACCGTGATCCTGATTGCTCCAATCACGATCCTGCTTTCACAGATTCTGGAAATTCCCGCCGTGCCGATTCTGATTATGGAGGCCGTGTTTTCAAATATCGGCGGCACCGCGACGCTGATTGGCGATCCGCCCAATATCCTGATTGGTTCAAAAACCACCTTGGATTTCAATGACTTTCTCTTCAATCTTTCGCCGATCATTCTGGTCATAATTGCCGTTTCTCTGGCGCTGATCTTTGTGCTTTTCCGCGTAAAAACAAAAACTCAGGAATCGGCGCGCGCCCGTATTTTGCGATCCCACCCGGAAGCCGCGATTCTGCAGCCGGTGGTATTACGGCGTGCTTTGATCGTGTTTGCCCTGGTGTTGCTGGGTTTTTTCCTGGGACGTCCGCTGGAGATTGAGCCGGGAATTGTGGCCTTGGTTGGCGCATTGGTAATGGTGTTGGTGTGTCGCGTGGAGCTGCATAAAATCATGGCCGTCGTGGAGTGGAATACCATTTTATTTTTTGTCGGGCTTTTCATGCTGATTGGAGCTCTGGAATACAATGGCGTGTTTGAGCATATGGGCACGTTCATGCTGGAAATGAGCGGGGGAAGCCTCCTGATGACGGCGATGGTGATCCTTTGGTTCAGTGCGATAGCGTCAGCCATCGTGGACAACATCCCCCTGGTCATGGCCATGATTCCTCTCGTTAAGGGAATTGTTCCAATTTTTGCATCGCAAATGGGCATCGCCGGATCGGAGGATCTTGTTCATGTTCAGATTGAGGCTCCGCTGTACTGGGCGCTGGCCCTGGGGGCCTGTCTGGGAGGCAACGGAAGTCTGGTGGGGGCGTCCGCCAACGTGGTGATTTCGCAAATTGCTAAACGCAACAACTGCGCCTTTTCGTTCTGGGGCTTCACCCGATATGGACTGCCTTTCATGCTGCTGAGCCTGGTCTTCTGCACGGTTTATATCTATCTCCGCTATTTCATGGGGTAGTTTGAGCGGGGGCGGAGCGGGCGGCAAATAGACTTTGACAAGCACGGAAATATCGGCGCTTATAACGCCATGAAGATGACGCGTGAGCGGAATGCCTGGATAGGGCTGATCGTTTTGCTGGCTTCCTGCATATTCCTATTCCGTCAGGAACAAGCCGTTTATGACCGGTGGGAGGTGCAGGAACACGCCGGCACTGCGGCCCACTCCGGCTATGCGGACCCCGATCTGGCCCTGTGGCAACCGGAAGAATCACACTCCTCCGTGTCGAACACTGCGGGCACTAATCACTCCAGGCGGCTCCCTCTTTCTGAGGGAAGCGGCGCTGCGGGACATTCTTATCCATAAGAACAGGCGGCAGACGTCTTTGAATGCGCTTTCCGAAGGTTTTTTACAGACACCTGATTGGCGAAAGTGTAGAAAACGTCCGTTTTTTAATCTATGAAACAAGGATGCTAATCATGCAGATCGAAAACCCCTGGATTGCGGATTTGGGATTGTACGAACCGGGAAAACCCATTGAGGAAGTGGCGCGAGAGCTGGGCTTTGACAGTGTGGATGACATATGCAAGCTGGCCTCCAACGAAAACTCACTGGGGCCGTCTCCGCTGGCGATAAAAGCCATTAAGCATGCGGCGGAAAAAATGCACTACTATCCGGATGGCGGGTCGCACTATCTCCGGGAAAAGCTGGCGGAGCTGCTGCATGTGCAATCAGATGAAATCATTGTGGGCAATGGAAGCAATGAACTGCTCGAAATGGTGGCGACAGTATATTTGAGTCCGGGCAAAAACATTGTGATGGCGGATCGGGCATTTGTCGTGTACCGGCTGGTTGCGCCCGCACGGCAGGCTCAGGCCATCGCCGTACCGATGAAGGATTATCGGCACGACCTGGATGCCATGCTGGCCGCCATCAACGAAAACACGCGCATTGTGTTTGTGGCGAATCCGAACAATCCCACAGGTACGATCGTAAGCCCCGGGGAAATTGATGCGTTTATGCAGCGTGTGCCGGATCATGTGGCCGTCGTTTTCGATGAGGCGTACATTGAACTGATGGATCCGGCGGACCGGCCGGATCTGATTCGATACGCGCGCGCGCGTCCCCATGTGTATGTGCTGCGGACGTTTTCAAAGGCGTATGGTTTGGCCGGGCTGCGGGTGGGTTATGGAATTGCAGGGAAGCGCGAAATTGCATTGCTTCACCGGGTGCGTCAGCCATTTAATGTCAATGCGATGGGGCAGATTGCTGCTTTGGCGGCGCTGGATGATCATGAGCATGTGGAGCGGACTCGGCTGATGGTGAAAGACGGGCTTGCGTTTCTGGAGGCATCGTTTGCGCAGATGGGGCTGACCTATGTGCCGTCGCGGGTCAATTTCATGCTGGTCCGTGTGGGCGAAGGGCGGCGTGTGTTTGAGGCGTTGCAGCGCAAAAAGGTGATTGTACGTCCGGTGTCCAACTATAACATGCCGGAATGGATACGGGTAACCGTGGGTACGGCGCATGAAAACAAGAAACTGATTCACGCCATGAAAGAACTGATGGAAGAAGGGATCATACAGTCATGATCATCGTATTGAAACGGGATGCAACGGACGCACAGATTCAGCACATCGTTGATAAAATTCGCGAATGGGGGCTGCTTCCCAATCTGAGTCGCGGCGAGGAACGCACCATTATCGGGGTAATAGGCGATGAATCCATTCTGCGGGTGAAGCCGGTGGATGTGTTCCCGGGTGTGGAATACACCATGAACGTCCTGAAACCCTACAAGCTGGCCAATGCGGCTTTCCATCCCGAACGAACAATCATCGAGCTGCCCTCGATCAATGGAAAACCGCCTGTGCGGATCGGTGGCAGGCAGCTGGTGGTGATGGCCGGGCCCTGCGCTGTGGAAAGCAGGGAATGCCTTATGGAGGTGGCGCAATACGTAAAAGAAGCCGGTGCCACCGTATTGCGCGCCGGAGCCTTCAAGCCGCGTACGTCTCCGTATGCCTTTCAGGGCATGGGCGTGAAGGGATTGGCCATCCTGGTGGAAGCCCGGGAAAAATTCGGTCTGCACATTGTGACGGAGGTCATGGATACGCGCGATGTGGAGATGGTGGCGGAAATGTGCGACATCATCCAGATCGGCGCGCGAAATATGCAGAATTTCAATCTGCTCAAGGTGGTGGGACGCACCGATAAGCCCGTCATGATCAAACGCGGTCTTTCCAGCACGGTGCAGGAGCTGCTGATGAGTGCGGAGTATGTGATGAGCCAGGGAAACCATAAAGTGATTCTCTGTGAACGGGGCATCCGCACCTTTGAACCCATGACGCGAAACACCCTGGATTTGAGCGCGGTTCCGGTTTTGAACCGGGAAAGTCATTTGCCGGTGATCGTGGATCCGAGCCACGGTACGGGACATTGGGATCTGGTGAAGCCGATGGCGTGCGCCTCGGTGGCGGCGGGCGCCGATGGCGTGATCGTGGAAGTGCATCCGCGTCCGGAAGAGGCGTTCTCGGATGGATCGCAATCTCTACTGCCCAAAACGTTTCGAAGCATGATGGAACAGATGAGGGCGATTGCCGGAGCAGTGGGCAAAACAATTTGATGCCGCCTTGGGCGCACACGGGAAGATGGTAATATGGCGATGGAAGGTGTGCGGAAAATAGCAGTTCTCGGCCTCGGCCTCATGGGCGGGTCACTTTGCCTGGCGCTGAAAAAGAGCGGATGGGCCGGCACTCTGGCGGGGTACGCCCGGCGGCAGGAAACCATCCGCTATGCAATGGAACACGGGCTGTGCGATGAGGCGGGAAACTCGTTGCCCGAGGCTGTGGATCAGGCGGATTTGCTGGTGGCTTGCGTGCCGGTGCTTTCCATGCCTGATTTGGCGCGTGAGGTTCGGGACAACCTGAAGCGCGGCGGCGTATTGACCGATGTCGGAAGTACCAAAGCACTTTTACAAAAACAAATGGAAGACCTGTTGCAGGGAACGGGAATGAGTTTTGTGGGAAGTCATCCGATTGCAGGTGCAGAGAAAAGCGGAGTGACCGCCGCCGTGGAGAATCTTTACAACGGAGCCGTGTGTGTGCTGACGCGGACCGATCATACTGAAAGCCGGGCGCTGGAACAGGTTCGTGCGCTGTGGGAACAGGTGGGCTGCCGTATTACGGTCATGACCCCGGAAGCACATGACCGCGCCCTGGCCCGGACGAGTCATTTGCCGCATTTGCTGTCTTCCGTGCTGGCTGCCACTGTCCTGCGCGAATCTGCAGAAGCCGTATCCGGGGAGTTGTGCGGGCCGGGGTATCGGGACATGACGCGCCTGGCCTGCGGTTCTCCGGCCATGTGGAAAGATATTTTTGAAAGCAATCGGGAGAATATGCAACTGGAGATCGAAGCGGTGCAGTTGGCATTGACAAAATTTAATCAGATGCTGGAATGCGGCGATATGAATGGGGTGGAGCGCTATCTGACCATGGCCGCAGCGTATCGGCATGCGCTGATGAATGGTCGGAACGCAGAGCGCGGGGTGTGGGATGAATAGTTTTCACGCCGTACGAATTGATCCGGGGCTTTCCCGGGGCGGACACCGGATCACCGTGCCGGGGGATAAAAGCATCTCGCAGCGCGTGGCGCTGCTGGCCGGTATTGCGCGGGGTACTTCGCGGGTGAAAGGCTATTTGATGGGCGAAGATTGCCTGAATACGCTCCATGCGATGGAGCGGCTCGGGGCGGGCGTTCAGTTTGAGCGGGAAGAACTGATCATTCAGGGAACGGGCAATGTCCTGCGGCAACCCGAGTCCCCGCTGGATCTTGGAAATTCCGGAACCGGGACGCGTCTTCTGGCGGGGTTGCTTTCCGGATTTCCAATGACGGTCACCCTCACGGGAGATGCCTCGCTCTGTTCGCGGCCCATGAGGCGGATCAAGGAACCGCTGGAGCAGATGGGCGCTGTGATTCAACTCACCGGCGAGAAGGGCACAGCACCGATCACAATTCGAGGCGGACATCTTCACGGCATTACGTATCCCATGCCGATGGCTTCGGCCCAGGTGAAATCCTGCATCCTGCTGGCCGGCCTTTATTCCGCTGGACGCACGGTGATTCATGAACCGGCTCCAAGCCGTGATCATACGGAACGCCTGTTTAAAACACTCGGGATTCCTTTGGAAACGGGCGATGGATGGATTGCGCTTGAGGGTTTCGGCGCCTCCGGGCCGGATGTGGACGGCTTTAATATACGGATTCCCGGCGACATTTCCTCCGCGGCGTTTTGTCTGGTGGCGGCGGCTTGCAGTCCCGGCATGCGTCTGGTGATCGACGGTGTGGGCTTGAATGCCGGGCGCGACGCCATCCTGAATGTCCTGCAGCGCATGGGTGCATCGGTGCAGATTAACCCGAGGCATGATGCCGGCGAGGAGCCGATGGGTGATTTGTGCATTGAAGGCGGTGCTTTGCGAGGCACAGAAATGGGTGGACCTGAAATACCGTCTCTGATAGATGAACTACCGATTCTGGCCGTGGCCGGAGTGCTGGCAACCGGGCAAACGGTTATCCGCGAGGCCTCGGAACTGCGGGTTAAGGAGTCGGATCGTATTGCCGTCATGGTGCATCATTTGAAGGCCATGGGAGCAGACGTTTCCGAAACGGCTGACGGCATGATCATTCGGGGCGGTACGCCGATTCTCGGCGGGGCTGAACTGGATGCCCATGGCGATCATCGGATAGCGATGTCGATGGCGGTGTTGGCCCTCTTTTCAGAAAGGCCAACGACGATTCGAAATGTGGAATGTGTGAGTACATCGTATCCCGCATTCTGGAACGATTTAATAAAACTTGGAGCGCAGGTGCATGAAACCGAATGAAGGAGTGGTTATTGCCATTGATGGTCCGTCAGCATCCGGGAAGTCGACCGTTTCCCGGCAGGTGGCGCAGGCGTTGGCATTTATTTATGTGGATTCCGGTTCGCTTTACCGGGGAATGACCTGGAAAGCCCTGCAATGCGGGGTGGATGTGAAGGATCCCGAGGCGGTCATTCGCGTCATGAATGAATCCGTTTGGGATTTTTTCATCGAAGAACGGACGCTGTATTTTCATATCGACGGCGAAGAGCCGCGCGCCCACTTGCGCAAGGAGGCGGTTCGCGAGCGGGTATCGGACGTGGCGGCTATTCCGGAAGTGCGCCATTTCATTGTGGAGCGCCTGAGGGCGGTTCAGGCCTTCGGCTCTATTGTGATGGAAGGTCGTGACATTGGTTCGGTGGTGTTTCCCGAGACGCCGTGGAAGTACTATCTGGATGCCGATCCCGAGGAGCGCGCCCGGCGGCGGTTCAAAGAATTGCAGGTTTCGGAGGGCGCGGAGTGCGTGGAAAATGTCAAACACTCGCTGCTGCGCAGAGACCAGAAAGATACCACACGAAAAACCGCGCCTCTTCAGATCGCTCTGGGCGCAACGGTGGTGAATACGACTCATATGGGCATTGACGAGGTGGTTCGTCTGATTGTGCAGCAGGTAAACGAAACGCAGGGATGAGCGGATGAACGAAAGTCGGATATTTTACTGGTTGGCGGTTTATGCCGTGCGTATTTGGGCGGCGCTGTGGTTTCGGATTGAATACATCGGGCGTCAGCATATTCCGTTAACAGGTGGGTGCATTATTGCGGCGAATCACGTCAGTTTTCTGGATCCGCCGCTGATCGGGGTGGGGGTGGCCATGCGCCGCCTGGTGCGCTTTGTGGCGCGTGCCACGCTGCGAAAAAGCCGTGCGACCGATTGGCTGTTCGACCATTTGCTGACGATCCCGCTGGACCGCACCAAAGGTGATCTGCGCGCGATGCGTACGGTGCTCTCCCATCTGGAAAATGAGCAGGTAGTGGCGCTGTTTCCCGAGGGGACGCGCTCGGAAGACGGCGAGATCAAGGCCTCAAAGGCAGGTATTGGATTTATCATGGCCAAAGCCGGCGTCCCGGTGGTACCGGTGTTTATTGACGGCAGTTATCGCGCTTATCCCAAGGGCGGATCTTTCATTAAGCCCTGTAAAATCAAGGTGTATTTCGGCGAGCCGATTTATCCGGAAGAGTTGCACCGGCTCGGTGAGGGAAAAGAAGTTTATGCGCTGGCCGGAGAACATGTGATGAAGCGTATCGGAGCGTTGAGTCCCGAAGCGAAATCCCTGAATGCGTAATAGAAGGAGGACACGATGAACCATCGGTTTCTTGTACTGGGCGTTTTTATGCTTACCCTTTGCGGATGCAGCAGCATGTATTACGGGGCGATGGAAAAAATCGGCGTTCATAAGCGCGACATCATGATGGACCGCGTCAAGGAGGCGCGTGATACTCAGGATGAAGCGAAAAAACAATTCCTGACCGCCATGGAACAATTTAAAAGCGTGGTGAATTTCAAAGGTGGAGATCTGGAGAAAGAATATAACAAACTCAATGCCACCCTGAAAAAAAGTGAGGCTGAGGCTGAGGCCGTGCATGAACGCATTGCCGCCGTGGAAGGGGTGTCCGAGGCGCTTTTCAAGGAATGGCGAACGGAAATTAAGCAGTATTCCAGTGACACGCTGCGGAAAGCCAGCCAGAAGAAATACGACGGGACAAAAGCGAAATATAAAGAACTGATTTCCTCCATGAAGAAGGCCGAATCCAAATTGGAGCCGGTGCTGGTTTCGCTGCGGGATCAGGTTCTTTTTATGAAGCACAACCTGAATGCACGGGCTATTGCGGGACTGAGCGAGGAGCTGATTAGTGTTCAGAGCAATGTGGACAGCCTCATTCATGATATGGACATCGCCATCGCCGAGGCGGATCGGTTTATTGATGTGCTGAAGGAAGAATAGGCACTAAGCTGAAAGGGATGCGGATAAACAAGTGACGCCCCCGCTCCCCTGAGAACACGCTTTTGTCAGCGAATCAAGGTCAGCGTCAGAAAGTGAACAAATGAAAGATATTGAAACAGAAAAGAAAATAGCCGTGCTGATTGATGCGGAAAATGCGCAGTGCAGTGGTTTGGCCGCCGTGCTGAACGAGCTATCCAAACACGGTCATATCATTGTTAAAAAAGCGTATGGTGATTGGAGCAGCATTCATCTGAAGAATTGGAAGCAGCCCCTGAACGAGCTGGCAATCACCCCTGTGCAGCAGTTTTCCTATACGCAGGGCAAAAATTCCTCTGATGCGGCCATGATCATTGACGCCATGGACCTGCTGTATACGAAACAATTTGATTCTTTTGCGCTGGTCACCAGCGACAGTGATTTCACAAAACTGGCTTCGCGCCTCAAAGAATCACAGATTTTTGTGTTCGGTGTCGGCGAACAGAAAACACCGATTGCCTTCCGCAATGCCTGCGATGATTTTATTCTGACTGAGGTTTTGCAAACACCGGATGAAGTGAAGACGGAGGAAAAGACCGGCGGCCGTAAACCGGCGATTAAAAAAACAAAACAGCAGCTTTGCCAAGACACTAAGCTGGTGAATATTCTGCGTCGGGCGGTGGCGGAATATGCGGACGAAGACGGCTGGGCGCTGCTCGCCGCCTGCGGCTCGCTGATCAAACGACAATACCCGGATTTTGATCCGCGCAGCTACGGCTACCGCACGATCTCCATGCTGTTTGAAGCCACCGGCCTGTTTGAATTCGATCGACGCAGCAGCGGATCCAGCCAGACGGTTTATGTAAGAGAAGGGCTGAAATGACGCGTTGCGTGATTTCGGGGCCTCAGGGTTGACGCGGAGTTCGTCCCGTATCGACAGGTTCCGGATTGAGGGTAATGCCGAGTTCCAACGCATGTTGCCGCACCAGCGGATTGTAGGGCGGCGTAAAGTTGCGCCCCATGGTGTCAAAATCAGCCAGCGATTCATAATGGCGCGTCACGCAGTGCGGATCGGGCGCCGGTGCGATTCCCAAAAGAAAGGCGACGCTGCGCATGAGCATGCGCTGCATGCGCCAGGCCGTTTGCTGGGTGTCGGCAATGATCAGCGGTTTGATGTTGATCAGTGCAACCATGCGGTTGGTGTTGATGGATTGATGAAAATTAGGATCATCGACGCTGACCAGCCCGATGACGGCGGCCTCGTTATCCGTTTTCAACGCGAGGATAGATTCCTGGCAGGCCTGCGCGTTGGCACAGGCGCAGTCCGCCGAAATGGCAGAAGTCAGTGTAAATGGAAGCTGCTCGTTACAGAACGACATAACTTCTGTCATGATTATTTCGTCCACATTGGCTCCGTTGATAACTTTTATTTCACGGGCAGGCGCTGTAACCGGGTACGCAAGGGAAAGCAGTGCAAGCAGTGAAACAACCATTCCGAGTTTATTCATCTGAAATCCTTTGGGTTTTAACGTTACGTTGCGCATACTAATAAACAGGCGTTGCATGTTCAATAGACAAAAAGCGGGAACGCGGGCGCCCGGTCCACTTGAAACGATGCGGACGACGGAGCAGTGACCCGGCGTTCCCGGCGGTTATTCAGTGCATGTACAGCGTTGGAGACTAACGGCGCACAAGCAGTTCGATATCCTCCTGCAGGGCCTGCAAGTCTTCCTCGTGTTCCACTTCCTGGGAAAGAATCTGCAGCGCCATGTTGTAGGTTACGGGGTCGGCGTCTTTTGTTTTTTCCATCAGGGCCTTGTAGACACTGATCGCGCATTGTTCGCCGTGGATATTTTGTTCAAGCAGTTTTTCCACATAGGGATCATCCGGAGCTTCATAGCCGCAATTCGTAAAATTCATCCATTGAGCGGGGGTGGTGATCGGGGTGCCGCCCAGTTGAATGATACGGTTGGACACCAGATCCGCATGAGCGAGTTCTTCGCCGGCGTGAAGCAGCAGTTCGGCGGCCACGGCATCTTTCATGGGGCCTTTTATGACTTTGGCGCCAAGCCAGTACTGATAGTAGGCCAGCCATTCGTCACAAAATGCCTTGTTCAGCAGGAGCAGCAGCTCGTTCACATCCATATTCACTATTTCTATTCCGCGACTTCCCATGATGAACCTCCTAAATAGTAAGATCGGTAATAATATCCAGTCACTGACGGCGAAAAGTGTAGGGTGAAAAAATGATTGAGGCAAGTGGAGAATGCCTGTGAAAAACGCAGGCCCGAATGAAAATCGGGGCCATTGTTCGTTGACGAAGCGGGGGCATTTCGTTAACGTACGCGCCAATTTCAACAGGCAACTCGAAGAAACCCGATCAAAAGGCGGGAACTTCAAATAAAAACAGGAGACAGAACATGGGTATTAAAGTCGGTATTAACGGGTTTGGACGTATCGGAAGATTGGTCTTTCGTGCGGCATGTGAACGCAAAGACATTGATGTCGTCGGGATCAACGACCCCTTCATTGATCTGGACTACATGGTATACATGCTGAAGTATGATACCGTGCATGGCCGCTTCAAAGGTACCTGCGAAGCGAAGGACGGCAAGTTCGTGGTGAATGGAAAAGCCATTACTGTGTACGCCTGCAAGGATCCCGCCGAAATCAAATGGGCGGAATGCGGAGCCGATTACATTGTGGAATCCACGGGTGTGTTTCTGACCAAAGAAAAGGCTCAGGCCCATATCAACGCCGGCGGCAAGTATGTGGTGATGAGCGCTCCTTCCAAGGACGACACACCGATGTTCGTAATGGGCGTGAATGAGAAGACCTATGTGAAGGGAACGCAGTTTGTTTCCAACGCGTCCTGCACGACGAACTGTCTGGCGCCGCTGGTCAAGGTGATCAACGACAAGTGGGGTGTGGCCGAAGGATTGATGACCACGGTTCATGCAACGACTGCCACGCAGAAGACCGTTGATGGTCCGTCCGCCAAGGACTGGCGCGGCGGCCGTGGCGCGGCATTCAACATTATTCCGTCAAGCACGGGTGCCGCGAAGGCGGTTGGCAAGGTTATTCCGAAATTGAACGGCAAGCTGACCGGCATGGCGTTTCGCGTTCCGACGGCTGACGTTTCGGTCGTGGACCTGACTTGCCGTCTGGAAAAACCGGCCAAGTACGAGGAAATCAAGGCGGCCATGAAAGCGGCTTCCGAAGGGGAGCTGAAGGGGATTATGGCTTATACGGAAGACGAAGTGGTTTCCTCCGATTTTATCGGTGAGAAATGCACAAGCGTATTTGATGCCAAGGCCGGTATTTCGCTGAACGACACGTTTGTCAAGCTGATTGCCTGGTATGACAATGAGTGGGGTTATTCCAACAAGGTGGTTGACCTGATTGCTCACATGGCCAAAGTGAACGGCTAATTGTTTCTTATCCAAAGGCCCCTGTCCATCTCACCATGGACGGGGGCCTTTTTTTGTCGCTGTGAAATAACAAGATGTTGTTGTTTTATGAAAATTATATTTGCAAAACCACAATAGGTGGACTAAGTTCCGAACTAGGTTTTGACAGTGTGGTGCGTTCGGTTTCAACTTGCTTATAATCAATGAGATATAACGATGTGGTGGCATGACGAAGAATATCCCCGCGTGAGATCGAAAAAAAACGTGCGTAAGCGGCCCGTGCATGAGCCCGTCTTGCTGGTGCGTGCGAGAGTCAAAGAGCAACGGATGATTTGGCGTCAGCGCTGGATTTCCATGTTTGTGCTGACGGTTTCGCTGGCCGCGATTGTTTTTTTGCTGATGATGGGAACGCAATCAATGGGGCGTTTGCTTTTCACGCAGAATGAGCAGTTTTTAATCCGTGAATTGCGTTTGGAGTCGGATGGTAAACAGGTTACCCCGGCGCGCCTTCGGGAATGGGCCAACGTGCAGGAAGGCATGAATATCTTCACGGTGGACATTGATGGCATTCAGCAGCTGCTGGAGAGTCAGGTGCCGGTAATCGAAAAGGCGGTGGTTCGCCGCGAGCTGCCGGACACGCTGGTGATTCAGGTGGTGGAGCGGCAGGCCCTGGCGCAGCTGGATAAAAAAGGCAGCCAGATGCCGCTGGCTGTGGATCGTCAGGGCTATGTGCTTGGTCCAAGTTCGCGTGCGCCGAATCTTCCAACCATCACGGGAATCAAACAGACCGGGCTGCGCCCGGGGTGCTATCTGGGCAGCGATGAGGTGCAGCGCGCTCTGCATGTCCTGAATGTTTGTGATACCACGCGACTCGGAAAATACCTGAACGTGCGCGAAGTAAAAATCACCAATACGGATTATTTGGAACTGCAGCTTGGAAATGGCGCGAGCGTTCTGCTGGCCCCGGACGATATGACTCAGCGGTTGACCAAAGTGGTCGGATTACTCCAGACGAGCGAGCAAAAGGGGATCACCCCGCTGGTGATTGATGCGACAGGCGCCAATAACTACCCGGTTCAGTACCGCTGAGCCGCAGGGCATTGTTTTCGGTGTCTGTTTTTTCCGGCGTGTCGCGGCTGAATAATCCGGCGTTGCGTTCGCCGAGGAATCGATATACAATCGTCAGATTTGAACAACCACAGGGTGTTGCTTATGGCTCAGAATCCTATTGTATCTCTTGAAATCGGCACTTCAAAAATCCGCGTACTGGTTGGCGAACAGCTGGAAAACGGCCAGATCATGGTAACGGGTATGGGCGAATGCCCTTCGCGCGGCGTCCGAAAGGGCGGGGAAATCATCGCGTTTGAAAATGCGCTTACCTGCGTGAAGACCGCATTGGAAATGGCGGAAGAGCAGAGCGGTATTGCGATCAGCGAGGTGCATTTGGTGGTTACCGGCGGGCATATTCAAAGTGTGATCAATCACGGAAATGTACCGGTGGAATCGGGGGAAATCAGCCGAGAAGATATGGACCGGGCCATGGAGGTGGGTCGTACGCTGAATCTGCCGCATGATCGCGCCGTGCTGCACACCATCAACCAGCACTTTTATGTCGATGATCAGCCCGGGGTGATTGATCCGGTCGGCATGGAAGGCTCTAAACTTTCGGTGGACATGCTGATTCTGCACGGCATTCGGAATCGTATTCGGAATGCGGTGAAAGTGCTGAAAAGCGCACATGTGGAAGTGGCGGATGTGGCCTTCAGCGGATTGTGTTCGGCGTTGGCGGTTTTGACGGCGGAGCAGAAAGAGAGCGGGGTCATCGTCATTGATTTGGGGGGCGGAACCACCGATTATCTGGTGTACGGCGGGCGGGCCATTGCCTGTGCGGGGGCGTTGGCGGTGGGCGGCGATCATGTGACGAATGATATCGCCACCGGCTTTTGTATTCCGATTTTGCAGGCCGAACGGCTGAAGGTGGAGTGGGGGAACGCACTGAAAGGCCAGTGTCCGCAAAATCAAACCGTGGCTCTTCAGGCTGAAAGCGGTTTTCATGGAAAAAATGTAAACCTGGCGGACCTGCACACCATCATTAACGCGCGCATGGAAGAAATTCTCTTCATGGTAAAAGCGGAGATCACGCGCTATAATCCGCTTTCGATGTCCGGTGCAGGAATTCTCCTGACCGGCGGTGGGGCCCACCTGAAAGGCGTGTGCGATTTGGCGGCACAGGTGTTTGGCATGCCCTGTCATGTGGGAATTCCCCGAAACATCAGCGGGCTGGCGGTGGTTACGGAAGGGCCGGAGTATGCCGCACCGCTGGGCATGATCCGGTACGGCTTTAAGACCAGCGAACAGCGGGAATCCGATACCGGTTGGTTTTCACGGCTGTTTAGTATTTTGAAAGGCCCAAAATAGAGGGACTATGGATATTCAAGCAAAGACGGAAATCAGGGAAATGCACGAGCTGAGCATTCTGGTTTTTGGAGTGGGCGGATGCGGCGTGCATGTGGTTCAGTCCATGTCCGGCGCATGGAACAGTCATTTTAACGGATACCTTGTGGATACGGATGCGCAGGCGCTCGCCATCGAGACCGATGCGTCAAAAATACATTTGAATACCCGAACCACGCAGGGCATGAGCTGTGCGGGCGAGGTTACGGCCGGTATGCGCGCCTTGAATGAACACCACGAGGAACTCGCGGATCTGTGTTCCACGGCCGACATCATATTCATCGTGGCTGGATTTGGGGGCGGCACCGGCACGGGTGGGGCCAATGCGCTGGCGGAAACCGCGTCGGACGCGGGGGCGCTGGTACTCGGTTTTGTAACGATGCCCTTTGATTTTGAAGGCCCGGAGCGGCGCGCAGCGGCGCAGGAAGGACTTCGAACGTTCCGCAATGTGGTGGATGGCGTGGTGGTGGTGGAAAACCAGCGGTTGCTGACATTGGCTTCGGACAAAACAAGCGTTCAGTCGGCATTCCGGGTGGTTTCGGATGTGGTGTCGCGAAATGTGACGAACATGCAGAAGCTGCTTGCGCTGCCGGGAATCGTGAATATTGATTTTGCCGATGTCCGCCGAATGGTGATGAACAGCCACGGCGTATGCACCATGGTCAGCGCTGAAGCGGAAGGAGATCAGCGAAGCACAACGGTGGTTGCGCAGGTGCTGGACCATCCGCTTTTTTGCGGGCAGGATGTGCTGCGCAAATCCGCTGCGGTGATTGTGGGTATATGTGCGGGCGACAGTCTGACCCTTCGGGAAATGGAAACGATCATGTCGCGGCTATGCGAGCTGACGGGCCCCGGAACGAGAATCAAAATGGGGACATCGCTGGATCCTTCGCTGAATAACAAACTGTCGCTGCTGGTGTTGGCCTCGGAATGTGATGAGGAACGCACGTTGGCATGCGCGGAGAAAGCAGGAAGTGCTTCAACGGCTCAACAGCAGCCTCCGGATCGCGGCGAGGGCGGAAAAAAGAAGACGAAGGTCATTCAGTCCAGTTTAAATTTGGAGTCGCCGGGCAAAGGGCGTTTTAAAGATGTGGAACCCACCCTGCGTAATGGCGAAGATTTGGACGTTCCCACGTTCATACGCCGCGGAATACGAATCAATTCCTGAGCGGTTATTATCGCGCATTCTATCAATGGTTACTCATGCCTTTCGGCATAGCGGTCGTTCAACAGATTCGTTAGCCGGTTGGCTTCTGCGACGTTCCCTGCGGTGCGGAGTTTCTCGGCGGCGGCTGTGAGAAAATAAGCATAGGCCTGATGAATGGATTCGTTGCCGGGGTCGTCCTGAATAGCCTGTTCATAGGATTGCCGCGCGTACGGGAGCAATGCCAGGTCAGACGGATAATAGGCGGTGGACTCCGAGTCGTTCGTGTTTTCTCCGAGGGCGAGAACGGCCATGGATTGAAAGATCAGACGTTGCAGGCGTGTGCGGGTGAAGGAATCGGCTGATGGCAATCCCTGAAAAGCCCAATATATTGCATGCGTTTGGGGGCGCAGCCAATCCAGAGTGCCGTATTGCGCTTCCACAACCTGCATAATCGCAGGATCCAATTTGTACGGAGCGAGGAGCTCCGGCGCCTGCAGATGCTGATAATCCGGGCGGGGGCCGCCCAGGCATTGCCGCATGGCGTTTGACCAGGCTTTTTTGTAGTAGCCATGAGCCGAGTCGGTGAATGATCCCAGCTTGTGCGCAAACAGCCAAGCCAGCTCATAGTAAAGTTGAGCATCATCGGGATTGCAGGGGATGCCTTCGTCACGCAGCAGGGCGATGCCGCTTTGAACCCATCGCCAGCGATCTTCCGGACGATTGAAAAAGACGCTGATGTTATAGGCCAGGTTCCAGGCATTGAAAGCCCACACCTCGCTGAACTGCGGCTCCAGCTGCGTGATCCAGTCGGCCAGCTGAACCATTTCAAAATAGCGCCCTTCCTGCTGCATCTGGGCGGCCCGGATCCAAAGCGCGTCGGCGGCGAGTCCGCGGAATCCGCCGAGTACGATGGTGATGAAAGCCACGCGGGGAGTGGGTGCGCGCCGGGTGTTTTCGGGGTGCCGGGAGGCGTCATGCTGCATGGAATAAAGACGGCATTGGAAAAGCATTGCCAGGCCCAGCAGCAGAAGGGCCGGCAGCAGGTACGCACCGTTGATCCATCGTACTTTTTTCATGATGATTTCACCGGAAGCCCAATTTCCCTGCGTTTTAAAATGCCGGCGCCCAGCCAGGCCAGAAAACCGCCGTACAGCAGCAGCGCGACGCCGGCCTCCTGCGCTACCGAAATCCAGCCGACGTGTTCGCCGCTCACGAGCATGGAGAGGACCGGCTGACCTTCCAGCGGACGAAACAAATGATGAAGCAGATAATACAATGGACCGGCCAGTCGGTTCATGATGCGATGGGACGGATCACCGGAGAAGAAGTTGTATTCGATGCTGAGACGGCCCAGATAGAGGCTGAGGTTGCTCAATAGGATGAGCCAGCCAGTGAACAGAACAGCAACCGGTTGCGAAAAAAAGCAGCCGGCCGTTACGCCAATGGCCGTCCAGAAAAGCAGACGGACAAATAGAATCAATACCGCGCGCAGATAATTCTGCAGGAACGAATCGCTGCGGCAAAGCAGTGTCGGGGGTGACTCCGGCGGAAAAATGACAGTCTGCTTTTCGGAATCAGTATTGGTGAAGCGAAGAACAATGACACCATTCGATGAGCAGGCTGTTATCGGTAAACGTATGGATTGGGAAATTCCACGCGGTTGAGATGCCGTTGCGGTGAGCAGGACCGTCTGATTTTGATCCAGCACTTCCCATCGGCCTTCGGTGGATATGGCTTCAACACCCGGCGCCATGATCGTGTAGCGCAGATGAAAAAAAGGTGATTTACGCAGGGGTTTCGGAAGCAGAAAAGACCAGGTTCGCGACTCGCCGGCTTCGAGTCGGTTGGCTTGCAGCGTCATGGCGGTTTCAATTTGGCGCAGCGCCTCGGCTTCGCTTAGGGGCGCGGGAATTTCTTCCTGTTGTTGTTTTTCCTGATACAGGTTGCGGGCTTCCTGTACGATGAATGGATCCGGCTCCGGTAGTATGGATTTGCGCGAGACCAAAACCTCTTCATTCAGAATGATTCGTTCGGCGGAGGTCACCCCGAAGCGCGAAAGGGAACTATTCAGCATAATCAGAATCACGGCGGCGCTTCCGGCCAGTAAGAGTCCAAGCGGAATGGCAAGCCCCATCCATTTACCCAGCCAGATGCTGAATGGAGAAACCGGTTTGGTCATGACCATATAGAGCGGGCGGTGAGCAATGTCGGCGGAGATGGCTACACAGCCGGACCAGATGGCGGTCAGGGCCAAAAGAAACTGAACAAGGCCCAGGGTATACCCAATGGTCAGCCGCACAAGGCCGTCGGGGGTGCCGTCGCCCTTCAGCGTCAGGGGCAGGAACACCGTTACGAATAAAAGCAGGAACACCAAAAAGAAAATCCGTTTTGAACGGATTGCGTTACGCAGCATTTGCAGAGCAATAGTCCAGGCAGCTGACATAACGGCTATTCCCTTTCAATGCGGAGGTGAACATCGGACGGTCGCTGAAGAAAGCCCGCCACCTTGCCGGCATTCTGCGCGCCTGAGTATTCTTCCTGTCCCTCCTGCGCCCGGCGTACCACGTCCAGAAAGAATTGTTCGAGATGAATTTTCGGGCGGAGAATATCCGGTTCAGCGCCCAGAGCCTCCCGGAGGCGCGCGAGTACATGTTTCATCCGGTCAGGCGGCAGTTCAGGAAGAGATACCATGTACCGGCTTTTATCTTCCAGCAGCTCGTGCATGAAGCCTGTCACCCGGATGGTTCCGTTATAGAGAATGGCAATGCGGTCGCACACGTCTTCCACGTCGGCCAGCAGATGCGAAGAGAGGAGCACTGTCTTGCCGCGCTGTGCGAGCGCCAGGATGAGGTCTTTCACCTGGCGGCAACCGAGCGGATCCAGGCCGGAGGTGGGTTCATCCAATATGATTAAATCGGGATCGTTGATCAGTGCCTGGGCCAGTCCAACGCGGCGGGCCATTCCCTTTGAAAGCTCCCCGATCAAACGCTTCCGGGCATGCTGTAGGCCAATCATTTCAAGCAGTTGATCCACCCGTTCCCGGCGAATCACCGGATCAATAGAAAAAAGTTTTCCGAAAAAGTGAAGGGTTTCCTCGCAAGAAAGATAGGGATACAGATACGACTCTTCGGGAAGAAACCCGAGGCGCGCCTTGGTTTTTACATCGGTGGGTGCTGCTCCGAGTACGCGTAACATCCCCTGATCAGGATGCAGCAGGCCGAGCATCATCTTGATCGTGGTGGATTTTCCGGAGCCATTGGGACCCAGAAGCCCGAACACCTCGCCCGGTCGCACTGAAAACGATATGCCTCGAACGGCTCGAACGGAGGGACGCCGCCAGAAATCGTTAAACGTTTTTGACAAATCGGCGGCTTCGATAATGAAATGCTGAGTCATACGGTGTTCCGGGAAATCTGGGGTTGCATCGGGCATCAGAGAATTTTTAAAAAAAGGGGGTAGACAAGCCAAGCAAAATCAGTACTATGCCGACTCTGATTTTTGCGTGGTGGGGTAGCGAAGTGGCTAAACGCGGCAGACTGTAAATCTGTTCCCTATGGGTTCCTTGGTTCGAATCCAAGCCCCACCACCACTTTTCCCTTTGGGCCCGTAGCTCAGTTGGTCAGAGCAGGGG
>CAZISY010000003.1:0-57495 GCA_964542025.1 uncultured Verrucomicrobiota bacterium
GCCGTCGCGAGCAGCGGCCCGCCTTTTGCGTACGGTTGCGATATTGCATTTTTCGCGGGGTTCCGATACCTTCCCCGATTCTGTAACCCATCAACTGACAGCAGAGGCACGACGATGAATGAGAAATATCCTTTTTCGGAAATAGAACCCAAATGGCAGCAGTATTGGAAGGACAACCATCTGTTCGAGGTGGATACCAGCGATGCCCGTGACAAGTTCTATTGCATGATGATGTTTCCTTATCCGTCGGGCACGCTTCACGTCGGGCATGGACGCAACTACATCATCGGCGATGCCGTTGTTCGTTACAAAAAAATGCGCGGCAAGCGTGTACTCGCGCCCATGGGCTGGGATGCTTTCGGCCTGCCGGCGGAAAACGCGGCCATTAAAACCGGCACGCATCCGCGCATCAGCACCCTGAACAACATTTCCGTGATCAAGCAGCAACTGCACGATTGGGGCTGCTGCTACGACTGGCGCCGCGAGGTCACCTCCTGCCTGCCGGAATATTACAAATGGACGCAGTGGCTGTTTCTCAAGCTCTACGAAAAAGGGCTGGCCTACAAAGCCAGGGGCAACGTCAACTGGTGCCCTTCCTGCGCGACAGTGCTGGCCAACGAGCAGGTGGTGGATGGCAAGTGCGACCGCTGTTCCTCCGTGGTGGAACAGAAAGCCCTCGAACAGTGGTTTTTCAAAATCACGGCCTATGCCCAGCGCCTGCTGGACGATTTGGAAAAGCTGACCGGCTGGCCCGAACGCGTAAAAATCATGCAGCGCAACTGGATCGGACGCAGCGAGGGTTCCCGCATTGATTTCAACCTGGAACCCCGCGCGGATGGGCGCCCCGATTCCAAGTCCGCGGTTCCCTGCTTCACGACGCGCGTGGACACGATTTACGGCTGCACCTACATGGTTTTGGCGCCGGAATATGCCCAACTGCGCGAAATGGTTGCCGGGCTTCCGGAGGAAAAGGCCATTCTCGCGTATCAGGATTCGGTCAAAACGCTGACCAACATCGACCGTGCTTCGGAAACACTGGAGAAAACCGGCGTATTCACCGGACGCTATGTGATCAACCCCTACAACGGCCGACGCATTCCGCTCTGGGTGGCCAATTATGTGCTGATGGAATACGGCACCGGCGCGGTCATGGCCGTTCCCGCACACGACACCCGCGACTGGGCCTTCGCCAAAAAATACGGGCTGGACATTGAAATTTCCATTCAGAATCCCGAACAGAGCCTGAAGCTGAGCGCAATGACGGATGCCTATACGGAAGACGGAATCTGCGTGGATTCGGGCCCGTTCTCCGGACAACCCAACCGCGCCGCCATGGCGGGCATGATTCGTTATGCCGAGGAAAAGGGCTTCGGAAAAGGCACGGTGCATTTCCGTCTGCGCGACTGGCTGATCAGCCGCCAGCGTTACTGGGGCGCGCCCATTCCCATGATTTACTGCGAGTCGTGCGGGCTCGTACCCGTGCCGGAAAAAGACCTCCCCGTGCTCCTGCCGGACGACGTCGCCTTCAAGCCCACCGGCGAGTCGCCGCTGCGCGGAAACGCCTCTTTCATGAATGTGCCCTGCCCCAAATGCGGTAAGCCCGCCAAACGCGAGAGCGACACGATGGACACCTTCGTGGATTCGAGCTGGTACTTCTTCCGCTATCTGAATGCGCGGGATGAAACAAAGGCCATCGACACCACCGCCTGCGACCAGTGGCTTCCGGTGGATCAGTATATCGGCGGCATTGAGCATGCCATTCTGCACCTGCTCTATTCCCGCTTCTTCACCAAGGCGCTGCATGACATCGGGTTGATTCATTTCGACGAACCGTTTGCCCATCTCTTCACGCAGGGCATGATCTGCAAGCGCAGCGAAAAGGACGGCCAGCTCTACAAAATGTCCAAATCCAAGGGCAACGTGGTCAGTCCGATGGAACTCATCCGCGAATACGGCGCCGACACGGTGCGCGTCTATACGCTCTTCATCGGCCCGCCTGAAAAGGACGCGGAATGGAACGATCAGAGCGTGGAGGGCGCCTTTCGTTTCCTGCGGCGCATCTGGCGGTGCGTGTACGATCACCGCGATCTGCTGCGGGCGGCCCCGAAATGCAAACCGTCGCCGTCAGAACTGGATCCGGCCATGCGCGACCTGCACCGGCAGACACACGAGTCCATCCGCCAGATTACAACAGACCTTGAAGGCGACTTCCATTTCAACACGGCCATTGCCCAGATCATGAAGGTGATGAATGCCGTGGAGGCCGTTAAAGTCACTCCGGAAAGCAGTGAGGCGGCCCGTGCCGTATTTCGCGAAACCGTGGAAAGCGTTGTGCTGCTGCTCTCCCCCTTCGCGCCGCACATGGCCGAAGAACTCTGGGTGGAACTGGGCAACAAGCCCAGCATCCTGAACGCCGCGTGGCCGGAAGTGAACGAGGCCGCCCTGGTGCGCGATCAGGTGGAGCTCGTACTTCAGGTCAACGGCAAGGTGCGCGGACGCATCATGGTCAGCGCCGATGCCGACCAGCAGGCGCTCGAACGCGAAGCCATGAACCATCCCGATGTGCTGCGATGGACCGAAGGCAAAACGATCCGCAAGGTGATTGTGGTTCCGGGCCGCCTCGTGAACATCGCCGTATCCTGAACCCGGCGGCCTCATGGCGGAACGAAAACCCATTCGACTGCTCGACGACACGGTAATCAACAAAATTGCCGCAGGCGAGGTGGTGGAACGTCCCGCCTCCGTGGTCAAAGAGTTAATGGAGAACGCGCTGGATGCCGGCGCCACACGCCTGGATGTGAGCATCACAGAAGGCGGGCGGCGCCTGATTGCCGTGGAAGATAACGGCTGCGGCATGACACGCGACGATGCCCTCCTCTGTATTGAGCGCCATGCCACCAGCAAAATCCGCGACATGCACGACGTGGAAAACGTCACGTCCATGGGCTTTCGCGGCGAGGCGCTGGCGGCCATTCCCTCGGTTTCGCGCTTCACCCTGCGCACCCGCGTGGCCGATCAACCCGGAGGAACGGAGGTGTTCATTGAGGGCGGGCGCCTGACTGATGTGCGCGATGCCGGTTGTCCGCCCGGCACGACCGTCGAGGTGCGCAATCTGTTTTACAACATCCCCGCGCGCCGAAAATTTTTGCGCTCCATCCAGACGGAAACCGCGCATATCCGCCAGCTTTTTCTGATGTACGCGCTCGCCTTCCCGGAGGTCGGCATGTCGCTGTCCCTTGATGGCCGCCCGGATTACAACCTGGCCGCCGGACTGGATGGGGAAGAGCGACTGCACCAACTTTTTGATCGCTCGATCCTCCAGGCTTTGCGTCCGGTGAATCAGCGTCTCGGGGATATCACGGTGCGCGGGTATGCGGCCGATCCCACCTGCCACCGATCCGACCGAAGCAATCAGTACATCTTCATCAACCGCCGTCCGGCTTCCGCCGCACTGGTGGGCTATGCCATTCAGCAGAGCTACGAAAGCCTGCTTCCGAAAGGGCGTTACCCCGTCGTCATTCTCTTTTTGGAACTGCCGCCCGATCGGGTGGACGTGAATGTGCATCCCGCCAAAAAGGAAGTGCGCTTTCGCACCCCGCAGGAAGTACGCGATGTAATTATGGCCGCCCTCACCGCAGCGCTGTTGCAGCGCGCGCCGGCCGCAGCACCCTCCCCGGAAAATCCGGCACCGGAAATGCTGCCGGCCCCGGCGTCAACCGGCAGCCTGCTCGCCCGGCTTTCCAAACCGATGCCTGCCGAGCGCCGCACGCCGACGTTTCCCTATCCGCGCCTCGGGCCGGAACCGACCGCCGTGAACCAGCCCTCCCGCACGCCGGCCGCACCTTCCGCTCCGCAGCCGGCGCCGGCGCCGCGCCGTGAGGAACCCGCGCCCTGGGATGACAAGCCGAAGGGGACGACGAGTCCGTGGGGGGCCTTTCGCCTGCTGGGTGTGGTGGGAACCCACTACCTTGTGCTTGAGACGGCCGACGGTATGGTGCTGCTTGATCCGCAGGCTGCGCACGAGCGACTCCTTTTCGAGCGGCTGGTTCGCGGATATGAACGAAAAAAGGTGGAGAGCCAGGGGCTGCTCACGCCGGAAACCGTCCAGCTCAGTCCGTCCGAGGCTCATGCGGTACGCAAGCACATCCCGATCCTTGAATCCATGGGGTTTGGTATTTCCGAGTTTGGCGCGGATACGTTTCTTGTGGATGCCATGCCTGCCTGCTTCGGCGAAATATCGGCGCAGGCTCTGCTGCGCGATATGGCCGCCGAGGTGGAACACACGGGGGCCGGGCGCGGCGGCGGCAAGTGGTCGGCGGAATCCATCGCCCGGGCGGCCTGCCGAACGGCGGTTCACTCCAGGCGCACCCTGACCGAACAGGAAATGAAGCGGCTGGTGGAGGATTTGGCGGCGGCGGAAATGCCTTATACCTGCCCGCATGGGCGTCCCACCGTGATTTTCATGAGTTTTAACGAAATGGACCGCAAATTCGGAAAGAAGTAACTCGGGTTTTGGGGCGCGGCACGGCCCCGCGTTTGGGTGGGGCGGCAACCATTATTTTGCCGGGGCGCGCAGCATTTCGTTTTGATAGTTCACGATCATTTGCCAGGCGTTTTCGGCTTCATCGGCGGCCGCCTCACCGTACCGTTCTTCCAGGGCGCGGCGCCAAAACACTGATTGCCCATCGCGGGTGGCGCGGGCCAGACAGTAGCTGCTGATCATATACTCGCGCGGCCATTCATTTTTGCGCGGCGCACTGTGATCGAGCAATGCGCGCGAACGCTGCCCGTCATTCCGGCAAAGAGCGGCGCGGGCGAGCATCCAGGCCGCCTTTCTGAAACCCGCATCCCGCTGAAGCGCGTCCGTCCACCACTGTTCCGCAGCCTCCAAATCGTGCTCAATCAGGTAATAGATCATTCCGATGTTGTACGGGGCCGTGACTTCGCCCTGAAGTTTCTGGTGGGCTTCCCGGAAGAATGCAAGCGCATCCCCGTAACGGTTCAAGCTGAACGCCGCCTGCCCTTTGAGCAATCCCAGCGTGGGATACCCCGGGTTTTCCTGCCCGCAAAGGACGGCATATTCCCACGCGGATTCGTATTCCCCCTGCTGCCAAAGCATCTGACTGAACCGGGCATATTCATGCTGCTCAAGCCGCTCGGACCGCACCCCGCCCCAATCCATCCAGCTCAACGCGAAACCGGCGGCCAGCAACACCGCAAACAGCACGCGCCGCCACAGTGCGATACTTCCCAGCCGTGAACACCCTGCGGCGCCCAGCAACACGACAGGAAAAACCAGCGGTGCGCGAAAGCGTCCACTCACAAAAAAGAGCGCGATACAGCCCCCCAGCAGCAGCACATACATCCAAAGAAAAAGGTGCGCCGAGCGTTTGGGCCCCGGTAGAGGAAGAGCGGCCAGAGACGCCGGCGCAAACGGCCAGATCAGCCCGAATCCGACTCCGGCCAGGCGCAGCATCAGCGAAAGCTGCCGTTGCAGGCGATACTCCTCGTAATTGTAAATTTCCCGCTCGCTAACCAGCCAAATGCTTTTCCAAAACAGCAGGCGGACCCACCGCGCCGGGTTTTCGCGGATATCGCGCCAGGCGCGCTGCATCCAACACCGATTCACGGCGGAAAAGCGGAACTGATCTTTGGCGGGATGTTCCGCCGCAACGTACCCCGCAAGCATCACGTCCATCGTTGGATTGCCTGCATGATTGCTGCTGAGTTCATGTTGAATCAAGTAGCGGCCTGTTGCGCCGGTCCTGTTCGCTTCATAAAAATTGTAGCCGCCCTGCCACGGCATAAAAATCCACTCGCCGCTGACGGCGTGATTTCGTGCGCCCATCCACCCCACGGCCAGCAGCGGGGGCAGCACAAAAAGAAAACACAGCGCCGAAAGTTTTTTCCAAACAGCGAACTGTTTTCTTCGAATCCACAGCAGTGCCACCGCCAAAAACGGGAGCACCGGAAGAACCGTCGGACGCGTCAACACGGAGAGCGCCGCCAGTATCCCGCCGCCGAGCAGACCAAGGCAAAGCCCGCGAAAACGTCCGGCAAAAACCGTGCGGAGCAGACACCACAGCATGCCCGCCTGCAAAAAGACAAACAGGGTGTCCAGCACCAGGCATCCCTCCAGGCGAATCAGCGGTCCGTACAGCGTCAGCGCGGCGCCGGTCAGCGCCACGGAAAGACCGGCATACCGGTCGCGCGCCATTCTGTGCGCGGCATCACAGGCGAAATAAACCAGGCCGGCCCCCAGCACATGCTGAACCAGTCTTGTCCACCACATCCATTGTGCTGAAGCGCGCATGAACAGCGAAAGAAACACGGCGTAAAGCGGCGCTTTGAAGAAGGGAATCGCCTCAAAGCCAAGCCCGTTGGACAGGCGCCGGGCGGTTAAGGTCAGTTCCTGTTCGTCCAGCGACAGGGCCTGAAAAAACGGCGAACCGGTCTGCTCCATCAAGTACAGCAGACGGATCAGCAGTGCCGCAACCATCCAAAATGACGGTCTGAAAAAAAACCTATATCGTTTCGCAGCACTCATGATTGAACCGTCTTCCGCCGCAGGATTCACCGCCTGTGCCGGGCACTGCCCGGCGACACCGGAATTTTTACCGTTTAATTCCTTTGCGCCGCAATGTATTCCATCAAGAAAACACATTGCAAAACCGATATAACATCCCTAGTATTTGCCCGTTCGCAGGAGGTGATACCGTGAAACAGGGATGTTGTTCTGTGCTTAATCGGATGGTACGAATCGCCGGCGCCATACGCGCCCGCCTGCCGGCATTGCTCCTCCCTGTGCTGCTTTGCTCCTGTACCGCTCATCAAAAACATTTTGAGGATGTACGCATCATTTTTTTCCCCGGGGGCGGACCCGACCAATCGTTCTCACGCCTCGTCTTTGAGGGCGCTAAAGCGGCTGAAAACGATCTGGGATGCCACATGGAGTACTCGTGGTCCTATTGGGATGAAAACAAGATCGTCGACCAGTTCCGGGAAGCCATTTATGCGAAGCCCGACGCCATATGCATTGTTGGGCATCCGGGCGAAGAACGCATGCGGCCGCTGGCGGAAGAAGCCTTCTACAAGGGCATTCTGGTCACGTTTTTGAATGCAGACCTTCCCGGCATTAAGAAGGATTTTATGCGAAAAGGCTGCGGTTATGTCGGTCAGGACACCTATCGTTCCGGGTATGTGCTGAGCGAGGCGCTGGTCCGCAAGACGGCGCCGCAAGGTCCGGGGGAGGTGCATGTGCTCACCTGGGATTATTTTCCCGGGCAGACGCTCTCCCACCGCGCACGCCGGAGTCAGGGGCTGATCGAAGCCCTGAATGATCAGGAAATTCCACTCCACCACAGCGAGATTCCGGCTCCCATGCGGGGCGCTTGCCGGGCTTCGGATCTGGCCGAACTGCTCAAACAGGTGTTGCAACAGCATCCAAACACAAAAACCATCATAACTGACAGTGGCGATCTCACCGCCGCATTGCCCGAAGCACTGCGCGCCATCGGCCGGCAACCGGGAGACATCATCGGCGCGGGATTCGATCTTTCCGCTATGGCGCTGGATGGATTAAAGTCCGGTTACTTAATGCTTGTGCACGATCAGCAGCCCTATCTCCAGGGGTATTTATCGGTTTTGCAGGCCTGCCTGTCCGTGCGTTACGGTTTTGCCGGGTTGAATATTGATACCGGCTCGGGATTGATTGACAACAGCAACCCGGACATGATCGAAGATCTGGTGCTTCGCCACATCCGCTAGCGGCAAACATCTCTGATGAAATTAAACGTAAAAATTTTCTTACTGCTCACATTCGGGATCCTGACGATTTCCGTATTTTTTGTTCTTTCCTCGGTACGCCTGCTGGCCCGTCATCAGGAAAGCAACTTTCAGCTTTTCCGCACGGAATTATTGAGTGACGGCGCAGAACAGATTCGCTATGCCGCGGACCTTTTCTTCAACAATCTCGATACCGAAATCCAGCGCACACCGGATGTGACCATCCACAGCCTCGTGGCACAGCTTTATCCGCCGGAAGGCTTTGTGACCCTCATTGGAGCCGACGGCGTCCCCTTCGACAGCCACACCACGCTGCTCGCCGCCGGCGAAGCCGTCGCCGCCATTCAAAATGCCCGACTCAACCGTGCCTACCGGTTCACGCGCAGTAATTTTCCAGAGTTTCTGAATGATCGTAACTTCACCATTCTGCCGACCGTTATTTATTACAAAGTCTATGTGCAGCAGGACTGCTGGTACCTGGTCGGCTACGGAAAAATCTTTCGCACAATGACCGACCGCCTGCGTTATGTGGCCAAACAAAAAGAAGAGTCGCTGGTCATGTTCATCCTGGTCTCCGCCGGAATCGTTACCGGCGGCATTACCGCACTCCTGCTCTTCCAAATTGGCATCACGCGCCGCCTCATTTTTCTGCCGCTGCGCCGCTTGCAGGGCGTTTTTCAGGATATTGCCTCCGGACGCCTTGAGCGCCGCATATCCGTAATCCGCGTCGATGAAATAGGCGCATTGGAAACGTCCTTTAACGAAATGGCTGATCAGCTTCAGAAAGAAATTGTCACCCGGCAGGAAGCGGAAACCAACCTGAAGCGGCTTACCGATCATCTGGAGGAGGAGGTCTCGCGTAAAACGCAGGATCTGCGCGAAGCCATGATCGCCGCAGAAGCGGCCAGTGAAGCGAAGGGGCGTTTTTTGGCCAACGTAAGCCACGAGCTGCGCACGCCTCTGAATGCCATCATGGGATTTACAAGCCTGCTTCGCAAAACGCCACTCGACAGCGAGCAGCGGCAGTTTATTCAAACCATTAACCACAGCAGCCAGGTTCTTCTGGACCTGATTCACAACATTCTGGACCATACCAAGATTGAGGCCGGAAAAATTTCCATGGAGCATATTTCCTTCCACTTCGAGGACATGATCGAAAACATCGTGGAAATCATGGGTTCAAACGCAAAGAGTAAAAACATCGACCTGCTTTATTATTATGCCCCGGAACTCAGCAAAAAATTCTTCGGCGATCCCACGCGAATCCGGCAGATCATCATGAACCTTCTCAGCAATGCCATCAAATTCACCCACCGGGGCGCCGTGCTGATTCATGTCACGCAACATCCCGCATCCGACCCGTCCGATACCAAAACCCATTTGCATATCAGGGTACGGGACACCGGCATTGGCGTTCCCCCCGAAAAACAAAAAGGCATTTTCCAATCCTTCATACAGGGCGACGATTCCACGACCCGAAAGTACGGCGGAACCGGCCTGGGTCTATCCATTACCAAAGGCCTGCTCGACGCCATGAATGGAACCATTTCCCTGCGTTCGCGGCCGGGGCGGGGTTCCACATTTTCCGTGCATCTCTCGCTGGACCCCGACCACGACCCTTCCGCACACGTAGATACACACACCCTCTTCAAACAGCGCACGGTTACGCTGATCGATCCCGGTCATCTCTTCGTTTGCACCATGGAGAGGGTTCTGCGCAATTACGGACTGACCATCCGGCCCTCACCGCACAGCAGCCTCTGCTCCTGCGAAAAGGCCCGTCATTTCCTCCTTCAGCCCGGCGCGGAAGTGCCGGACATTGTTTTACTGAACCCCTTCATGCCCGACGGCTCGGGAACGGCGCTGCTTTCAGCGTGCCGCGAACTTCCGGCCTACGCCAAAACCACCTTCATCGCCCTTTCCTCTTCATCCGATGTGCAATCGGAAGAAATTCGGTGTCAGGCCCATTACGACGGCTATCTGAACAAGCCGGTGATCGGGCGGAACCTCCGCTTCATTCTGATGCGGGATGTGGCCCCGCTCTCCTGGGCCACCACGGCGAACGACACCAACGCCGCCGATGTCTTCACGCTGAAAGGACTCCGCATTCTGGTTGCGGAAGACGATTTGACCAGTCAGGCGCTCATGAAAATCATGCTGGAAAAAGCGGGGTGCGAAGTCACTGTCGCAGAGACCGGCAAACAGGCCATAGAAGCCATGCGGATCCAGGCCTACGATCTTGTGCTGATGGATATCATGATGCCCGAAATGGGCGGCATGGAAGCCGCCGCCTATATTCGGAAGCATCTCGACCAGACCACCCCGATCATCGCCCTGACGGCCGCCACCCTGGATCCGCAGAAACTGACGGACGCCGGGATGAACGACGGCCTGTTCAAGCCCGTGCAGGAAGAGCAGGTCGAATCCATGCTCCGCAAGTGGATCATGCCGTCCGCCGCCGAATCCATCCCCATGTAAAACGCAGGGGTTCCTTTTTTACAAACCCGGCGCAAACGACTATACATAGTCCATTCGCTTCATACAAAAACAGGAGGTATTCCAATGTCCGACCGATTTCAACCCCTGACGATGGAACAATTGACGGCCTGGGTCTTTACCGAATTAGACACGCATCAATCCGTCTTTGGAATACCTCAATCGCTCTTTTTCACGCCCAAAGAAAAAGATCCCTTCCGCACGGCCCTATATGGAGCGACGCTTGAAACGCCGTTCGGTGTCGCCGCCGGACCCCACACGCAAATGGCGCAAAACATCATTGCCGCCTGGCTGTGCGGCGCGCGGTTTATCGAGCTGAAGACCATTCAAACGCTGGATGAGCTGAACGTACCCAAGCCCTGCATTGACATGCAGGATGAAGGCTACAATGTCGAGTGGTCGCAGGAATTGAAAATCAAACAATCGTTTGATGAGTATCTTCGGGCCTGGATACTTATACATGCCCTGCACCGCAGGCTGGGATTTCCCGGGCAGGCCCCCGGCATGATTTTCAACATGAGCGTCGGGTATAATTACGAAGGGGTGCTGAAAGAAAATGTGCAGTGGTTCCTTCGAAACATGCAGGACGCCGGAGCACTTCACGCCGACTACATTCGCGAGGTGGGGCGCTGGTTTCCCGACGTGGAGTCCCTGAACATCCCGCGCAAACTCTCTGATAACGTCACGCTTTCCACCATGCACGGCTGCCCGCCCGCCGAAATTGGAAAAATCGCCGCGTACCTGATTGAGGAATGGGGCTTTCACACCAACGTCAAACTGAACCCCACCCTGCTCGGCCCCGACCCATTGCGCTCCATCCTGAATGAGACGCTCGGCTTCGACCGCGTCACCGTCCCCGATGAAGCCTTCGGACACGACCTCAAGTATCCCGATGCGCTCCTGCTGCTGAAAGATCTCCAGACGCGCGCCGACCGCAAAAACGTGACCTTCGGGGTGAAGCTTTCCAATACCCTCGAATGCGAAAACCACCGCGACGTGTTCAACCCCGCCGAAAAAATGATGTATATGTCCGGCCGCCCGCTGCTCGGCGTGACCGTGAACCTGGCCGCCAAACTCAGCGCCGAATTCGGGGGGAAGCTGCTGATGTCCTACGCGGGCGGCGCCGACGCCTTTCACGCGGCCGATCTGCTGGCCTCCGGGATGTGCACCATCACGGCCAGCTCGGATCTGCTCAAGAGCGGCGGATATATGCGCATGCTTCAGTATGTGGATGAAACCCGTCAGGCCATGAAACGCGCAAAAGCCGCCTCGCTGCCTGATTTCATCACCCGGTCGGCCGGACACGGCGGAGATCCCTCTGCCTGCGCCCTGCAAAATCTTCAGGCCTTTGCGAAGCGCGTATTGCAGGATCCCCGGTTGAAGCAGGAAGCCTTCGACCGCCAGAACACAAAAACCTCCCGGCCCCTGAGTTCATTCGATTGCATCAAGGCCCCGTGCTCCGGCGACTGCCCCATCCATCAGAATGTCCCCCGCTACATGCAGGCCGTTAAAGACGGCGATTTCTCCCGCGCCATTGATCTGGTGCGCGACGACAATCCGATGCCCAGCGTTTTGGGGCGCGCCTGCACCCATGTGTGCGAGCAGGTGTGCGTGCGCAGCCATTATGACGAACCCCTCGCCATCCGCGAAATCAAACGCTTCATTATGGATCAGGAGAGTAATCCCCGGTACCGCACCACCGCCAAAAACCGCAAAAAAACAGTCGCCATCGTCGGCGCCGGACCGTGCGGACTCGGTGCCGCCTACTTCCTGCGCCAGGCCGGATTTCCGGTCACGCTTTATGAAGAGCGCCCATACCCCGGCGGCATGGTGCAGGGAACCATTCCGGGCTACCGCGCCACCCAGGCGGTTATTGACCAGGATATGAACATCATCCGCCATCTCGGCGCAGATATACGAACCGGTCAAAAAGCCGGACGCGATTTTCAGGTGGCCGACCTGTTGAAGCAGTACACCCATGTCATCGTGGCGGCAGGCGCCCAAAAAAGCATGGCCATGAAGGTTCCCGGCGAAAACGCGCGCGGCGTGTATGACTGCCTCGATTTTCTGCGAAAGGCCCGCCACAGCGAAGCGCCTGCTCTGGGAAGAAAAGTGGGCGTGGTCGGCGGCGGCGATGTGGCCATGGATTGCGCCCGCACGGCAAAACGCCTGACCGGTGGCCATGTGCAGGTCATCTACCGCCGTACAAAGCGCGAAATGCCCGCCGAACCGGAAGAAATCAGGGCCCTGCAGGAAGAAGGCATTGAGATCATCGAACTGGCCGCGCCGGTGGAAGTGAAAACGGCGGGAAAGAATGTATCCGCCCTGCGCTGCATCCGCATGGAACTCGGCGAGCCCGATGCCTCCGGACGGCGGCGGCCCGTGCCTGTCGCCGGATCAGAGTTTGATATTCCTCTCGACAGCCTGATTGTCGCCATCGGACAACAACCGGATTTCAGCTTCCTCGGAGACCTTGGCGTGAAGCTGAATGAAAAAGGTTACCTGGATGTGAATGAAACCACGCTGGAAACAACCATCCCCAATCTGTTTGCAGGCGGCGATGCCGTCCAGTCCGGCCCAACGACCATTGTGAAGGCCTTCGGCGACGGCAAGCTCATTGCGCAGACCATTCTTCAGCGCGACCGCGAAAAAGCGCCGCCCGAAGAACCGGCCATGCCGGTCGCCGACTGGGCCGACATGATCGCACGGCGGGCGGTACGCCGGTTCCGCGTTCCCGTGGAAGAGCGCCCGGCCGACCAGCGCGAGGGATTCAACGAGGTGATTCAAACGCTGAGCAACAAGCAGGCCCGCCGTGAGGCCGAACGATGCCTGGGTTGTGACACTTTCTGCAGCCTGTGCGCCACCGTGTGCCCAAACCGAGCCATTCAAACGTACCGCTGCGAACCCATCGCGCGCGACGTCCCGGAAGTTAAGCTGCACGGGGCCGTGGCCGATGTGGTGGCGGTGTCGCGAATGCGCGTCGCCCAGCCATACCAAATCGTGATTCAAACGGATTTCTGCAACGAATGCGGCAATTGCCGCACGTTTTGCCCGACGGCCGGCGCGCCCTATCAGCAAAAACCGCGACTTTACATGCAGCCAGCGGAGTTTGCCGCCGAGAAAGACAACGCCTTCATGCTGATTCGAAAAAACGGGCAGGACGGCATCCGGGGCAAATACAACGGCGAACTGAGCGAGCTGACGCTGACGGAAAAAGGGCTTTCCTACTCCGCCAACATGCTGCGCCTGACGCTGAAAGAAGAAACGTTTGAGGTGCTGGATGCCGCGGTGGAAATGTCCACCCAGGGCGGCGATCACCACATGTCCCTGGCACCCTGCTTCGAAATGTATGTGCTGCTGAAAAATATCCGCGCCTCGCTGCCCGGTCTTCCGGTGTATACCTTGAAATAAGGCGGCACACGCATTTTCTTTTCGCTGGCCACCGACGGACGGGCGCATTATTGTTTTCGTGCCGGGCGGAGAACACGGCCCCGGCAGGAGGCGAAAGGTGGACGTTGCATGGATTTTCCCGGCCGCGGCATACTGTGCCGCCGCGCTGTTCGGCGCGGCAGGCGGCGGCCTCTTTCTCCGCCTGCGGAAAGAACGCCGGGAAAACGCACGCCGCCTCGCCGATCTGACCCATCGAATTGATTCCCTGGAAAAACAGCGCCTTTTTCTAAGCAATGTCATTGAACGCATGCCGACGGGCGTCTGGGCCAAAGAAATGGATTCGGAGCGCCCCTGCTACGTCCTGTGGAATCGCGCCATGGCAGAAATGAGCGGGCAATCCCCTTCTGAAATTATCGGAAAATGCGACCGTGAAATCTACACGCCGGAACAGGCCCGGCGCTTCCAAAAATCCGATTTTGAATTGATGCAAACCGGACTCCCTAAAAAAACCCATATCGATGAAACCCTGGATGCGGCGGGACGGCGTCACTTTGTTCAGACGATTAAAACGCCGCTGTTCGATGAAGCGCAGTGCGTATGTGCGGTGTTGGGTACGGTCGAGGATGTGACAGATCGTGTGAGAGCCGTGGAAACGCTGCGCGCCAGTGAAGCCCGACTTCGGCATGTGATGGATATTGCTCCGATCGGTATTTGCCAGACCTCGGCCCGGGGCGACCGGCTTCTGTATGCCAATCCGGCCATGTCGCTTATTTTCGGCTATCGAAATGTGGACGATCTGTTGAGCGCCGCGGCAGACCGGCCCCTGGATGAATTGATTTACGCCAACCCCGCCGATCGTCACCGGATGGTCGACGAGTTTTTGCTGTCCGGCAAATCCTGGGAACTGTTCAACGTGGTTTTTCGTCGGAGGAACGGCGAACCCTTTGAGGCCCACCTGTACCTGTGCGTACGCGAAGGCGGACCGCCCGGCAATGACTATTTCTATGCCTTTATTGAAGACGTCAGCGAACAGGCGCGCACCCGCGAAGAAAACGCCCTGCTCCACCGCGAATTGGAGCATGTGGCGCGTGTGAACACCATGGGTCAGCTGGCCGCCTCCATCGCTCACGAAATCAATCAGCCGCTCGCGGCCATTTTAAGTAACGCCCAGGCGGCGCAACGCCTGATGCGAGCCGAACGGCCGGACCTGAACGAAATTCAAAACATTCTGCAGGATATCATTCTTGATGATCACCGCGCGGCCGATGTCATTCAGAAAATGCGCATGCTGCTCAAGCGGAAGATCGCGGACGTCGTCCCTGTGGATATCAACCCGCTGGTGGAAAGCGTGACCGCGCTGATCCACGCCGAGCTGGAAGGCAAACAGATCGATTTGCGCCTGAGCCTGGAGCCGGAACTCCCGCCCATAGGAGGGGACCCCGTGCAGCTTCAGCAGGTGATGCTGAATCTGTTGACCAACGCCATGGAGAGCATGGACGAAGCGCTTCCCGAACGGCGGGAAATAACGATCAGCACCCACCAGCTCATGGGCATGGCCGAAATCCGAGTGTCCGACAGCGGGCGGGGATTATCGCCTGAAGAGATGCAGCGGGTTTTTGAACCGTTCTACACCACCAAGGAAAACGGCATGGGTATGGGCCTGGCCATCAACCGCACCATCATTCGTGCGCTGGGCGGACAAATCGATGCCCAGCCGAATCCCGAACGCGGGGTTACGTTTTTTGTGCGCCTGCCGGTCATCCGAACCAGTGATTCCAATCAGCGCTTCTCATAGAGAGACGTCATGGTCAGCACGGCCTGACCGGATCCTTCCGTCTCGGCGGGTTTGAGGTCAATGCCCGCCAATACCCAGGGCGGACGCATCGCCGCCGCCTGATTCAGAAAGACAGCGAGGTCATTATAATCCATTCGGTCAACCGCTATGCGCAACCGCTCCTGCACCCAGGAATCCAAAACAGGCTCCGCTCCAAGACCGGTCCACTGTGCCGCGCCCTGTTTTTCCAGATACGCCCGCAGCGACTCCACAGGCTGCCGATTCCTGTCCGGAAGCTCCTGATACCAGAGGAGGGCGGCTTCATCCTGCCGGGCCCGGTCGGACAGCATGCGCAGCGTTCGGAGTGCCTCCTGTCTGCGCAAAAACCGGCGTTCCGCATCGGCGGCGGTGAGAATATTGTGTGCCAGAAGCATAAAGCCGAAAAGCAAAAGCACTCCCCCAATGATCCAGCCGATGGGCAGCTTAATTTTTTTCACGGCGCACTCCCTTCAGGACAAAATGAACCATCTCGTCGGCGCCGGCGTCCCGTCGCTGAAGATCTGTCTGATAGCCGCTTTGCTGTAACTCTTTTTCCAGAAATGCACCGGAATCCCAGCGATCGCCAAAACCCGTCAGCTCGGCGGAATCCATCTGCAAAAGTACCTGCTGAAGCTCAATGCGGTTTTCGGAAGCTGCCGTAAGTACGCGGGAAAGCAGCTGCTCCGCGTCCCTCGACGCCGTCAGCGTAAATGCCGAGAGAGCCGGACGCCGATCTTCCAAAATGCGGGAAACAAACGGGACCTCCTGCGCTTTCGGCGCGCGGAGTCCGGCGGTGATTTTCGCCACCGCTTCATCGAGCAGCCGGTCCAGCATGGCGTTTTGCTGATTCAGCATGGCCTTCCAGCCCAGCCCGGCGGCACACAAAAAAACACCGAGCAGATAGATCCACAGCAACGTGTTTCGCCTGGTTTTGGTCTGATGCTGCATGGCTTCCGGATGCTCAAAGGCGCCGGAGCGGAAATTGTGAAAATCGGGCGGTTGTACGAGTGCCATACGGTTCAGCGCCTGCGCCATCAGGCAATCCGACGCACTCCGACAGCGAAAGCCAACGCTGTCCGGCAAAGCCAGCCTTTCTTCCAGAACACTCGTCATCCCGTTTATCGCGGTTCCTCCGCACCAACACCACGTCAGCGGCGCCTGCTGATTTTTCCACTGCGAACGAAGAAACAGCAGCGCGCGGGCACACCAGGCGGCCGGGCCTTCGGCGTCGGCTTCCAGTTGTTCCAGCCCATCGGCCCACTGCTGCGCGCCGATCAGTACATTGCCCTCTCCATAGAGCAGTACGGTGCGATGCTGCTCCATCAAAGCGATCACGCGCCGTTCTCCGGCAGCCGGACGCTCCGTGACGGTTATCTCATTCCACAGGGCCAATCCCTCGTGCTGCACCACCTGCGGATTCATTTCCAGGGCGACGCACTCCGAAAGAATGCGCTCCATCGTTTCGTTCCGAACCACCAACGCCGATGCGTGGGCCTGCCCTTCTTTTTCCCGTGGGTTCAAAATCGTGTATTGGCACTGCGCCAAATCAAACGGCAACTGCATATTCAGCATGGACGGAAAAACTTTGGCTGCTTTGCGCAGGGACGGAAACGGGGTGGAAAGCCGACGGTACACGCTTTCGGAAACCGATACAGGCGCCGAAAAAACCGGGCGCTCGCCGGTAGCGGCCAGCAGTACGCTCCGTAACTGCTGCAACTCATCGGCAGAAGGCGGGCGGGGCGCCGTCCAAACAATGCGGCACTGTTCGGGATGGCGCAATTCCGTGCGGACCAGCACGGTCGCAGAACCGTCATGGGTCAAAGCATAGGCGACTTTATGTCGAGTTTTCATAACCATGTGTCGATATCCTAATCGGGAGGCGTCGATCAAAGCACCCATTGCAGAACCCGGACGCTTCCATCGGCGGCATCGCGCCGCACAAGTGCGCGCAGCAGGGCGGACCGTTCTCCGGAAAAGGCGCGAACATGTATAGCGTATATGCTGCTTCGAACGTCAAGAAACTTTCTCAGATACTCCGCGCGGGTGCTGTCAACCACCGCCATCACCGGATCCAGCGAGGTCAACGGTCCGGCGGACCGGAAAGTCACGACATAGTCAACCCAGGCGTCCTGCCCGATTCCGGCCACGGCGCGCAGCAGGGCGGGTGGCGCTGTATTCACGTTGACGGTCACGGGGGCGCGGCGCGACCCGGGAAGAATTGTGAGGTAATCGCTCATCGAATAGGTGGAAGAGGAACGCGCCCATTCGTGCTGATTGGTAAAGTATTCTTTTGAGAAACCGGCCACACCGGTGAGATCCGCGGGCGAATTCAGCCAGGTGTTTGGACAGTGATTGGAGAGTCCCTGGACGGCGTACCAGTCGGACTCCCGATAGCCGTCGCTGTCGGCATCGAGCCAATCGGAAAGCGCCTGAATCCGGTCGACGGGATCATAATCGCCCAGCACGGTGAGCAAGTCCATGATCGCTGTCTGTACCACAGTTTGTTCGCCGGGATTGAACTCCAGCCAGGTGTTGTTGAGGTCGAATTTACTTTGGGCGTCGCTGATTCGGATCCAGAGAGAAATTCCGTCGGGGGTGGTGTATTCCCGGCTTTCCGCCCAGGGTTCCCGGGGGTGATCGGTGGTAAGATCGTCATCCTCGGCGAGGCGCCGCATGGCCTGCAGAGCGGCATCGGTCATGGCGGTTTGAAGCTGTACGGTTTGGAGGATGGATTCGCGCTCCCGCAGGCGAATCCGGGAAAGGAAGAGCTGGTTAACGGTTAACAGAGACGCCACCCCCAGCATGATCAGCACGGGGACCAACACCATGCCTCTTCGGGCTGCCGTTTCGGGTGGGTGCATCATGCCCGCTCCTCAATGCCGCCGCTGCGGCACCCGATCCCGGCTCCGGGACCACAGGGTGCCAAAAAGAAAAAGTATGCCGGCAAACAGATACAGCATGCTGAACTGCAGCCAGCGCACGGGCACGGTTTGATAACTGAACAGCAAAATGCCTGTGACCAACAGGCAAACGCCGATCAGAAAACACAAAATACATAACAGCGGCATCAATACGCTGACCTGCGCGGCTCTTCTTTTCCGGGCCAAAAAGCGCCGGTCGGATACAGTATGTTTGTGATACGATTCGCTCATGCCTCTTTCCCGTTTGGCTGATTGTTATATTCCCGCAGTTCGGGAACCGCGCAACGGATGGAAGGGTGCCCAACCAAGCATAAAAAGACAAGAAAACTTGATAAATGCTTTGGTCTGTGAAAAATTCATCTGCATTCAGGAGGAATGACAATGCGATGGATAAATCTGTTGGGGATAGTTGCACTGGCCGCGCTGCTCGGCCATCCGGTATTCGGCGCCGAACAGGCATCGCGTGCATCTCGGGCTCTCACTCAGGAAGCGTATGAGAAACTCGACCAGGGCGATGTGGATGCGGCCAAGTCGCTGTTTATTAAAATCGTCCAGCGGCAGGGCGGAGATCAGGACGCGCTTCAGGGCCTGGCCACCTGCCTGTACCTGAAAGAGGACTTTGCATTGGCCAGGCGCACGCTGAATATTGTTTTGCAACTCAATGAAACGGCCGCTTATGCGCATGCCCTTCTGGGGAACATTCTGTTCCGCGAGAAAGATTACGCCGGCGCCGAACAGGAATTCCGCCGCGCGATTCGCGAAGATCCGAAGCGCCCTTCATTCCGAAACAATCTCGGGGTGGTTCTGCGGGAAAAGGGTGATGAAGCCGGAGCAAAAGCCGCATTTCTTGAGGCAGTGGATATGGATTCGCGCTATGCCGAAGCCCAGTTTAATCTGACGGCGATGTTGGTTTCCGGACCGAAACCGGACCTTCGCGAGGCGCACCGGCACTACCGGGCCGCCGTCAAAGCGGGCTATCCGGAACACGCGCAGCTCGAACAACTGCTGAAGTAATCCGTTTATTCTTCCCAACGGCGGCGATCGGTCAGGAACAGCTGATCCATATCGCCGATGGGGAATCCCTGCGTGAGCGGAAAATCGGAAGGAATACGCCCTTCCAAAATCGGGAACCAGGTTTTGTAGGATCCGGTCAGCAGGTCGCTCACATAGGCTTTGTCGCGTGTGAGGGTCGTAAAATACATACCGCTGATGCGCTTGGTGTAGTCGTTGATTTCATAAAATTCGTTGATGTTGGAAGGGATCAGGAGCGAATTGCGCCGACCGTACCAGGCCGTGGCCCAGGGCATATCCGAACAGATCATTTCCGACGGCAGGAGCAAGTTGCAGATGTGGTGAATGTACGGGGGGAAATAGGGCGGATAGGGAATGCCCACGCGCGGAGGCAGCAGTGAAAAGGCCAGCGGCAGGGCGCACAGCAGAATGAACAGAATCAGTACGCCCAAATTGATCAGCCGCAGCTCAAAGTCCAATCGATCCAGCAACATGAAGAAAAAGACCGTCCCGTACAGAATCACCACCGGCCAGAACACATGAAGCAGACGAGCCGTGGCCGGACCGAAAAACGCGGCCAGGGCGATCATCAGCGCCAGTGCCAACAGCAGTATCCATCGGAAACAGTGAACCTGCGGGCGCACAAACCGATAAAAGAACGTGGCAAAAAACAGGCTGGCCAGAATGCCGTCACCCAGCGTGCGCAGGGAGTTCTTGTAGAGATCTGCGCAGCCGGCCATCCACTTGGCCTTCAGCGCGGACACCACGGCGCCCGCCGTGATGGACGGCGCGAGTGTGCGTTCCATGGTGTCGCCCGGAAACACGGAACTTTCCACCAGAGCCGTGTACGGGGCGAGACCCAGCAATCCGCCGCTGACCTGTATATTACGGATCAGCCAGGGCATTACTCCCGCCGCCACAATCACCATGAAAAGCACCGCCCACAGCCAGCGGCGGTTTTTCACGGATACCACATAAAACAGCATCATAGCCGGAACAAGCACCACGGTTCCGTAGCGGGTCAACACCGCCAGCGCACAGGCCACGGCCGACAGTATGCAGAAAATCAGGCGGCGCGTCGTGGTAACCGGCGCCTCGGCATCCGGCGCCCCTCCGGAAAGAAGTCCGAAATAAAAAGTCAGCGTGACGAAAAATCCGGCAACGGAAACGCCCAATCCGGAAATGGCATCCGCCCAGACCATATTGCTGAGGAAGAACAGCGTGACACTGATAAACGCCACCCGACGATCGAAAAGGTGCAATCCCATCAGAAAGACAAGAAGCCCCGTCAGCAGCGTCGCGATATGCCCGACCGGCACAACCACCCATTGCTCCGGCGGATACAGGTAGGATCCGGCTTCGGTATTAAAGTTGTAATTCACAGCCATAAATCCGGCCGCCAGCAGCGCGGGATAAACCGGGGGATGCAGAATATCCGGATGACTGTTAATCAGAGGATTGTGCAGCGCGGAATGTTCAATCAAATACCACATGCTGGCCGGGCGGACGCACTGGGTAATGAACTGTTTAGACTGCATCAGATTACGCCCAAGCTGAGCGTAATCCATGGCTTCCGCTTCCTTCAACCCTTTGAACTGCGTTACCGTATAAAGCAGCATCACCACAAGAACGGCCAAGATGTACAGACCGTGCTTGATCAGCTTCAGGCCAATGCCGACGTCCACATTGTAAACAAGATCCTGGATTCTGGATTCAAAAGGTTTTACTGCCACGACTGCGCCGCTCCTCTTTTTTGTTGCGGGATAGTACGGCATTATACGCGGTCTGCGCAATGCTGATGTGTGCAGAAAGGCCCCCTCGTTGAACGCCGTTTGCCCGGGCGCCGCACCCCGTCGGCATGGACCCCGCGCAAGAAAAAGCCGTCCGGACGGTTATGCCTGTTCGTTTCGGATCTTGATCAGGCCGCCCACATTCAGGATCAAGCTGACCTGCCCATCGCCCAAAATGGTACACCCGGAAACACCGCGCGCACTGCCCAGGTAATCGGAAAGGCCTTTGATCACCGTCTGGTGCTGCCCCAGCAGTTCGTCCACAAAAAGGGCCACATATTCCCGGTCGCACTCCACAATGATCAGCAACCCCTGATCCAACTTCGTACAGGCCGCCGTCGTCTGATTGAACATGGTGTGCAAACGCAGAATCGGAATCATCTCCTCACGCACGCGCACAATCTCACGCCCATCCGGCGTCACGGTGATTTGCGACAACAACGGACGCAGCGTCTCGCGGATGGAAAGCAGCGGAATCGTGTAACGGGCATCTCCCACGCGAATCAGCATGCCGTCGATAATCGCCAGGGTCAGCGGAATGTGCAGAATGAACGTGGTGCCCTCTCCTTCTTTGCTGCGCACTTCGACGCGCCCCTTCAGTTTTTCAATGTTCTTTTTGACCACATCCATGCCCACGCCGCGCCCGGAAATATCGGTCACCTTTTCTGCCGTCGAAAAACCCGGCTCGAAGATCAGTTTAAAGACGTCCTCGTCCTTCATTTCATCGACTTGATCTTCCGTGACCAATCCGTTTTGAACTGCTTTTTTCAAAATTTTCTGCCGGTTCAATCCCTTTCCGTCATCTTTAATGATAATCCACACCTCGCCCCCTTCGTGGCGGGCTTCGATGTGTACGGTACCGCTCTCCGGCTTGCCGGCCGCCACACGCTCGGTCGGATTGCCGATACCATGATCAATGGCGTTGCGGACAATATGCACCAGCGGGTCACCGATCTGCTCAATCACCGTCTTGTCCACTTCGGTGTCTTCGCCTTCCAGTTGCAATTCGACTTTCTTCCCGGCCTTTTTCGATACATCGTAAACCAGGCGCGTCATTTTTCGGAATGTGGCGGAAAGGGGAACCATGCGTACCGACATCGCCACGTCCTGCAAGTCGGCGGATACGCGGTTCAGATGGTGAATCGCGCGTTCAAGCATCTCATCTTCCATGCTCACGACCGACGGATTGCGTACGACCATGGCTTCGGCAATCACCAGTTCACCAACCAGGTTGATCAACTTATCGAGCTTGTCAATATCCACCCGGATACCCTGGCGCGCGGCAGCCGCACCGGGCGCTGCACCACCGGCCGTCGCGGTTTTCCCTGCGCCTTTTTCCGCATCGCGGGCGTCTGGCCTCTCGCCGGCCGCCGGGCTCTGGCTTTTTTCCGCATTTTCAACAACTCGTGTCGAAGGCATTTCCGGAGCGGGCGCGGCCTCTTCCTCCTCCTCATCATCGGCTTCGCTTTCGGCGGCCTCTTCCGATTCCTGTGCCGGTTCCACTGGAGGCGGTTCCGAAGCGACTGGCGCCGATGAGGCCTCTTTAGCCGGCACCAGGTCGTTCAGCAAATCCAGCATACCGGGCAGGCCGAGAATTTTCGATTTGCCGTTCTCGGCATAATTCGTCAGCCCGTTGCGCAGGAAGTCGATCATTTTCAGCAACAGGCCGATGGAATCTTTGGATCCCGACGCCTCCCCGTGCCGCATGGAATCCAGCACATGCTCGACCTTATGGCTCAGTTGCTCGAAATCGGCCAGGCCAAAGAATCCGCAATTGCCTTTGAAGCTGTGCATCATTCGGAAGGCCTCGCCAATGAACCCCTCGGCGCCTTCCGGATTTTTATCAATTTGCAGCAGGCTTTGCTCCGCTTCGTCAAGCAGATCCATGGACTCCTGAGTGAAGCGCGTCACCATTTCCGGCGTAATGGTCAGTTCGGGAATTTCCGGTTCAGGCGTCGATGCCTGTTGCGGCTGGATCGGCGGTACTTCAGGCGTCATTTCCGCGGGAGGGATCACTTCTTTCACTTTTTTACCGGCTTTCTTTTTCGGCGCTTCGGCCGGAGCTGGTTCGGCGGCAGGGGCGACAGGTGCGGGCGGCGGCACAGCGGGCCAACCTTTTTCCGCCGGCGGTTCCGGGACCGCAGCGGGCGCGGCAACCGGCTTTTCATCCTCTTCCACCAGCACGCGCAGTTTCTCGTAAATTCGGGAAATATCCATATCATTGCTGGATTCCACATCATCCAGCATGGTGTTCAACTGATCCACGCCCTCCAGCAGGACATCGATGAAGCGCTGTTCGGGCCGCTTTTTCCCGACCTTGATCTGCTGGAGCAGTGACTCCATGATGTGAGAGAGTTCACCGATTCGCTTCTGCCCGACAAATCCGGCCACCCCTTTGACCGTGTGAATGGCGCGGAAAACTTTGTTCACCAACTCGGTGTCGGGGTTGTCTTTCTGTTGGACGAGTACGACAAAATCATCCTCGATGGTTTCCAGATGCTCTTTTGATTCCGTGACAAAATCCAGCAGAAGATCATCCATGGCGTTTCCTTAAAAGCAACCCGCACCACCCAAACACAACCCAACCGGGGGCCTTGCAGCAGGGCGATACATAATACTAACCTCACCGAGCGGAAAGTTTAGGCGGTCTGCCTGTTTTTTCAAGTTAATTAAGGGGGCTGTCTCACAGACACACGCGGCAAAAACAGTCCCATCATGCGGTGAAGAGTGCCTGTTCAACCTCGGTTACGGAGATGGAGGACATCTGTCTGTCTGCCTTTTGAAGAATCGTCACATGAGGCCCGCGCGGCCCCCACACGGCCGGTTCCGTCGGTCCGAAAAGGGCAACCATCGGTCGCTCCAGCGCGGAAGCCAGGTGCGTAATTCCGGAATCATTGCCCACATAGGCATCACATTCTGCAAGAACGGCGGCGGTTTCCACCAGCGTGGATCCGGAGAGAATCGCGGCATCGGGCAGCTGCTCAACAATCGCACGCGCCACGGCCCGATCGGCTTCGCCAAGAATGAAAAAGGCATTCCAATGCCGCGCCGTGGCTCGGTAATACAGCTCGATGAACCGATCACCCGGCCAGTTTTTTTCGGCATTCCCACTGCCCGGATGAATAGCCAGTACGGGCGCGTGCAGTTCCTGATGATTCAACCAGGCGCGTCCCTTTTGTTGTTGAAGGCTTTCATCCAAATGCAAACGCGGCCGCATTTCACCCCGGATGCTAATAGACAGTTCTTTCAGGGGCTGCATCAGGTGATCAGTCGCATGCCGATCCGCAACCATCGGGGACCCATGCACATATTTCCGCGCACCGAGGCGCTTCATGTTTTTTTCGACCACCCGATCCGGATCGTGCAGATAGGAAAGGATGATATCAAATGACTGAACATACGCCTGCTGTTCGCCCGAAAATTCGGGTTGCTGCGAAAAAAACTCAGCCACCGAGGCATCGTCCAGCGAATGAAATTCATTGATCATACGACCCGCCCGGGCCAGCTCGCCCGCATGGGGATAACCCATCAGGGCAATGTGCGAATTGGGCCATTGCGTTCGTAACGCCTGCAGCGCCGGAAGGGTCATCATGAAATCGCCTATTGCACCGCCGCGCAACACCAGTAAACGGGGATCATCGCTCATCATTTGCACTCCGAAACACACCGTACACCGAAAGAACCAGCAATTCGTTGCTAAATAGTGAGATGGTTTCGAATTGTTTAGGGCTATCATTTCGCATCCGGTCAAACGCTTTACGCCGCGTGTCATATCTTGCTCAAAAACAAGAGGAAACGCCGACGTGCCGGAGAAACTATTTTTTCCATCGCTGCCGGGAGGAAAACGCCGCCGCTCTGGAAAAACGGGGCCCGGGCGGCATCTTGTTCACACGCCCGAACCCCCATGAATGCTTCTCAGTATTTGCCGAATTCCTGGTCGTCCAGATTGATCATATCCGTCTGGTTGGCCGGTTTGGCGGATGACTCATGCGCCCATCCCGTCTTGGACGGCTTGGCCGTTCTAGCCGGGGACGGGTTTTCCGGCAGGGACGCCTGCGCGCGCCCTGATCGGCCACTCTTCGCCGATTGTGACAGCGTGAACTGCTGGACCAGTTTTTGCAACTCGGACGACTGCGACGCCATTTCTGTAGCGGCGGAGGCCGTTTCTTCGGCTGTGGCCGTGTTTTGCTGGGTAACCGTATCTATTTGCGAGAGCCCCTGACTGATCTGGGCGACGCCCTGTGCCTGCTCATTGGACGACGCCGCAATTTCACCCACCAGGTCCGAGGTTTTTACGATTCCGTCTTCTATTTCTTTGAACGAGGCGGCGGCCGTCTCCGCCACTTTCATGCCGTTTCCAACCACGCTGTTTGAATGCTCAATCAGCTCTGCGGTCTCTTTGGCGGCCTTGGCGCTTCGCCCGGCCAGGTTCCGCACTTCGTCCGCCACTACGGCAAACCCCTTTCCGTGGCGACCTGCCCGGGCCGCCTCTACTGCCGCATTGAGGGCCAGCAGATTGGTTTGGAAGGCAATATCATCAATCACCTTGATGATTTTGGCGATCTGTTCGCTGGAGGTATGAATTTCCCGCATGGAGCTGGTCATGTCGGTCATATGGCGATTTCCGACGGAGGCGGATTCACGTACATTCAGCGTCAGCGCATTGGCCTGCTGGGCATTCTCGGCATTCTGTTTGGTTTGCGACCCGATTTCCGTCATGGAACTGGTGATTTCCTCCAGCGAGGAGGCCTGCTCGGTGGCACCCTGCGACAAATTCTGGCTGCCATCGCTGATCTGTGTGGCGGCCATATTCACCTGAATCACGGCCTGGGCCACCTGCTGAAGCGTCTGGTCCAGGCTGCTGATTGTTTGGTTCACGCTGTTTTTGAACTCGCCCAGCTGCCCCATGTAGTTACCCTGAATGGTGTGCGTAAGATCACCCTGCGCCGCCGCCTCCAGAACGTTGGCGGCTTCATTCAGCGGCATGACCACATTTTCGAGCATGAAATTGATGCCTTCCACAAGTTTTTTGAACTCACCCTGATGACGGCCGGCATCCGCGCGTTCGTTCAGTTTGCCCTGCACAGCATTAGCGGAAAGACCGGCCACGTCCTGAACCACGCTGCGGATGGCGGCAATCATCTGGCGCAATGCTTTTCCGAGAGCATCGTTTTCTGAAGCAATGGTGACTTCTTTGGTGAAATCACCGGATGCGATCGAAGTGGCCAGTGCCGCCTTGTCGGACAGTCCATCCTGCAGGCGCCGAACGGCTTCATGAATTTGATCAAAGATGGCCTGAGTCTGGCGGGTATCGTCATCGCCTGACGTCACGTCATAGTGCGAACCGACATCTCCCTGCGCCATGGTTTCCATGTGCCCGACGAGCTTGCCCACTTCCTCCTGCTGGTAGGCGCCGATCTTTTCGGAAAGCCGGGCCGCTTTTTTCACGGCCGTCATATCCTGCACGATTTCCAGCACGCCGACCACTGAACCTTTTTCATCTTTCAGCGGAACGCCGGAGTAATCAATGTCCAAATCCAGTCCCTTCAACGGGTGCGCATCGGTCTCGTGGCGCGCCGTTTTTCCGCTGTCCATGGCCTGCGAACAGGCGCATTGTTTCGTTTGGCAGTCGGACGTGTGCATGCAGTCAAAACATTTTTTATCCGCGAGCGCCTGCGGGGTGGACTTCAGAAGATCTGCGCCGGCCTTGTTAATGAATTTGATGCCGTAACTGCGATCCATGGTCAGCACCGGGAGGGGAATCTGATCAATAAAGCCGGTGAGTGTATCGGCGATTTTGTTCACATCCGTCAGCATAGAGGCGTACGCGCCCTGAAAACGGCTGGTTTGCCCGCGCTCGGTCAATTCGCCGCGCTGGGCAGAGGCGGCCATGCGCGTCATTTCCGTCCGCAACGCAGAGAACACCTCCAGAATAGCCATAAATGCGCGGCCCACTTCATCCAGTTCGTCATGGGTATTCAACGCCATTTGCACACTGAACTGTCCCTCTTTGACCTTATTGGCGCCCTCCGCCAAACGCCGGGCGCCCCTGGCGATACGAGTACTCACCAGCAGGCCGATCATCGTGGCCACCCCGAGAAGAACGAATGCGGCAATCAGAATTTGAATAACCACTCCGCGCTTCATGGATGCGGATTGTTTCGCCATGGTATACACCGATTCCAGCACTTCTTCCTTCGGACACGTCACCATCACTTCAAACTGCTGATTGCCCGCGCGAAGCGGGGTAAAGGCGGCGATTTTTCGGGATCCCTCAAACTCATACTCCGCGACGCCCGTTTCACCTTTCAGGATTCGGTTTTTCACCAGATCGGCCAATTCACCGTTTTTCGGGTCGCCCAAATCAACCTGGTCCTGCAAGCCGTATTTGGGATGAGTCACAATTAGGCCATCGCTGTTCAGAATGGCGGGATAACCGGTTTTTTCGTAGACAATGTCCCGATACAGCTCCGCAAAGACCGACCAATCCAGGTTCAACACCACAACGCCTTCTGAACGTCCGTTTACATAGAAGGGGGTCACGGCGCGGATTTCCGGTTTTTTTGTATTGGTGGATATTTCCAGCCGGGAAAAGAGAATGGAACCCTCTTTGGCTGCCAGTCCTTCGCGGAACCAGTCGGTGTCCTTCCGCGAAATGAGTTTATCCGACATCTTGCCATCCACCAGCTTGATGATTTCCATCCCGTCTTTCCCGATCAGCCGAACCTGCGGATAAAGCGGGAACTTTTTCCCTCCGACTTCGACCACCGAGGTTTGATAGCGAGTCAGAAGATCTTTTTTCAGAATTTTCATACTGTTGGCGGCGGCCAGTTTCGTCATTTCGTCCCAGTAGCCACTGGCGCAGATCAGCCAGTCCCAGTTTTCGAGATAGGCATAGAAAATGAATTTTTTGCGCCCCTCGAACAGGTAGTCAATGCCGGTCATTTCCGTATTTTTCTGATCGAGCGCCTGCTGGAATTCTTTGATATTCAAGTCCCGGATTACGTTTTTGCCCACTAAATCCGCACGCGGATGAACCAGCAGGTCGCCTTTGGAATCCATGACAAAAATATAGCCCGTATCGCCGATTTTCGAGCTGAGCAGCGCCTCTTTCAGAATCACGTTGTCCTGTTCGGGAATGCCGACATACAGCATGCCGATGATCGCTCCGTCGGGAGCGTACATAGGCGCATAGGCCGTCACATACCAGGCATTGACCACAAATGCGCGACCCAAAAATGTTTTTCCCTCAAGCACTTCGCTGATGATGCCGTTGGTCTGCCCATTGTCACGGGCAGGGATAAAGGTTCCCACGGCGCGGCTGCCATCCGTCTTGCGTACGTTGGTGGCAATGCGCAGCATGTCGCCCTCCTGATTCATACGCTGAAACAGCGTACAGGTTCCGCCCACCAGCGCCGTGACATCATCCACCAGCACCGAAGGCTGATCAAACGTCGTGTTGCGGGCAATGGGCGTGCCTCCCACGGAAAGCACAGGCAGGGCGATTTTGTCTTTCTTTTGCGACTGCTGATTGACGGCGTCCCAGGTGATGCTGTCTGCGGACGAAAGCGACGCCCCGCCGGCTTTTTTGAGCAGGTCCTGCGCCACCCGCAGGTTGCTTTGCATGGTTTGATCCAGCAGTTTCTGCTGGGTTTTACAGGTGTTGAACAATCCATTCACCAACCGGCCTATTTCCCGCTCGGCCGCATCGTTCCAAATCTGGTTTTCTCCGGCGAGTGCCAGCACATAATCTTCCAGAGCGGGGGCTCCGGCCAGTTGCAGGTTGGCTTCTCCCACGCCATCCAGAATATTCTGGGCTGCCAGGCGCTCGGCATCGGCGCCCTTGCTGAGCAGTTCATTGATTTGATCGGTCAGAGCCGCTGTCGTGCCTGCCGCCGTGCGGCTGCTGTAGCGATTCAGCCCCCACAGGGAAATAACGCTCAGAATGGCAATGGAGAGAACAACCAGCGCCACGCTGGTCAGGGTGATTTTCTTGCCGATACGCATGACTCGCTCCTTTACGGTTCGATTCAAACACTGCGGACCTCCCCACCGTCCACGGCACAGACACTAACGGCCTGCACAGGAGCTGTCAAACCGCTTCCCTTTTCTTAAAGTAAAACGGAGAGAAATCAGGCGTACTGTTCAGGCACCGAAAATCACTGCGCGCCGCAGCACTTTTTGTATTTTTTGCCGCTTCCGCAGGGGCACGGATCGTTGCGGCCGGCCCGGGCGTCCGCGTGCGCCATTGGTACAGGGCCCTTTCCAAGCGCCGCCTGCATCGCCGCTTCGGCCCCCGGCGGCGGCGCGCTGTGTCCGCCACCCGCAGCGGCGGCGGCCGGCTGGGCGCCGGCTGCCAGGCTCATCGCCCCGGAGGTCTGCGCATTCTGATGAATGTACATGGCCGGCAGCGACCGGATAAACGCCTCCATGGCTGAAGCCGAAGTGGAAGCGCGGAACATTTTGTGAACCACGTCGCCTTTGATTTTATCCAGCAGATCCGAAAACATTTCGAAGGCTTCTTTTTTGTATTCCACCAGCGGGTCGCGCTGCCCGTAAGCCCGCAGGCCCACGCCCTGGCGAAGGGCATCCATGCCGCGCAGATATTCCTGCCAGTGTGAATCACACGCCTGCAAAATGATGAACCGCTCAATGGATTGCAGCGCGCGCGGCTCCTCGTGTCCGGCCTTCATTTCATAGGAAGCCCGAATGCGTCCGGTGATCAGCTCCGCCAGCTTCACGGGGTCGTGCTTCATCGGCTCGACATCCGCCGGCCGCAGGCCGACGGGAAACGTGACGTTCACCCACGTCATGAACTCTCTGAAAATCTCGTCGTTGGGTTTTTCACCAAGCTGCTCAATGCGGTCCTGCACCACGTCATCCACAATTCCGTACAACTGCCCGCGCACGTTTTCCGCCGCCACGATTTCGCTGCGCATGCCGTAAATCACTTCGCGCTGCCTGTTCATGACGTCGTCATATTCCAGCGTGCGCTTGCGGATGGAAAAGTTCTGCTGCTCCACGCGCCGCTGTGCCGTGCCGATGGATTTGTTCAGCCACGGATGCTCCAACACCTGCCCTTCCTCCAACCCCAGCCGACTCATAATGCCCGCCACCCGCTCCGAACCGAACAGGCGCATCAAATCGTCCTCCAGCGAGACATAAAACCGCGACGAGCCGGGGTCGCCCTGGCGCGCGCAGCGTCCGCGCAGCTGCCGGTCAATACGGCGCGATTCATGCCGCTCCGTACCGATCACATGCAAGCCGCAGGGCTTTTCCAGAAGCAGGCTTTGCAGCGTACCGCCCTGCGCCACTTTATCGTGCAGGGCTGTTTGCGACATGACGACCTCGCGCGGCAGATGCACCACGCCCTCGCCGAGCTTGATGTCCGTCCCGCGTCCCGCCATGTTGGTAGCAATGGTCACCGCGCCCGACTGCCCGGCACGCGCCACGATTTCCGCCTCGCGCTCGTGATTTTTGGCGTTCAGTACGTTGTGCTGAATGTTTCTGCGGCGCAGCATACGGCTCAGCAGTTCCGAAGCCTCCACCGACACCGTACCCACCAGCACCGGCTGCCCGCGCTGATGGCAGGTTTCAATTTCATCAAGCACCGCGTTGTATTTTTCCCGCTGCGTTTTGTAGATGCAGTCGTTGTAATCCATACGGCGAACCGGACGGTTGGTGGGGATGACCATCACATCCAGTTTGTAAATCTGGTGAAACTCATCCGCTTCGGTTTCGGCGGTACCGGTCATACCGGCGAGTTTTTCATACATACGGAAATAATTCTGAATGGTGATGGTGGCGAGGGTCTGCGTTTCCCGCTCGATCTTCACGCCTTCCTTGGCCTCCACCGCCTGGTGAAGCCCGTCGCTCCAGCGGCGTCCCGGCATCAGGCGTCCGGTGAACTCATCCACAATCATCACCTGATTATCCTGCACCACATAATTCACATCGCGCTCGTACACGCAAAACGCGCGAATCAGCTGGTCCACGTTGTGAATCCGTTCGCTCTTCTGCGCAAATTCATCCTGCAGCTTCTGTTTTTTGGCAAAGCGCTGCTCGTCGGTCAGGTCCGTTTCATTATCCAGATCCGCGAGCGACGTCACCAAATCCGGCACGACGAACGCATCCGCATTCCCCGGGCTGAGCGCCTCGCAGCCTTTTTCCGTCAGGTTGGCGTCGTGCCCCTTTTCATCGATGGTGAAAAAGAGTTCCTCGCGCAGGGCCCGCGCCTCTTCCTTGCGCATATCCGTCAGCATGGCGTTGTCGATTTTTTCAAACAGCTTGCGGACCGCCGGATCCTCGAACATATGCAGCAACTGCTTGTTTTTCGGCATACCCTGATTCACCTGATACAGCAGCAGCTGGGCCTCTTGCTCCTCGCCGGCATCCAGATGGGTCTTGGCTTTCGCCAGCAGCGTATTGCACAGATCGCGCTGCCGCTTGACGAGCCGGTCCACCATCGGCTTGAGCTCGGCATACTGATTGGAAGAATACGGCGCCGGACCCGAAATAATCAGCGGCGTCCGGGCTTCATCAATCAGAATGCTGTCGATTTCGTCCACGATGGCGTAGTAATAGCCGCGCTGCACCATTTCTTCGGGGCGCATGGCCATGCCCATATCGCGCAGGTAATCGAACCCGAACTCGCTGTTTGTTCCGTACGTAATGTCACACGCGTACTGCTGCCGCCGCTCATCCGGGCGCATCTGATTCTGAATGCAGCCCACCGTGAGGCCGAGGAACGTGTACACCGCGCCCATCCAGCCCGCGTCGCGGCGCGCCAGATAATCGTTCACCGTCACCACATTCACATTGCGCCCCGTCAGCGCGTTCAAATATACCGGCATCGTCGCCACCAGCGTCTTCCCCTCGCCGGTCTGCATTTCGGCAATTTTCCCCTGATGCAGCGCAATACCGCCGATGATCTGCACATCGTACGGAATCATGTCCCACACCAAATCATGCCCGCACACGTGAATCGTCGTCCCCGCCAGCCTGCGGCACGCATTTTTCACCACCGCAAACGCCTCGCACATCAGGTCATTCACCGTCTCGCCCGCCGCCAGCCGCTCTTTGAATTCTGCCGTCTTGGCCTTGAGCTGCTCCTCGGAAAGCGCCTGCAACTGCTCTTCCAGCTCGTTAATCCGCTTCACCATCGGACGCATCTTACGCACGTCGCGTTCGTTTTTTGTGCCGACAATCTTCTTCAAAATCCATTGCATCATACGGGTTCACCTGTGTTCATACGGCGTCCGGGCATTTTTCCAATCATTGGAAGTTTTCAGGATGTTTTTTCCAATCATTGGAAAAAAAGGACGCGATTTTTCCAATCGTTGGAAACTATCTATCCGATTTTTCCAACCATTGGAAATTCTTTCCTTCTTTTTTGCGCGCGGTTTTCGGGCGTCCGTCCGGGCGGCCGCTCAGCCCTGATAATACTTCATTTGGCTTTTTCGGAATTCGGGCATGGGGCCGGACGCCGCCTTGTCGGGCGGAACGCCTTCGGGATCGGGGCGGAAGCTCTGGATATAGTGAATGCCGATCAGGGCTTCGGTGACGGTGGAACAGTCGAGCAGGTGGCGCATATCCAAAAAGGTTCCCTGGTCGATGACGCGGCGGATTTCCGTTTCGAGCGCGGCGGGATCGGACGGGACGGGCGTTTGCTCGTTGAACATGACGGCATGGTTGTGCAGCAGCTCCTGTTTGCCGCCGATATTGACCGGGTGCATGTAGAATACGCGGTTGAAATCTTCTTCGCTGTAGTCCGAGAGATCCGCGGTCAGGTCGGCGCCGAGACCCACGATGAGTCCCGTCACGCGGGTATGGCGCGGCGCGGCATCGCTGTCGAACCAGTCCGCCAGATTGCTCTCGTGCAAAATCATTTTTCCGTTGGCGGGCGCATTCTGAACGACGGCGGATTTTTTGATGCCGGATCCGTAGACGGCGCCCAGCTGGGCACGGATGACCAACCCCAGCGCGCCCCGGAAATCCCTGCGCCGTTCCCGGGCCAGCGCGAAGAGATGCCGGTAGAGCATACCGATGGGGGTGCCGTTGGCTTCGGAACTTTTGAAGTGGGCGTATTCGCCGGGAGCGCCTTTGATGGAAACATTGAAGCCGGTACGGATCATGACGTCGCCCTGGTCCGTTTTCGGGATCAGGAAGTCGGCGGTGTCGTTTCCATCGGTGGGCAGCCAAACCATGGTGCCGCCGATGGTGATCATTTCGCCGAGCAGGTTCAGATAATCCTCCAGGCGGGGGCCGAGTCCGCCCATGCCGATGGAGTATTCTTTATCGAAGAAGCGCTTGGAATAAATGGTCTCGGCGGTGACGCGCGAATGCAGAATGTCGCGGATGTCGCCGAGAATTTCGGCGGCGCAGGCGTTGTCGGCGCCGGGGACAAACCGGAATACGCCTGACGGGAGGATTCGCTGCTCGGTTGCGGCGGCGGGTTGTTCGGGCGGCTCCTGCTGCTGCGTGGCGATACGGCAATAGGTTTCGGCGTCGGCCTCCGTTTCAAACATGGGGAAGGTTTTTCCGAAACCGGTCATTTCAATCACTTCGCGGCAGTAGGGCTGAACGCCGGAAAGCGCCATAACGCCTTTGCGCGCCTGCATGCTTTTGTAGGTGGCCAGTAGCACGCGCAGGCCGGCGCTGCTGAGGTAATTCACGCCCTCAAGGATGAAGACCACCGAGGCGATGGATTCGTCCAGGTCGGTTTTCAAATGCGCATCCAGCTGGTTGGCGCCAAAGGCATCAAAACGCCCGACCAGCAGGATGCTCAGCGCCGTTTCTTTTTTCTGAACACGGATTTCCATGAGGATACACCTTCGCTGACACCAGTTATAATTTACGCGTGATATTGGCGCGAATCATAATGATACGCCATTGATTTGCAACGATTCTATGCGTTTATAAACATGACTGAATAGACCTTGACACCCCCGCTGGTGATGACTATAAGTAGCTGCATGATTCTTGCTCAAAGTAAACCGCGCAGCCTCACATCGAAGGAGGACAGGAAAGCCAATGGCATTCACTATACCCCCCCGATGCTGGCACAGTACTTGGCGGGGCAGCTCGTGATGCAATATCTGGCCGGGAAACCCATCCCGGACGTGTTGACCATACTTGATCCCGCATGTGGCGATGGGGAATTGCTCCTTGCCCTTATTCTTTCGCTTCCGCCCGCCATGCGATCACGTACGCATGTGATTGGTTATGATACCAATGAGACGGCTGTTGCAGAAACCGTTTATCGCCTGACTGAAAACGGCGTGTTGTCCACCGATATACGCTGCGCAGACTTTCTGTCAACAGTCTCTGGACATAGAGACCACGCACAGCTTCGGCTTTCCTTCCACGATCATACGGATTCCGTCGAAGAACCCCGCAACGTCGATCTAATCATTTCCAATCCACCCTATGTGCGGACGCAGGTTTTAGGTGCCGTTCAAGCCCGCAGTTTGTCTCGGAAATTTAATTTGTCAGGTCGGGTTGACTTATATCATGCATTTGTCGTTGCCATGACGAAGGTGTTGCGCGTCGGTGGAGTTATGGGACTTCTCACATCCAACCGTTTTATCTCCACGCAGGCCGGAACCGCTCTTCGTGAATGGTTCATGCGGGAATTCAACCTGAATCAATTAATCGATCTGGGCGATACGAAACTGTTTGAGGCGGCCGTGCTTCCGGCGATTGTGATTGCAGAAAAAGCGGAGACCATCGGAGATTGTTCGTCATGCCGGTTTTCGCGAATTTACGAATTATCCGGGACAGAGATCGCCACAAAAACGTGCGCTTCCGTTTTGGATTCGCTTTCACAGAAACATACCGGGACAATAGCCATCGACAATCGGCGGTTTAAACTTGAAATCGGAATGTTACGCACCGGCGATAATCAGTCGGTTCCGTGGATACTGACTTCTGATAAAACCGAGAAATGGATAGAATCCGTATCCAAGAGGAGCGCGGGAACTTTTTCAGATGTCGGCAAAGTGTGCGTAGGCATTAAAACCACGGCTGACAAGGTGTTTATCCGGGACGATTGGGCCTCGTTGCCCTGTGAAATAAGACCGGAGGAAGAACTGCTGCGCAGCCTGATCACTCATCACGTGGCGAAACGGTGGGCTATCACCACGCCACAGGTGCCCGGAAGACAGGTTCTCTATCCCTACCTTGAAACGGATGGCCGGCGACAGCCCGTCGCCCTGCATGACTTTCCCCGCGCCGCCAGATACCTTGAATCGCACAGGGAAAGGCTCGAACAACGGCGCTATCTCGTAGAATCCGGGAGAAATTGGTACGAGATATGGGTTCCGCACACACCCTCGGCGTGGAGACAGCCCAAAATAGCCTTCCCCGATATCAGTTCAAAAAATACGTTTTTCATGGCTGAGTCGGGGTGGGTTATCAACGGAGATTGTTACTGGATTACCCTGAAACCGTCGGCACCCCTTCACCTCTTGTACACCATGCTTGCAGTGGCTAATTCGTCGTTCATCGTCCAGTATTATGACACTATGTTTCACAACAAGCTGTATGCCGGACGAAGACGTTTTATGAGTCAGTACGTCGAAAATTTTCCCATCCCGGCAGCTCCATTTTCACACGCGATTTCCGACGTTACAAAAAAGCTGCTGGACGCTATAGCGGCGGGAAATTCCGCCCATACACATGCACTCGAAAAAGAGGCCGACACTCTCGTATGGGAGAGTTTCGGATTAGTCGAAGAAGTTTGACGGCAACGGAATTTGCAGTTTGGCATTTACCACCTTGCCCTCGAAACGCTGGAAGTAGTTGAAAAAATCGTTTCCCGAACAAAGCACCAACTGGCGAATGTGAACTATATCTCCTTCGCACGTTCCATAAAAAACTGCATACCGGACCTCGCAGTGCCTGATGCCGGGCATATTCCCAAAGAACCCATCGTCATTGGGGGATGTTAATCCAAGATCTATGGTTGGAGAGGTTTGAAGCTTGATTTCCAAAAGCTGCTCAACGATGTCGGGGCAAGAGCCATTGTCGCTTATAACACTCACTCCCAAAATCCGACAAACCGCGGCGTGCAGGGCACCACCTCTGTTGCGTTCCTGATCCAATCCGGGATTTACGAGACTTGTCCCGATCAGCGAAAGCAGCTTTTCATAAAGCGCTGAGATAGGAAGAAAGTGTGCAAATCGTTCACCGGCATTCCCTTTTGCATAATTATGGATTCGTTCAAGCAGCCCGTAAGAGTCATACGGTGTCACGAGTTCTGAACGCTCGACAGGCTTCTTGCTTTTTGCCTGGTATTTTCTTGTCAGGACCCCGGTGGAATCCATTCGGGCCAACAACTCGCCAGTGATCACGCGAACAGCAACAACAACGGATTTTTCATTAACTTTGATAATAACATAGCGGCGCGATGCAGTTATTTTCTCGTTCCATATCTGAAGGTTGTTGGATTTCTGTACATAGGTATCAAAGTCCTGACCGGGAAACCGGGGTTGCGTTTTCTTAAATGACTTTGGAACGGGGTATCCCATTATTTCGCATATTTTCGATTTGAGAATTTTCGATCTTGTCCGTAGCGGATAATCGAGAACGAGTCCAATCAGGCCCTGTCGAAGGACGGCCTCCAGCTCCGCAACGGGCAGAAAAAGAGTGTTGTTTTCACGAACGCTGTCGTAGATCGAAAGTCCCGATATGGATATTCTCTCCGGGTAGTTCATTGTCCTTCACCTGGTGTCAACAGGTCGATGGCTTTTGTTCCAACGGCATCGGCAATTCGGTCAAGTGTTCCAAGAGTTATGTTTCTTTCCCCGCGTTCGACCGCCCCGATATATGTCCTGTGCAGCCCGCATTGTTCCGCACAGTACTCCTGAGACCATCCAAGCCGCTTCCTCGCAAGACGTAGATTTTCGGCAACCCATGCATTGCTGCTCATTGCATTCATTGCGAAAATACTTCCATAATGATGATTATATATCTACAGACTATAAATAGCATAACCGGATCGTTTTTGCGTTATTAGCCAAAAAAACAGGCCGGACATTATGCCCGGCCTGTTTTTCTGACCCGAATAAAGTTCCCGTCAGGCTTCGGAGGATTTGGAATGGAAAACGCTCTTGGCCACCTGCACCATGCTGGCCACATCGGCCAGATCGGAAGAGATGATCATGGAGTTGTTTTCCTTCGCCAGCTTGCCGAATTCGTTCAAATACTGTTCGGCAATGCGCAAATTCACAGCGTCCATGCCGCCCTTTTCATTGATGGCGGTGGCAATCTGGCTGATGCCCTGGGCCGTGGCCGAGGCGATTTGCCGAATTTCCTCGGCGCGTCCCTTGGCTTCGTTGATCCGCTTCTGCATCTCGCCTTCCGATTGCGCAATGGCGGCCTGCTTTTCGCCTTCCGCGCGGTTGATCTGGGCCTGGCGCATACCTTCGGATTCCGCAATGGTGGCGCGTTTTTCACGCTCGGCGCGCATTTGCTTTTCCATCGCGTCTTTGATGCTCTGCGGCGGGGTGATGTTCTTCACTTCGTAACGGGTCACCTTCACGCCCCAGGGGCCGGACGCGCGGTCCACGGCGTCGACAATGGCGCTGTTGATGGCGTCGCGCTCTTCGAAGGATTTATCCAGTTCCAGCTTTCCGATGACGCTGCGCATGGTGGTCTGTGCAAGCTGGGTGGCGGCAAAACGGTAGTCGCCGATGCCGTACGAGGCCTTCTGGGGATCCACCACCTGCATATACAGAATGCCATCCACTTCCACGGCTATGTTGTCGCGCGTGATACATACCTGCGGCGCCACATCCACGGCCTGTTCCTTCAAATTCAGTTTGTAGGCCACCCGGTCGATGAACGGCGTCAGCACATGCAGTCCGGCTTCCAGCGTACCGGCATATTTACCAAGGCGCTCCACGATGAACGCGCTCTTCTGCGGCACGATGCGGATGTACCGTACGAACAGAATGAATGCGAAAAATATAATGATAAACAATAAGACTGTGAACCCTGTCATGCCTGTACCGCTCCTTCCTTTATCCTTTTTTCTTCACGCTCAACACCAAATTGGACTGCCCGGTCACAACGACGCGCTCCCCCGGAGAAAGAAGCTCCTCCGATTCGGCGCGCCAGTCCGTTCCGTTCAATTCCACTTTGCCTTCATAGCCCGGACGGATGACCTCGCGAACCGTGGCCGTCACCCCCGTCAATTCATCCAAATCGCTTCGGGACGAGCCCTGCTTATCTTTGCACCCGGTGAAAATGCCCTTCAGCCAGCGGCGCAGACCAATCAGCAGCAACAGTGAGGAGATCAAAAAAATCAGGAGCTGCTGGTTGATGGTGAGCGGAATAATCCAGCACAGCAACGCTGTGACGAGGGCGCCCAGACCGAAAAAGAAAATGATGAGCCCGGGCAGAATCAGTTCGCTGAGCAGCAGCACCAGACCCCCGATCGCCCAGAGATACTGCGGCTGCAAAACGGCATCCAGTATATTCATGATGTTCGGCTCCTTTCAGGTCCGCCGTCCCGGGCGCTGCGCTTCTGCGCGGCGCTGAACAGTTGCCTGTGTGACGCAGTATACAACGCCGTCTCCACGGGGACCAAGAGAAAAGTTTTAATCCCCATGCGCCCGCACAGTCTCACGCGGCGGCGGTCGGGCGTGGAGATCGGCGCGCAATGATACGACTGCCCAACTTGATGAAAAAGGATTCAAAATAGCGCTGCGAGAGCCAAGCCAGGGCAAATGAACAGGCCGCCGACAGACAGAAAAGCACGACGAACGCGATGTCCGGGCCCAGGGTTTCCGCTAAAGGTCTGCTGATGAGCCGCGAGACGTCGTGCGCGAAGAGGAAATGAAACAGATACATGGAATAGGAGACCACGCCGACCTGCCCAAGAAACGTCGGATTCAGGCGGGGCTGGCTTTTTAAAAAGACAAAAAGAAACGCGAAGGATAATCCGGCTGCCGCCGGAATGATCGAAAACAACCAGGGCTGCCCGCGCGACCACAGAAAGCCCGCTGCGGCCGTACACAGAACAAAGCCGGCCAGGTTTCCCGCCGGTTTTTTTATGGGCCAGGCGTTTTTCTGATCTATAAAAAACAGCGACATGCCGAGAATGAAAACAGGCAGTTGCACGACAAGATTATAGTAGAGAAAACTGTTGTTCTGCATGGGAAGACCGGTTACCCGGCAAGCCAGCGCGAGAACAGCCTGTGAAAAAATCATCACGACAGCGAGCGAGCGGATCCCTTGCACAATCCCAAATGATCTCTGCCTGCTCATCATGCTGAACAGGGCGGGAAAAAGAACGTAGAATGCCACTTCCGTTCCGATGGACCACCCCCCGGGCACAACCACATTGTTCGCTTCGGGAACAAAGCCGTGAATGAACAGCACATTCGCCAGAATGTTCATCGGAGTGTACTGTTCCCCGGGGATGAAACGATGAGCTTCTGCCTGGTTTGAGACGGCTCCGACGAGGAAATACAGGGCAATGCCCGCATAATAGACCGGAGCAATGCGGAAAAATCGTCTTATGGCGTAATTTCTAATTCGATGCTGTTCCCCGCGGCGCGTTGTTGCAGAGAGGCACAGGGTATAGGCAGAGGCAATAAAAAACAGTTGAACGCCCATTTGTCCGTACGCGGCCAGATATTGAACCGGCACCGATAATCCGGCAACAGACTGTCCGGTATGCGTCAGAATCACCATCAGGATGGCAATGCCTCGTATGGAATCAATGCAGTTAAGCTTCACGCCGTACCATTATCCATATATTCCCGCTGATGGCATCACATTTCTGTGTTCCGGCAAGAACCGCGCACAAATTCTCCGCGTTCCTGCGCACTCGAGCGAGGCGGGCGGTGAGTGTTTTTGCATGTGATGACGGACGGTCCGCAAATATCCCGGCAATTGAGGCTTTATGTGCCTTCTATCCCGCGGTAAACTTTTCGTCCGGAATAATAACCGGTGGTGTAAGTCAGGTCTGGAGATTCAGGCTGGATCAATGATGAAGCAGACCGTGCTGATTCAAGGAGAGAAATTATGAAATGTCATGATGTGGATTATGAAATTCTGGGCGATGATATGCAGATGGTGGAAGTGGAGCTTGATCCGGGCGAAACCGTAATCGCCGAGGCGGGCGCGATGAATTACATGGAAGAAGGCATCATCTTTGAGTCCAAAATGGGCGATGGTTCCGGGTCCGGCCGGGGCGGTCTGATGGGCACATTGCTGGGTGCGGGCAAACGGCTTCTGGCCGGAGAGTCCATTTTTCTGACCCACTTCACGAATCAGGGAAGCGGCAAGAAACGCGTGGCGTTTGCGGCGCCCTACCCCGGAAAAATAATTCCGGCGCATCTGGGTGAGCTGGGTGGTGAACTGATTTGCCAGAAGGATGCTTTTTTGGCGGCGGCGCTGGGTACGGAATTGACCATCGCCTTTAATAAAAAGCTGGGCGCGGGGTTCTTCGGCGGCGAAGGATTCATTCTGGAGAAAATGCGGGGCGACGGGTTGGCATTTCTGCATGCGTGCGGAACCATCATAAAAAAAGAACTGCACGGGGAAATGCTTCGGGTGGATACGGGATGTCTGGTCGGATTTACGCCGTCTATCGAATATGACATCGCGATGGCGGGGAACTTGAAGTCCATGTTTTTTGGGGGCGAGGGTCTGTTTCTGGCCACATTGAGGGGACATGGCACGGTTTGGCTGCAAAGCCTGCCCTTTTCACGACTGGCCGATCGCATTTTGGAGCATGCGCCCAAAGGCGGAGGCGGCTCGCGCGAGGAGGGATCCGTGCTCGGCAAGCTCGGCGGATTGCTGAACAACGGATGAGCATATGGACCCATGGGCGGGCGATGAACGCCGCCGGTTGGACGGCGTTCATTGCTCTTGTTTTTACGAAACTACTTCATTAGCATGACTCCCATGGAAGAAATCACATATCGGTCGATGCTTTCCGAGGCGTGGCGGCGGACCAGGCTGCTGCTGTTTCAGCCGTTCAATCTCACCACCTGGTTCGTTCTTGGATTTTCAGCCTGGCTGGCCGGAATGGGTGAGCGGGGCGGTTCATTCAATTTCAACTGGCCCTTCACCGAACAGGATATTCAACCGCGTGAGGCTTTCGACCGGGCCATGGAATTCATTTCCGCCCACCTGGTGCTGATTACGGTTTCCGTTGGCGCGGTGCTTGTTTTTGTTTTCATTATTTCCATCCTGCTGCTTTGGCTCAGTTCGCGCGGCAAGTGCATGTTTCTGGAAAATCTCATCACCGGCAGGCCGACGGTACAGGAAGCGTGGCGGAATCAGCGGGAGCGCGGGTATTCGCTGTTTCTCTGGCGGGTGATGTACATGATCGTCACCGGACTGGTCTTGCTGTGCATCGCGGCGGGATGTGTTTTTTTGATTCTGCCGTGCTGGCTGGAGAGCGCGCTGCTTCCGGTACCGATTGCGATGCTGGCCGTTCTCGCCTTTCTCCTGCTGGTTGTTTTGCTGTTCATGTCCGTCATCACGGTTTTTCTGGAGGATTTTGTCATTCCCATCATGGTGCTGCGTCGCGAAACGGCGGTGCAGGCCTGGCACACTTTTTTGACTCTGCTGTATGGTCATGCGTGGTCATTCACCGCTTATTTTTTTGTTAAGGCGGGCGTGGTGTTTCTGATTGGATTTGTTTTTTTGATCGTATTTTTAATGACGTGCTGCCTGTTCTGTGCGGGCGGCATGCTGATGCTGGTTCCCTATCTCGGCACCGTGCTGCTGCTGCCCTACCCCGTATTTCTGCGGTACTTCAGCCTGGCGTTTCTGGCCTCGCTGGGGTCGGAGTGGAACCTGCTGCCGCCGCCCCCTTCTGCAGATGCCGCGCAGGCGCCTCTGTTACCGGTCGCATAAGACGGTCACGCTCGCCCTGGGTGCAGGAAGATTCCCGTGCCGGGCTTTGTGATGTTCCTGCCCCCCCCCCCTTCGGGGCGCGGGGATCAGAGCTTCCGGAGCATGACGCCGGTGCTGAATTTGAATCCGAAATTGGCGGGAACGAAGAAGGCCGGGAATGCCCGCGCCCGCATGATCCGGGAGGCGATGGCGGGCAGCGAGTAGGAGCGGCGCCAGAGCTGTTTGTAGCCCGCGAGCAATTCATCGGCGCTCATGCCTTTGGGCTGAAAGACGACGTGGGCGGTGTCGTACAGTTCCCAGTTGCGGTGCAGCAGCCGTCCCGAGGCTTCCATCTGCCGGTACAGTTCGGTTCCGGGATACGGCGTCAGAATGCTGAAGTAGGGCATACTGATTTTCGACTGGCGGACGAACCGGTCAATCTGCGCAAAGGTATCGGGGGTGTCGTGATCAAATCCCACCACAAAGGACGCCTGAATGCCGATTCCATAGCTGTGAATGATTTCCAGCGCTTTCAGATACTCTTCCGGCTTGTTGACCCGCCCCTTGCCGGCCTCCGAGAGCGACTCTTCCGACAGGCTTTCAATGCCGATTTCCAGTCCGCGGCACCGCGTTTCCCGCATCAGCTCCAGCAGATCTTCATGCTGGGCCAGGGTGATGGAGGCCTGCCCGAACCACTGAATGTTGTGCTGTTTCAGCAGGTTGAAGAGCTCGCGGGCGTGTTCGCGGTGGCCGATGATGTTGTCATCGACAAAAAAAATCACATTCTTCAGCGACCAGAAAGTCTCCAGCGGTTTGATGGATTTGATCTGGTCCACGATGGCGGAAACGGGTTTGATCCGGTACTTGAAGCCGAAAAAATTAGTGACGGCGCAAAAGGTGCAGCGGAACGGGCAGCCGCGGGTTGATTCAATGAACCGGACCGGCACATAGGCGGATTCGTCGAGTACGTCCCAGCGCGGCGATTTGGAGGTTTCCAGATCAATCAGCTGATCGCTGCTGTATTTCTGCTGGAGGCGTCCGGCGCGAAAATCTGCAATCAGGCGGGGCCAGGAGCGTTCGCCCTCGCCGATCACCACGGCATCGGCATGCTGCAGGGCTTCATCCGGGAGGGCGGAAACGTGCATGCCGCCCAGCACGACGGTGCGTCCGCGGCGACGGAATTCATCCGCGATTTCATAGGCGCGGATGGACATGGTCGTCATGACAGTGATGCCGATCAGATCCGCTTCGATGTTGAAATCAATATCGGTCACGCGTTCATCAATCACCTTCACATCGCAGTCATCGGGTGTATGCGCGGCCAGAACCGGCAGGCTCAGAAAAGGCATTTTGAAGCAGAAGGCCCGGCCCAGTACACTTCGTCCCACAGGGGATACCAATACAATTTTTAACGCCATGACGATTCTTCCTTTATGACGGTTGTTTTTGTGAATGCGGTTCAGGTTCGATCAGCGGGGCAAAACAGTACCATTGGTCCAGGTGCCGCCGAATATACTGCTCCATGACGACGGCCACCCGCAGCAGGGCGTCGCGGATATCGCGGTCGCGGTCGTCGGTGCGGGCCACATACAGGGGCTGTTCGGCTATGCAGGAATAGCGGCCGCGTTCGTTGCGCACGACAAACACCGGAATGATCGGCGCATTCAGCATGCGGGCGAGGTGAAGATAGCCGCAGGGCAGAATGGTTTCGCGCCCGAAGAAGGGCGCCGGCATACCGTGCCCGCCGACATAACGATCCACCAGCAGCGCAACGAGACGCCGCTCCATCAGCAGCCGTTTGAGGGTGAACAGATATTCCTCGGGTTTTTCGAGGGTGACCAGTTCAATGCCGTGCTGCGCCCGAAAGGCTTCCATGCGGGCGCGCATGGCGGGCGCTCGGATTGGCGCGGTGACTGCAGCGAGGCGTTCGCGCCAGGGCGACAACGGCAGAACGCCCAGCTCCCAGTTGCCGAGGTGAGGCGTCACGAGCAGCGCGCCGTTCTCGGAAGCCAGGGCGGTTTCAATGGCGGATAGATTTTGAAAGTCATCAAAATAGTCTTCGCAGGCGGGCAGCTTCGGTGCGGTGGTGAGGGCCAGCAGATCACAGAAATAGATGCCGTAGTTCATCAGGATGCGGTGCGCCTGCCAACGGCGCTGCGCGGCGGTGGTTTCGGGCAGGGCCGCCGCGAGATTGCGCATGATCGTTCGGCGCAGGCCGCAGGTTCCCCAAAAGACGGCCTCGCAGAACAGCCGGGCAATCCACCGCTGAATGCGGTACGGGAAGCGGCGCGCGAGCCATTCCAGAAAGGGAAAACCTCCGGTGAAAAACGCGGTGGGTGACGCGCCGGTTTTCAATGAACGCGCTCCGCGGGTTCGTGAATCCAGCAGGTCGGATCGGCGGCCAGGAAGTCGCCGCAGAAGTGGTAGGCGAAGCCGCGGCAGCCGTAGCATTCGGGGTTGTGCCGGCATTCGCGGCATTTGCCCTTGATCTGCGTATCGATATTGCGCAGGGCGGCGATGACCGGCGAGGTGTTGAGTATTTCGCGCAGGGATTCATGCCGGACATTCCCGACATTGATGTCCACCCCGGTGCAGGGATGAACGAAGCCGTTGGAGGTGACCAGCAGGTTGTAGTAATGGCGCGAGCAGGTCAGTGCGGCGATCGGCGGACGCGGAATCCAGGTGTAGCCGTATTCCTGTTCATCAATTTCCAGCAGCCGGTTGAACAGGCGCTGCAGCTCGGGCGTTTCCACGTTCAGCGCTTCGCGTTTGGCGCGCCCCTGAAAGGTGATGACTTCAAAATACGGATGGCAATGATGATCGCGCGCGTACCGCCACATCGTTTCAAGCTCGTCGTAATTCTGGCGGCATATAATGGTTTCAAGCCCGAGGGGCAGATCGGGCGACGAGGCATAGCCGGCATCCATCAGCATGCGGATGCCCGCCTGAATCCGCTCGTAACTGCCGGGCACTCCGGCCAGCCGGTCCTGCACGTCCGGTTTCATGCTGTTGAACTTGGTGACCACGGCCACGTTGCGGTCGCGCAGAAATTCGGCCTTGAGAGGCGTCATCAGGGTGGCGTTGGTGAAGAGATTGATTTTGACGTGTTGGCGGCTGAGATAGTCGATCATGTCCAGAATGTAAGGAACCACCAGGGGCTCTCCGCCGCCGATGATGGTGATGGCCTGAACGCCCAGGGCGACGGCCTGATCAATGACGTTTCGGATTTCATCGAGGGTCAGCTCATTTTCCATTTTGCGACCGGCGTCTGAATAGCAGTAGATGCACTTCAGGTTGCACTGCCGGCTGGTTTCGAGATCGAGGGTCAGCAGGCGGTTTCCGGCAACGGCCTCCCGGATTTCCTCAGGCGTGAAATGCAGCCCATACACTTTTTCAGGAGACAGCAGCGGCTTTTTATTCATGATGAAATATTCCTGATCCGAATCCCCGGGCATAACGCTGATTGATGCCGAAGGAATCGATGTTTTTGTAGAAAGCATGCCACAGGTGCATAAACCGTTCGCGCAGCGCTTCGGGGGTTTCGCGGAGCGGACGAAATACGACGTGCGCTCCATTGTAGAGCGCCCAGTTTTTCGTGAGAATGCGGCGTTTGGTTTCGAGGCGTGCGAACACGGGCGTACCGGGGAACGGCGTGGTGATGGTGAACTCGGCCAGATTCACACCGGCGCGCGCGGAAAAAGAGAGCACGGCGTCCTCGACCCAGTCCGGGGCGTCCTCCTCATGACCGAGCGTGAATGTGGCCATGGTTTCGATCCCCGCCTCCTGCAATCGCCGCATGACGTTGACCAGCGGCTCGTCCGTCAGCTCGCGGCCCAGCGGATCAAACAAACCGAGGACGAGATAAATCTGCCGGCATCCGGCCGCGGCCAGGCGGTCAATATCCTTCGGAGTAAGCCCGCGCACCATGAACGGATAGGCCGCGAGGAAAAAGACCTTGCGCAGGCGGGCCTCCGTCAGGCGGTCGAGCAGTTCGTTGCGGTAGGCGGTGTTGGCGGCATCGGCGAAAAGCAGATTTTCATCGGCAAAATAAAAGCATGGGAACGGCATGGCGCGGATATCTTCAATGACGTCGTCCACGGGCTTGTAAATCACCGATGATCCGTTGCAGTGCGGGACGACGCAGAATGGGCAATTCACGCTGCATCCGCGCGCGGTCTGCACGATACCCGCCCGCAGGTATGACGAGGCGCTGAACAGTTCCCGCCGGGGGCGTGCGAAGGACGCATTCGGCGTGCCGTGATAGCGGGGCTTGAGTGTGCCGGCGCGCAGATCATCCATCACCTGCTCCCAAACGCCTTCCGCGGGCCCCGTGATGACGGCATCGGCATGAAGCAGCGTTTCATCGGGGTTCAGGGAGGGATGAATGCCGCCTGCAATCACGCGACGGCCCGCAGCCCGAAAGCGATCAGCGATGGCATAGGCATTGGAAGCCTGCGGGGTGAAAAAACTCAGCGCGATCAGATCGGCCTGCACGTCATCATTCACAGGTTCCACATGTTCATCCGTCATGCTGACGGTATGTTCGGGCGGGAGCGCGGCCGCCGCCGTGGGGATGCCCAGCCCGGCCATGCAGAATGAACCGATTTGCCGGCCGGAAAGCGTGTCGCGCAGTTCGGGGCAATCCTCGAGCAGTTTTTTCCAGCGCGGAAATATGAAATGCACATGCACGGTCAGACGGCCCCTTTCCGCCGGTCAATGAACCAGCGTTTTTTGCGGTAACCGGGCGGCGACATCAGTTCCAGCAGGTGCGCTTCGGGATGCAGCTCCAGGTTGGGGCGCACGCGAAAAACGTCGGCCAGCTCCGTGCGAAGGGCGGCCAGCCGGGATTCATCCAGGCGTTCCGCGGCGAGCAGGATGGTCAGGGAATCGCCCAGACAATCGTCCTGTCCGGCAACGAGGACGGCATGCCCGATATCGTCGCGGCTGTTCAGGTAGTCGCGCACGGCGGAGGGATACAGCGTAGTGCCGCGAACCTTCAGCATTTGATTCTCTCGCGCGAGCACGGGGCCGATGCGGGGCGAGAGGCGTCCGCAGGCGCAGGGTTCCATGATGCGAAATACAATATCCCCCGTGCGGTAACGGATCAGCGGGGCGCCTTCCGATTGCAGCGTGGTGACCACCAGCACGCCCGGATCCCCATCGGCGGCGGGGCGGCCGTCATCGCGCAGGACTTCCGCAAACACCAGATCCGGGTGAATGTGATGCCCGGCAAACGCGGAACATTCGCACAGCGAGCCGCACATTTCGGTATTGCCGTAATTGCCGTACAGTTCCATCGCGCGCAGGGAGAGAATACGCCGGGCCACGGCATTCGGGCGCAGCGAGGCATCGCGCACGGCATCGCCCACCAGCACGGCCCTGCGCAGCGGAAATTCCTCCTCCGACAGCCCCTGCCGATGCGCCTCACGCACAATGGACAGCAAAAACGAGGGAACCGTCATGATGGCCGTGACGCCAAAGCGGCAGATGCGCTCCACTTGCAGCGCGGGTCCGCCGGCGCCCTGACGCAGGACGCAGCACCCGAGGCGCTGCAGGCCGGAATAGTACGCCATGCCCGCCATGAAAAGCGCATCCATCGTGACGCACAGCAGGACCGTATCCTCCGCCGTCAGGCCCGCCGCCGTGAAGGAATACTGCTCGGCGACTGCGAGTTTTTCCAGGTCGGCCGCGGTCAGCGGAAGGGCAATGGCGCGTCCGGTGGTGCCCGAGGAGCAGACGAATTCGCGGACGTCTGCGCGCGGGCCGCAGAAGAACGCTTCATTCTCGCGGGCCAGGTCGTCGCGTGTGGTCAGCGGCAGATTCTCCATCCAGGCGAAGAGGTCGGCGGGATTTTCCGGAATCCGCCGGGTGCCGATGGTGCGGCGGTAAAAGGGCGACGCGTCCAGCGTGTAGGTGAGTTGCCGGTGAAGCATCTTTGCCTGGCGCCGCTGCTGCTCGTCCACGGGGAGCCTCTCAAGCGCCGCATCATAGATTGGATGGAAATGGCTCATAATAGACCGGATGATTTAAGCCTTCTGACGAGGTGAGTCAAGGCGGGCAGAAAAACAAGGACGGCCAGGAGGCAGGAGAGCATTCCCGTGACGAGCATCAGGCCCATGGAAAATATGCCGTGGAAGGAAACCAGCATCAGAGTACCGAACCCCATACAGGTGGTCACGGTGGTCAGCAGGATGGGTTGGCGGGTTCGCCGCAGCGCCAGCCGGGGATCACCGCACTCCCGGACACTCTGCACATAATGAATCCCGTCATCAATGCCGAGCCCGATGATCAGCGGAAACACGGTCAGATTGAAATAATTGAACGACTGCCCGATCAGGCCCATGACCGTCACCGTGATCAGCATACCCAGGGCGAGCGGAACGAGGGTCAGCGCCACCAGCGACCAGCGCGAGAAGAAACTTTTCAGCAGTACGAGCATGCCGGCCAGCGTCACGAATCCGGCCAGCAGCGTATCCGGGATGACGCGCCGCCGGAGTTCCTCCATCAGGCAGCGGCTTGAAGATACCTGCGCCTTCAATCCCGCGTGGCTGGCGGCCTGCCGGAACTGCTCCAGTTCGCCGGATGACCACGGGCTGCCGTCGGCATGCAGCGCCGTCATAAAGAAAGAGGCCCCGTTGGAGGTGAAAAAAGCCTGGGCGAAAGGAAGGCTGAGATAAAACCGTTCCTGATTCTGTCCGTTGAACGACTCCATAATTTTCCCGGCATACCCTTCCAGGGCGGGCGGATACAACAGGCCGAAGGACTCGTAGCAGGTTCGCAGCGATTCTTCGGCGCTCGAGGCCGTAATACCCCGTTCGGCCAGCGACTGCACAAAATACGCGCGATTTTCGGACCATTGATCCGCATCCGGCAGCCAACTGAAGGGGGTTTGCCAGTGAATAGTTGTGTTTTGCTCCGTCAGAGCCCGCGAAAACGCCAAACTTTGGTTAAAGTCGTGATTTTCAACCTCCACAAACAGACAATCCGCCTTTTTTGCATCCAATTTCGCGTTTTTCCCTTCCAGCGCGAGCATATCCTGCATAATTAGACTATTTTTTGGCATCATTTCATCCATTTCTGATGAAAAACGCCACCTCAGAGCCGAAACGGGCAACAAAACGAAGATTAAAAGGGCAAAAAACACCGATATTGAACAAAAAAGGCGCATATTTCGCGGTTTTGGATCGATTTTGAGTGTTTCGGGCTGTTTATAGGGGTCAAAACTGAAAACCAGCAGCGGAAAAACGAGAAAATAAGTAAAAACAGAGATCAAAATGCCGAATCCGGCCGTGCAACCGAGCAGATAAAAGGAGCGCATGTCGGTCACGAGGATGGCCAGAAAGGCGATGGCCGTGGAGAGGGCTCCGGCCAGATTGCCGCGTCCGGAGCCTAGGAGGGCGGCGGCGAGGCGGTCCTCGGGCGTGCCGGGTTCAACCCGATAACGGGCCATCAGGTGAGTGCCGAAATCCACGCCGAGTCCAATCAGCATCGCGGCCGCCATGGACGTGATCAGGCCGATTTCAGCGGAAAAACAGCGGTAAAACGAGAACGTGAGCGCCAGTGCCGTGATTTGCGGGAGGGTCACGCAAAGGGCGGCTGAGCGGGATCGGCGATAGACGGCCAGAAACAGCAGAAAAATCAATCCGAGGGACAGGAGCGACGTCCAGGCCAAATCCCGTTTGACCAGGTCAAAGAGTTCCGCGCGCAGGAAAAGACTTCCCGGCATCCGGCAGATCAGGCCGTCGCGCCGGGCGGCCTCTTTCATGCGGGGAATCCATTCGGCCAGGCGAGCCATCCAGGCGCTGTCGGGCGCGGGCGGCGGGATGGCCAGAAAGAGGGCGCGCATTCCATCTTCGGATTGGATGAGGCCGTCGCGCAGGGCATAGCCGCCGCTGAGTTCAAGCCGGTTCACCGCGAGCGCGGAAACCTGCAGGGGATCCCGCTCCAGAAGGCCGCGCGCCACCGAGGCGGCCGGAGAAAACATCATGTCCATCAGCGCACCGACCGACTCCCGCATGCCCTCCGGTTCAAAGCGGCGTACGAGCGCGCGGGTTCCTTCCGTGCCGAGAAAGAGCGTCAGTTCCGGGCGGAAACCCTCCAGCGCCTGCTGTCCGCCGCCGGTTTGGAGCATGGAAAACAACCCGCTCTCCTGCACAAGATCCGCCAGCGCCTGGACGGCCTCCTGCCGGGTGGCAATGGGGGCGCCCGCGGCGTCTTCCATATGAATCATCAGCGTCGTCGAGGACCCCAACTGATTCAGGGCGCGAAAGACGGTCATGTCCTCGGCATAGGGCAGCAGCTTCGTCCAGTCGGTTTCCACGCGCAGAGTGCAAGCGGCACAGAGGGCCGCCGCCGTCACGGCGATTACGAGCGTTAGCGACGCCCGGCGGTGCCTTCGGAGAAGGGACAGATAGCGCAGGACGACCGACTTCACGATGCGCCGCCGCCTGTGGAGAAAATAACGCAGCGGACGGTTTCGCGGTCGGCCTCCACCAGCGCGGCGGGGCGTTTTGTTTCCAGGGAATACCGGGCCGCGTGGAACAGTTCGGCCGTGCGCATGGCGGTGAAGCCCTGGTCGGATTCCATCTGTGATGCGAAGGGACTATCCATAAAGGCCGCGTCCTCCGGGCGGGATGAAGAAAACGCGCTGAGAAACAGTGATGTGCCCTGATCGGTCAGGCGCTGCAGAAGGGCGGGGGCGGCGGCGCGGGAGCAGGCCGGAGGAATTTGCACCTGCACGTTATCGCCGGGCAGGGGCTCGCGGGAGAGCAGCAGGGCGACGGCCCCGCCGCGAAAAGACGTACCGGGATACGTCGGGCAGGTTTTGAATACGTCCACGCACACCGGAGAAAATTCCTCTGCGGCGCAAAATACGGCGCGCTCCATGTGTCCCGATTCCAGGAGTATGCCTGCCTGCCGGAAGACGTCGAAGAAATCCTCCAGCCCGGCATTCAGCGCGAGAATGGGTGCGCGGGTTTTCATAGCCAGCGCCAGATGGGAAGCGGAAATGTTGAGGACGGATTCCGTGAAGAGCATCGGACTGGCCATTTGCGGATTTTCTTCCTCCAGCAACTGCCGGAAGAATGTTTCCGAGTAGATGCTTGGGCCGTTGTGAGAAAGCGTGAGGATGCCGTACCGCCCGTAATCGGACGGGTCGATGCCGCGTTCCGCCAGGGCGCGGAGAGCGGCTTCCACGGAGTACACACTCATGTCGTCCAGCCGCCGCGTGTTGTATGAATGCGGCGGATAGGCCGGACTCTTCACCGGAAAAGACGCGCGGGACCATTCGCTTTCCTGCCCGGCGAAGGCGGCGTGTTGAAGATAAAACGAGGTGCTGTTCATGCGCCGGCCCCCATTTCTGCAAAAGCGAGGCAGGCATTGGTTCCGCCGAATCCGTACGAGGTGGAAAGAATTCGCCGCAGACGTCCGGGGGAGGCCCGGGTCGGAATCTCAATGGGGCCCAGTTCTTCCATCGGTTGGCGAAGGCCGGCCGTCGGCGGAATCACCTGGTCGCGCAGCATGAGTATTGAAAAGGCTGCTTCAATGATTCCGGCGGCGCCCAGCGTATGGCCGATGGCGCCTTTGTTGGCGGTGAGGCGCAGCGAAGAATGATTTTCAAAGACGCGCCGGGCGGCTTTCGCCTCCATCAGATCGTTGTGCGCCGTGCCGGTGCCGTGGGCGTTCAGGCAGTCCACATCTTCCGGATTCCAGCGCGCGGCCTTCAGGCACTGGCGGATCACCTGCTCGGCGCCGTGCCCTTCCGGATGCGGCTGGGTGACGTGATAGGTGTCGCAGCAGGCGGCATAGGCACACAGTTCGGCCAGCGGTTGGCGGCCCGACTTTTTCACGGCGTCTTCGGTTTCGAGCAGCAGCGCCGCCGCCCCTTCGCCGAGCACAAGGCCCTCGCGGTCGCGATCAAACGGACGGCATCCGGTACGGCTGACCAGCCGCAACCCGTTGAATCCGCCGAACACAAATTCCGATACGATGTCATACCCGGCCACCAGCGCGCGCGCCTCATGGCCGGACTGCAAAGCCAACAGGGCCAGCCCAACAGCATTGGCCCCTGACGAGCAGGCGTTGCAAACCACCATCGGTGCGCGACGGAAACCAAAACGCCCGCAGAGCTGTTTGCCCTGCCTGAACGGCACATAATCCGTCAGCAGCGGGCGGTTTTCTTCTGTCAGGCCGTTTTGGCGGTAATCGCGGTAAAACCGGGTCCCCTGCTCCATGCCGCCCATGGTGGTGGCGAGGTAAATCGGCGCGTCGGTAAAGTCGTTCGGATGTTCGGGAAGTGCCTCCTGCACGGCAGTGAACAGAATGCGCGAGGCATTATCCAGGCGCGGGTCGTCGCGGGATATCGGAGGGATATCGACACCGCAAACCGGCGCGCCGCCATACCGCGCGCCCGAAAAGCGAGTCGCCTCACGGACTCCGTTTTTCCCGGCGATGAGATGCGCCCAGCTTTCTTCGGCGGTTTGCCCGATCGAGGTGATCAGGCCGATGCCTGTGATAAAAACCCTAGCCATAATTCCGATAGTTATTCGCCCCGCATGACCGCTGCGGAGTCCATTTAGTGCCAAATTAGCAGTATACCGATAAAAGTCAAACGTGCGGACGCCGCGGCGCGTCCTTCTTACGGCGCGGGTTCTTCCTCCTCCGGCAGCGTGGCGGAACGGACACGGCCGGCGATGTGGCCGGGGATGACGCCGCCCGCATACGCGACGTAGTACCACGGGAAGGCCAGCCATTCACCGATGCTTCCGCCGAGATAGGTTCCATACGCCGGATAGAGTACGTTATACCCCTGCTTCTGCAGGTCCAGCCCCTGCTCGGACCGCAGGTAGCTGAGGGCGTCCCGCGTGGCGATGGCCTCCGGGTAGAGGGCAAAGAAGGGGAGCATATACATAAAGGAATAGGTCCCCTTCCATTCCCGCTCAGCGAAATCTCTGGAATGTCCGGCCTCGTGCAGCGTGATGGCGGGGATGTCGGAATAGAGGTTGATGGTATTGGAATACGGGTTGTAGCAATCGCCGCCGAAGAAGCGCCCGGGCAGTATGGTGTACATCAGCCAGCTCCAGAACCCGAAGGTGTAGCGCCATCCGGCCCCAACGGCCTTGTTGCGGAAGGTGCGCCGCCACTCGTCGCGCACGCTGTAGGCATTCACGCGCACCTTCACGTTGGTGAGCCCGTTCTTCGTCAGATAGTCCTGCAGCACATCAATGGTGTTGGTGGAAATCTGATGACTGTCGACTTTGTAATTCCACAGGATCAACTTGCTCAGCAGGCTGCCGGGCCAATACCAGTCGGCCGCATCCAGGAACGCATGGGGTCGCCCATAGACGATTTGCGGCTCTCCCGGCGGAAGCGGATATCCCTCAAAGTACTCGATAGGCTGACCCACCCGATACGGAACCGTGGCGCAGCCCGTACAACCAACCAGCACCAGCAAGGCCAGTGCCGCATGCCGAATTAAACCGTTTGTTTTCATGCCGCGCAATATAGCGATTAAATCAGCAAAAATCAAGATGCCCTCACACTGCGCAAGACGTCCGAAAGCCGGCGGGAAGGATGATTCCCGCCGGCATAAAAAAGCGTTTACTCGCCATCCTGCGGGTCGAGCCGCTTCCACTGTTTATCCTTTTCGAGCATGCGTTCCCACTTGCCCCAGTAGTCTTCTTTTTTGGCCTTAATCTCGGAAGCCTTTGCCTGAATCCATTCGTCGGCCTTCGGCGTCGGCTCCACATAGGTACAGGCGCTCAGCCACTCGGTCAGCTCGGGTGATCCAATCTGAAATTCCGATTCTCCCGCCACCTGCTTGAAGGGGTGAAAGGAAAAACGCGCCTTCCACCACCCCATTCGGGGCGTCACAATGGCATAGTATGTTTTCCCGGCGAGCACATCCGCCTCCATGAAATCCGCATTCTCACCCAGCAGCATAAAGGTGTGTTTTCCGGGGGTGACATCGCAGGCCACCTTGTGCATCGGCGTCAGAACGCCCATCATTTTCGGCTCGTTCGCGGTGATGTCGAGCGTCGTGGAGGCGATGGCGCCACCAACGTTGGAAGCCCGCATGAAGATGATTCGCGCATGATCCGCGGGAATCGGCCCGGGCTCACCGGCGGAGGGACGCATCAGCGATGGCGTGGCACATCCCGTTCCAAGACAGGCGAACAAAGCCAAAAGCCAAACCGATTGTAAACGCTTCATGATCCTCATAATGAACGCCTCCCTTTTTACTGATTGTCTCTGTGGATTATCTTATGCATTCCTGTGCGCCGGCATGATAAGCGGACGGGCGCGACATTGACAAGCGCCAAGAGGGGGAGATATATCCGCGAATAAATTGTGCTTGAAACCTGTTATGTCTGGGTTAGCGTAACGCCGTGAAACAACCGGACTATTCCCACATCGAACAGAAAAAACGGAGGCGCGCATGAAGGACGCTGATTCCTCCGCGACGCATCCGCCGGCTTGCTACCGCGTGTCCAGGGGAGTGGCCCGTTTCATCAATCATCAATGCGTCCGGACCCGCCTGCTGCACGGGGAGCGCCTCCCGAACCGCGGACCGGCCATTATCGCCGTCACCCACCAGAGCCATCTGGAGCCCGTCTTCGTTTCCCTGCATACGCGCGCCCTGATTCACTGGATGACGCGCATTGAGTTTTATCAAACATCCTGGGCACGCCGGATGCTGGATGCCCATCTGGCCTTTCCGGTCAACCGGCAGGGCCCGTGCATCGGAACCATCCGCCGCGCATTGAGGCTGCTTGCGGCGGGTGGCGTCATCGGTCTTTTCCCCGAGGGTGGCGTGGTCGGCGGCGCTCAGGCGGCCATTCGCGGAGGATCCATCAAGCTGGGCGCCTGTCTGATTGCGCAGCATAGCCGTGCGCCGATCATTCCGGTGGTGATTGCGGGAACTCATTTGCTCAATGCGGTACCGCCCTGGCTGCCGTTTCGGCGCGCGCAACTCTGGATGAGCGTGGGCGAACCGATTCTGCCCGAACCGTCACACGAAACGCCCCGATGCCTGCGCGCAGCCCTGGGGCGGCGGCTTTCCGACTCCTTTCAGGCTCTGTACCGCGAGCTGCTTGATCAGACCGATCTTGACCCGGAGCTGGCCCGATGAACGACCTGCCCTACTGGACCATGCGGGCGCTTTTCTATCCGCCGTTTTTTCTTTCGTGGAAGCCCCTGGTTCTCGGACGGGAGCATGTGCCTCGCGAGGGCGGTTGTCTGCTGGCGGCCAATCATTCGTCGTATTTCGATATCGCCCTGCTGATTGGGCACTACCCGCGCACCATTGATTATGTGGCCGACGAGGCGCTGTTTCGAAAACCGTTTGCCCGCCGGTTTTTCCACCTGTTCAAACCAATCCCCTACCGCCGCAGCAGCGCAGATCCCGGCGCGGTACGAAGCATCTGCAACCGGCTGGCGCGCGGACGGACCGTTGGTATTTTTCCTGAGGGCGGCATTCGGCGCGGCGAAAAATCGGTGCTGCACGGCGGGGCGATCCGGCCCGGCCTGGGACGCCTGGCGATGCTGTCGCAGGTCCCGGTGATTCCCGCGGTCGTGCTGGGCGGCGAAGCCTACTATCACCCGACCGCCTGGCTGCCGTTTCGACGCACCCGCTTCCAAATCGCGTTCGGCGAAGTTATGTCCCCGCCATCCGCCGCTGAAAAACCCGGCGGCGTTCGCGAACAAACGCGCCTTTTTGAAGAAGAGTACGCCGGGCGCATGCGCGCGCTGTATCAGCAGCTCGCCGGCCTGTAGTCCGGGATTACGATCCGGCATCACGGAAAGGCGACGACGCGGAAGCCGGCGGCATTGGTGGCCGGGATATCGGCAGAGAGCGGTCCGCTCCCCGTGAGATTGGTGTGTGGCGGGAAATCCTGCCAGGCGGTGTAATTCAGGGCCGCGCTTTGCACCGAATAATAAAGGCCGGTTTCAGCGAGCCAGGTGAGGCGGATGTTTCCATTGGAATGAGCGATGATGATTTCGGGGCGATCGAGGACGATCAGTGTGCCGGTGGCGGACCCCTCGTAAAGCGGATTGTCCAGAATGCCGGTGACGGCGTAGCGTCCGGCGGCCGTGGGCGGATTGGTTGTGCCGTTGTAAGTGATGGCCACGGACGGGACATCGGCCTGGGCGGTGACGACGCGCGGAGTGCCGTCGAAGGGCTGGAAGAGTTGGGCGAGGCTGACCGTGGCGCCGGCTTTTTCGGCGGTGATCCAGGCCCAGCTTTCCGTGGCGATCCAGTTGCCGTCATCCGTCACATAGGCGCATACGACGGCGTCACCGGCGGCGAGGAATACGAGATTGGAGCCGTCTTCCAGGCGGGCAATCTGTTCGGGTTCCGCGTAAAAGAGACAGGGGCGCTGAGAGAGGGCTGTCGCAGCGAGTCCGATGCGCTGGGTGGCGATGACGTCTTCGGGCGGCTCGAACGTGACTTCATCATCGGCCCGGAGAATGGTGTATTCCCCGATGTACCCGCCGTGCAGGGAGGGCGGATTGGTGATGAGCGCGGCCAGTTCGTAGTTGCCGGCGTTGGTGGGCGGCGTGATGGAGCCGGAATAGGTAACCAGAACGTCGTTGGTGGTCAGTTCGCTGCCATCGGGCAGAATGAGCGAGACGGGATGCGGTGCGCCATCGTAAATGGCGATGTCCTCATCCACTTCAATGTACACGGGATTTTCAAAGACGAGGAAGGTGTTGGTTACGGACGGCGCCGGAAGCCAGTTGGCGGTGCCGGGATGGGAGGCGGCCATGCTGACGCGCCCGGTATTGCTGAACGCGGCATAAACGGCGCCGTTATTCGTGAAGAGTGAGGCGGGGCCTTCGATGACCGTGAACTCAGCGGGGAGTCCGGCGGATGTTCCGGCCAAAAGTTCGGGCGTGTTGGTGCGCGCGCAGATGCCGGGATTGGTGAACTCCATGGTTTGTGCGCCCTTGGTGATTTCGAGTTGCCCGGTCACGGCGCCGGCCCATTGAGGATCGGTGATTTGGGCGATGACGGTGTAGCTGCCCGCGTTGACGGGCGGTGTCGCGGCGCCATCATAGGTGACGTCGGCCGTCAGCCAATTAGGATCCGTGACAACGACGGGTTCTATGGGGGCGCCGTCGTAAGGCTGGTCAAGAAACAGGAGTGTGATACTGCATGCCGCCCTGCTGACCTGCACGGTGACCGCCGTGCAGGCATCGCGCCAGTTTTCGTTGCCGTTCACGCAGGCTGCCACCACGCATTCGCCTTCGTTGGTGAAGAGAAGTGTTTGTCCTGCGATGTATCCGGGGCCGGACTGCACGCCGAACGCGGGGATTTGTCCGGAGGTGGAGGTGGCGGTGAGCGGAATGGATGAGGTGGCGACCGATGCGCCGGGCAGGGAGAATTGGACGGTTTGCGGCGCGCGGTCAATGGTGAGATAATTGGTGG
>CAZISY010000003.1:57595-78441 GCA_964542025.1 uncultured Verrucomicrobiota bacterium
TCGATGGGTAAATACAGCGTGGCGGCTTGTCCGCGCCCGGTGAAGGGAGCGGAATCAAGCGCGCCATCCGGAGTGAGAGACCACTGGACCGGGCTCCACACAAAGCGGCCATCGGCATCCACTTCGCCGGCGCCATACACGCGGTAGGCAATGCCTTCCACGGCGGCAAACCGAAAAGCGATACGGCCCTCTTCCGGGCGAAAGCCGGCCACTTGCAACACATCGGCGGCCCAGGTGGCATCGGTGCCGGAGCGGAATTCGTCCCGATTGCTCATGCCGTCGCCGTCGAAATCATCATCGGGAAGCACCTCGGAAAGACCTGTGAAACGCCCTTGCGAAGCGACGGCAATTTGCTCGCGAAAGGCGTCGGTGAGGCCATCGCCGATGGTGTCGCGGCCCGCACTGAGATCGAGGCGTTTCGCATCGCCGGAGCGTCCAACGGGCGGAATGGCGCCGACGGGATAAAGCGCGCTTTCGCGGTTCTTGGCATCGGCCAGGGCGAAGGTGACGGCGGCGCCGGATTTCAGCGCGTAATCACGATAGGGCGTGCTGTCGCTGTCGAGCGGAATTTCGGCGATGTAGTTGCATCCGGCCACGCCCGAGCGCCGGATGGGCGAACGGGAAATGACGGTGTCACCGGAACGCACGATCAGGGTTGCCTGCTCATCCGGAATGATGGGGAGTCCCAGCTCGGTGGTGATTTGTCCGTAATAATTAAAGGACGGCTGCGGAGCAGCGATGCTGCTAAATGAAGAATGAAAAATGAAAAATGAAAAAGTTAAGAGAATGAAGAATGAAGAATGAAAAGTGAAAAAGCGAAGAATGAAAAGTGAAAAATGAAAAGGGGAAGAGAATGAAGAATGAAAAATGGATGAATTTTGGAAGCTGCGATAGTTCATGATTGCGCCCCTTTTTTGGCCTTCACTACGATGGTAATGAAAATGGCTTTTAGTTCGCCATTTTCTTTTAGCAATGGATCGAGTTTCTCTTTTGAAATCACACATGAATCAAGCAGTAGTTCCAGCCAATATTCTGTTTCTCCCAACTCCTGAAGCGCGGAATTCATCTTGCTGATGAATTCGGCCGGTGACCGCGCATAATCTGCTTCGCGCTGTTGCGCTCCTGCGGATGTTCCGCTGCGCAGCATCTGCTTGCCAATCACCTGTGCAACGGTGTTTTCTTTGGGGAGATCACTGTAGAGATGAATAATCTGCAAGGCATACGCCTTAAGTCGTTTCTTTAAGTTTTCAGCAGCCATTCATTCTCCCTTCCGCTTCATTTTTCATTCTTCATTTTTCATTTTTCATTTAATTCAATTGCCAGAGTATGAGTAGGTTTTGAACATGAGTTTGATGTCTTTGACGCCGTTGCCATCGCCATTGACGCCGTTGATGAAGCAGTCGAGGCCGAGGGCGCGGTTGTTATTGAGAGTGCCGGCGGGGATGATGAGGAGCCAGCGGGTGTTCCAGACAGAACGTCCGATGAGGCGGGCGTTGCTGATCATCTCGGCTTCCGAGGGAGCGCCGGAATCGTGATAGGCGCGGAAGGAGGGATAGCGTCGGATGTCGTAGAGCGAGCCGGCTTCACTGCGGATGAGCGGCATCCAGTTGGGATCGCTGAGCTGGGCATCGCCGATGGGATACGGTATGGGAATGACCTGATCATCCATGGTCCAGCGAATGACGGAGGAGCCGTCGGACGAGGTGGTATTGGCGGCGCGGTAGTCGGGAGTGCGCATGAGATCCTGTCCGGCGGGGATGAGATAGACGCGTGGATTGTTGGCCAGGCCGATCATGTTGGTGCCGGAGCTGTAGTTGGAGAACCATACGCCGAGGGAGCGGATCTTGGTGGCGAAATGGGAGGTGTCATACGCATTGTCGCCGCCGGCCAGCGGGAGTCCGAATACGTTTTGTCCGAAGTTGATGTCGGTGGAGAATGGGATGACGAGGCCGGGTTCGGGCTGCGCGGAGGCAAAGGGGATGCAGAGCTGATTGAACTCGGCGATGTCATGGATGTTATCCACTTTGTAACTGCGGAGGGTGCGGCGCCAGGCTTCATCGCCCTCGGAGCCGGGCAGGATGCGGAAGAGTTCCTGGCGGAGGGAGAAGCGTCCGGTTTCGGTGGATGGATTGTTGAAGCCGAGGCGTCCATCAAGCACCTCCCAGTTGGCGCGGAGGCGGGCGAGGACGTCGGCGAGTCCTCCGTCACCGTTGCCGCTGCCGACGAGCGGAGTGCCGTCGCTCATAGCGCCGACGGTGCGGGCGCGTACGATCTGGCTGAGGAACTGATAGTCCGGATCGTTGCGGGAGTCGATCGGGCGCGAGGCGGTTTCGTAGGCATAGGCTTTGGCGGCGAGGAAGGAAAGACGCGAGGCCTGATTGAAGACGGAGGAATATTTTTGAATGGCATCGTTGCGAAAGAGGCGCAGGGCCATGTCGGCGTAGCGTGCGGCGGCGATATCGTTGGCCTGCTGGAGGCGGGTGCGTTCGCGTTCTTCGAGGAGGCGTTCGCCTTCGGCTTCGAGCGTCCAGACGCGCTGCTGGGAGATTTGGAGCTGCTGGGCGGCTGCCTCAACGGCGGTGATCTGATCGCGGCGGGTAACGTTCAGCTTGGTCACTTCGGCGAAGAGCGTATCGCGCAGGGCGTTCCATTTTTTGTTGAGGTCGAGCGCGGTTTTTTCGTCTTTGATGACGCTGCCCGTGGCGCGAATGATGCCGCTGATCAGGGCGTTGGCATAGGCCTTGGTATACATGCCTGCGGCGTAGGTGATATCGCCGAATTCGGAGAATTTAGACACGATCATCTGGGGGAGATTGCTGCCGAACGACATGCCGACGGTGAGGCTCAGGTCTGACCAGTCGCTGATTTGGCTGAGTATCTCTTTGTTTTTAACCATGAACTCCATGAGCTCTTTATTGTTCTTGTCCACATCATCCATCATGGCCTTGATGGCGTCATAGGAGAGTTCGGCCTGCGTGAAAAGGAGCAGCCACATATCCAACTGGAAGTCCGTGCGCAGTTTTTCGTAGAGGGTCGCGCTTTTGTCGTTGTTGATTTTGAAGATGAGAATGGCCAGTTGGAGGGCTTTGTAGTCCTGCAATACTTTCACGGAGGCGGCCTGCAGTTCGCCTTCTGCGCGGCGGAATCCTTTCCAGGTTGAGGGGGTGACGGGGATGCCTTCGGCGTTGGTGTGGAATACCAGGTTGTAGGTGACGTTCGAGCTGGTGGTGGTCGGCTGCGAGGACAGAATGGGGATCAGCCGTCCGAGGAATTTGGTGACTTCCGGAATGAACAGGAGGAGTCGGCTTCCGGCGCCGAGAAACTTGGCTCCATTCACCATGGAAGAGCGCAGCAGTTCGGTGATGATGGACGCGCCGGCCCCGACGCCGCCACTGACCGAGGCAACCACCGTGCGGTTGTTGAAGGCGACGGTGAAGGTGGTGCCGGTGGTGTAGAGGCTGAGCTTGTGGGTGTAAGTATTTGTGTCGGCGAAGTAGTCGGCGAAGTTGATGTAGCGGTAGTGGACGAGGTCGGGACCGTCGTAGCCCTGCGGGTAGGTCTTTCCGGGGCCGATATCGTCACTGTAGGGATAGCCGTAGATTTCGATGAGGCGGTTGTGGATGGCGGCTTCCTGGTCGGCCAGTTCAGCCTGGAGATTGTAGGTGACTTCCGATTGGCGTCGCAGGGCGAGGCTGTATTCCTGGGCGCTGCGGAGAGCGCGGTCGGCATTGGACAGCGAACGTTCGGCACGGCTGAGGATCTGCTCAAAGTGCGTGTTGCCGGCATCAATTTCGGAGGGGCTGATATCGAAGGGTACGGCGTTTTCGCTGAGGCCGAGGGGATTCAGGCGGGCATCGGCGGCGTCCATTTCCTTCTGCATATCCGAGTAGGCGCTTGCGATGATGCCGAGCGACGGCACGGCGGCGCGGGTCAGGTTGGTGAGCGTGCCTTCGATCAGGTTTGAGTTGGAATGATCGGCAGGCAGCATGGAGTTGACGAGCAGCCAGCCGTGGAAGGCGGCCTGTCCGCCGCGCGCACCCCATTCGGCGACGCCCCAGGCGCGGTTGGTGGAGGAATCGAGCAGGCCGGGGAACACGGCGGTATAATTTTCGGCGTAGGCTTTCTGGCGGTTTCTGTGCATGATTTCGCTGCCGGTGCGTGCGAGGGCCGCGACGGTTTCGGCGCATTTTTCTTCTTCGGTGTAGTCCACGTTGATGGGATTTCCGCCGAGGTTCATGACGGTGATGCCGGGCGTCCACTGGAAGCGCGGATTACGCAGGAGGTCGAGGTACTGCCGATACGCGGAGAGGAAATAACCCCAGGCGTCGCCGTGGCCCTGCGGATAGAGCGCAGAGGCGGTGGTTTCACTGATAATGGAATTGGAGAGCCCTTTGATATTGTAATTGAGGGCGTAGGCCACTTCGCCGGCGGTGATGCCCTTGGTGAAATTCCAGGGCAGGCGGTTGTAGTACGGGGATTTAGTGACGGGCGGCTGGAGTCCGGTGTCGCCGGCGCGTCCGCGCAGGAGGGCGAGTTCTTCATCCAGCAGCGTGGGAACCTGATTCTCGAAACAGAAGAGACTGCCGACGTGCGTTCCGTAGTCGAGCGAAATGCCCGCGCCGGAAGCGAGGGTGACGTCGGCTCCGAAACCGATGGTGGGGTCCATGGCATCGGAAAAGGCCTCGTTACCGAGCGTGGTATACATGTCATTCAGACGGGTGGCCACCAGCAGAAGCTGCTTCTGAGCGGCGGGCGAAAGCACGTCCGGGAGCTTGGCGTCCGCGACGGCGCCCAGGGTTTCATACAGTTCAATGATGCCGACGGAGGTCATATTGTCCATGTTGAGTGCGACGTTGCCTTCGTAGGGGCGTCCCGCGAGTTGAATCATGCTGACGGCGCCTTCGACGGGATTTTCGTAGAGGTTGCGCATGCGCTGTTCAAACGGCGTAAGGGCGTTGAGCGTGCGCTGGAGCCAGCCTTCGGCGAGGGCGACTTCGGTGAAGGGCGTCCAGTTGGTGCCGACAACCGGCGCGGCGGGCGTACCGGGGCGTGCGCGGTAGCGCAGCTTGAAGAATCGGTTCACCTGTTCATTGAAGCTGGAGCCGGGTCCGCCGAGCAGCAGCCGGACTTTGCCGGGGCCGCCGCCGGGAAAATCGACCATGGCGTTGGTGTCGATAACGCCGGAGGCGTTTTCTTCGGCGTAGTACCAGTTGAAATCATAATCCTCGGCGCGTCCGGCGAAGCCTTCGGTGTAGAGGAGGTTCATCTGTTCGCTGATGAGATTGATCTGATCGGTCAGCGGGATGATGCCTGCGAGATAAAGGTTGGTTTCGACGCGGATGATTTCGAGGGTGATGGGATCGCCCTCGGAGGTCATGGCTTCGTTGGTGGAGTTGGCGAAGGCCAGCGTGACGTAGCCGGCGCCGCGTCCCTGTGCGGCGAGTGCAAAATGGTCCACCGGCACGTTCGGCTGAGCGAGCGCGGGAGGCATGTAGAGATTGGTCACCGCGGCGCGCCACTCGGCGACTTTACCGGAGTCGGTGACGAGACCGGCGATTTCATTGATTTGATTGGACGACAGCACGTTGACCAGCAGGTAGGAGGTTCCGGCGGGATTCTCGACATACTCGCCTTTGACCACGAGGTTGTTGGAGACACTGTTGATGTCGTAATACACGCGATCCGAGAGATCGGGCGGCAGGTTCACAAAGTACGTGAGGCCGCGATAATTGCGCAGGGTGGCGCCCGGACCGGCATCGGTGAAACCGTAATACGAAAGGGGCTTGGTCAGTTTTGTGCCGCGCGCCACGGTGGGGTCAAACAGGATCACGCTCTCGTCCTGTCCGCGATTGGTGGAGGTCTGCCAAATCACTTCCACGCTGGATTGGTTCCACAGTTCGGGGAGTCCTCCGGCAGCCTTGGTGAGTGTTTGGCCGACCTTCATGGACGGAACCGATTCGGGCCAGACGGCGGTCCAGGTGAAATCGATGGGGGTTCCGTTGGTGGCGTAGGCGGCCCGATAAGCCGGGTAGAGGCTGGGCATTTCGGTGGGCAGCCAGGGAATGGGCGTACCGGCGGCGGGCTGCTGGGCTTCGCTCAGTTTCGGGAACCAGAAATTGGTCTGCATGGGATAGAAATACTTCATGACGATGGACTGGTTGACGCCGTTGCTTCCGGTGTCGGCGGCGGCCCACCACGCCAGTTTGCGGTCGCGCCAGGCGGGGCCCTGCACACGCGCGGTACGCTCGTTGTTGGGGGTGGGAAGCAGGTGGAGCGGCGAGGGACCGTAGAGCGGCTGCCCGGCGGTGGCGCGGTCGGCAAAGGCGGTGTAGAGCTTGTTGGTGCGCACTACGCGGAAGACATCCATGCGCTGAGGATCGGCGGCATCATCGGCGTTTTCGTATTGAACCAGCACGATGTTCTGCGTGTCGCCGTTGAGCACACTCAAATCATCGCGGATGGCCATGACCACATTGTTTTCACCGAGCGCGGTGACGAAGGCATGTTCGTCGTTCGGGTGGAATCCGGGAGTGTTCGTGGCGGTTTGCGAATAGACGATCGGCGTGATGGAGGCCGGATAGAGGGTGCTGAACTCCAGGGGACATCCGGGGGAATAGAGCGCGGCGTCGGTCAGGTTGTAATACCGTTTGGCCGCGGCATCATAGACCAGCGAACCGGTTTGTGAATCGAAGGAAAGATAGCTGGTGAGGCCCGGCTCGGAGCCGCTGAAACGGCGGTAGCGGTTGGCGGTCAGTTCTGCGGAGGTGAGATCGCGGTTCCAGACGCGCGCTTCATCCAGCAGGCAGGCCGGCTCCGGCAGGGACAGCAGGCGGTGCGCGTACCAGGGGCGTCCCCACCGGTTCATGGAGGCGCGTTCGACGGCGGCGGTTTCAGGGGGCGGAACGGAAAAGGAAAGATTGGTTTGCACGCTGTAGAGGGTCATTCGGTTTCCGCGTTTGGTCAGCCCCAGCCAGTTCCAATCGCCGATTTTCCAGGCGGCCGCCGGAAAGGCGTTAACAATTTTAAGGCCATTGTTGCCCTGCCAGATCATGGCCGGACGCGATGCCGTGACCGCGTTCGATTCGTAGTTGGCATAGAGCTTGAGGGTGTCGCGGGCCAATGAAAGGATCCCGCAGTCGTTGGACGTGGCGGCGGGCAGCTGGAACCAGCATTCGATGCTGAAATCTCCGGCCAGTGAAATCGGGGTATCCACCAGCACTCCGGCGTTGGTGGCGGTGCCGACCAGCAGGGCGCTGCCGCGTTCCACCAGGCTGGTCGTCGCGCTGCCCAGTCCGCTTGCCAGCACAATTTCGGCGACATGCGCGGGCATCACGTTGGAGAAGGTCTGACTGACGCTTGGAATGTAGATGCGGTTGCTGCCGCCAAACGGCGACCAGCCACAGCGCCACCAAATGTTCAGGAGGCCTTCGCCGACTGCGAAAATGGGCGCGGCGGAATCAGCGGTTTCGCCTTTGCCGGGGGCGTACCAGTTCAGGTTGTAGAGATTGCCGACGGGCCGGTAGACAAACCCATGCCGGGCGGAATAGGACGAATCCGCCAGGAATCCGAGCGCGCCGGACGTGCGGTCGATTTCAGCCTCGTCCCCCGGCTTCAGCGGGGTTTCCCGCCCGCCCTTGTCGGCCAGCGCATTCGACACGCTGAGCGTATCGGAGATGATCGGGTACCAGGCCAGCAGGTTGGTTTGCGGGAGGGTGAGGAAGGCGCGGGTGTCGCGGGCGAGCATGTTGGAGGACATGCGGGTTCGCCATAGAATCAGATCGTCCACATGCCCCGCGAAGTGAGCACCGACGAACGTGCGAACGGCGATGCCGTTGGAAGGACGCGGCAGGACCGTCAGGTTGGTCGAAGCGGCCAGGGTTCCGTTGATGTACAGGGACAGATTGGAGTCCCCAACCGAAACGGCGCAGTGGGTCCAGGTTTCGGCGGGAATATACTGATCGCCACTCAGCACGACGGTGACGCTGCCGGTCGGCATGGCGCGCATGACGCTCAGTTCGGGGCGACCGCTGGAGGAGATGCTGAAATCCACCGGGTGGATGTCGGTGGCCGTTTCGAGAAAGCGGCCTTCGTTCCAGACCTGCTTTTCCTGATCGTTCAGGCGGGTGGCTTCCAGACAGCGCAGGATCGAGCCGCCGCGTCCGGCCTCACGCCGTATCCACATTTCGGCGGAGAACGCGCGGTTGGTGGCGGGCGAGAATCCGTTCAGGTACGCGGCGGCCGCACCGGATTCCGTGCATTGCAGGGAGGCCACGGTGGAATGAGGACGCAGCCCTTCGCCGATGAGCGCCGTTTCCGTGAAGGGACTGTTGCGCGGCGAATTGAAGGGGCGGGTACAGAGCGTGGCGAAGCGGATTTCATTGGTACTCTCAACGCGCAGCAGGCTGTAACCAAGCCCGTCGGTGGAATTGGCTAAGGCGGAGGGAATGGCGGCGACGCGCGTTCCGTTGAGCGCGATATGGCCGGACGGTTCCTGGAACCACATGATCTGGCCGGTGAAATCACCCAGGCTGAAGCCGGCATCTTCCGTCGTGTCGGAGCTGTAGAGGAAATCCAGTGCGGCGGCCTTGTTCCAGTCGGCCGCGTACCAATCGCGCTCGAACGGCCATTCCGTGCCCATGGCGTCGCGCCCCATCCAGTAGATGTCGATCGTCCAGGGATTCGACAGCGTACGAGTGACGGGATAATACACGGAGTGATTGCTGTCGGCCTCGGCATCCTGCTGATACACAATCGCGCGGCTGAATTCATCATTCGCGGAGGATTGAAGTTGGGCGCGCAGATCGCCGAACGCATTTTCATAGGCCTTGCGCAGCGGCCGCAGTTCTTCGCCCAGCGACACGCGCTGCTCAATGACCGACGGCGAGAGCACTTCCACCGCGATCATACCGCCCTCCAGCCCGACCTGCTCATCGAAATGCCCCGTCTTGAAATACTGCATCAGACACATGCCCGTCACACGCCCGTGAACCCGCAGGAGGCCCGATTCGTCGATGCGGAGTCCGTCGCTGTGTTTCTCCACCAAAATACCATTGATGTTGGTGGTGGTCGTGACCGACATCTTCAGCGCGCTGCCCGGCTGAAAATGGAACTGTACGAATTTGCCGCTCAGATTCACCGCCGGGGCGTTGAACGGCGCTTCGGTCCAATGCGCGCGGTAGGGGCGCGTCTTGGCGCCCTGACTGCAAAAATATTCGCTCACGACGTTGGTGGTATTTCCATTGGCATTGACGTAGCGCCACTCCATGCTGACGAGTCCCGCCGAGGCCAGGTACACCGCACCCACGCTCGGCGCAAGCACGATACGCCCGTTGGTCACCGCCTCGGATGCGGTCATGCGCTCCCAATCCAGCGTGTAGCCGGCGGGGGGCGTCGGCGGCGTCATCAGGTCGCCGAAATAATAATCGGGCCGGCGCGACGAGGTGGAGCGTCCGAGCGAGGTCAGGGTCGTCAGGGTCGCGGCGACGGAAGAAACCGATTTCATGGATCCGCCCGCGCTTTTGAGCACGACGGACTGCGCGTTGGTGGCGATCCACGCCGCCTGGGCCGTGCCGGCTCGTTCATAGAGCGGCAGCGACCAGGCCGGCTCCACGGAAATGCCTGCCTGTGCGCCGTCGGCAAAAAACAATCCGATAAGGCAGGCTGCTGCTGTCGCCGGCCATCGCCTGCCTGGGTTCATCCATGATGTAGTCATCGTGTGCTCCTGAAGGGAAATCACTGGTGCATTTGGATCAGCTTGATGGTGCGGAATAAGCCGTAAATCGTTGTTTCTTCCCCGAACCGGTCATAAAAATGAATACGATCCCCGCGGCTCATGTCCAGCGGCAGGAAATAGATGCCGCCCGGCATATTGCTGTGATACGTGCGAAGCGCACCGCTTGCCGCAACAGACACCTTGATGCAGGACAGGTTCATCGCGTTATTCGGAATGGCCAGAAGATAATAACGTCCGGAAAGGCCATAGGACGTCGACGAGTTAAAATCCATCACCGTCATCATGGAAACGGAACCTTTCAGCACCAGTCCCTGCGTGATTTCCAGCTCGCCGCTGATCGAGATCGGACTGTTTGTGGTGCTCGACAGATCGGAAACCGTAAGCTGGCGGTTTGTGATGGTGATGTCCCCGGCCCTGATGTCTTCGGCATTCAGCCGGTTGGCCGCGACAAGCCCCTCCGTTTTCAGCTCTCCCGTCACGCGCAAATCCTGCCGAACGGCCAAGTCATTCGGAACCCGGCGCGCATCGTCCGCCTGGAGCGCATAAAAAACCGTGGTCATGGCCTGCGTGGGCGTCAGGGGCGTACGGGCACCCCCCGAGTTGAAAAGCTCAACCTTCATTCGCCAAGAGGGTTCCAGGGCGGGCAGGGTCCAGATATTTCCGAGCTGCACATGGAAAGCGCCCTGCGAATCCAGCCGCACAGACGGATGAAGTTCATCCCATCTGCGATAGTTGTTGGTGTCAATCAGCGTGAATATCAGCTCGCGGGTTCCGACGCCGGGGCGTCCGAATTCATCCAGCACCGTGCCTTCATAACTGATGGTTTCCGGCACATAACCCGCCCGTGCGTACACCGAAATGAAAAGTGCCGCCAGTAAACCGAAGGTCCATAAAAGAGTTTTATTCATATCCATTCACTCCATCGTAATAATTAACCGCGAATACACGCGAATAGACGCTAATAAATACGAATCAATATTCTGATGTGCTTGCCATTCGCGTTCATTGGCGGTTCCTTTCGAGAACGACCCTTTTCCATTCCAGTTTTGCCCGCTTGAAGTTTAGAATAACGCCAACTTCCAAGCCGGTGATCTTTAAGTAATTCATCATCTGTCCCAACTCATGGTCTGTGATCTTCTCGATGACCTTGGCATCCACGACCAGTTTTCCGTGAGTGATCAGGTCGGGCACATATTCACCCACTTGTTTCCCTTTATAAACGACTTCATAGCGCGGCTGCTGCTGCATAGGGATGCCCTTCATCGCACATTCAACGACCAATGCATTCTCGTATGGTTTCTCCAATAAGCCGTGCCCCAGTTCATTCAAAACCTCGATTGCAGCACCGACCACTTGAAATACTTCGTCCTTGTGAATCAATTCGCGTTCATTGGCGTTCATTCGCGGTTCCTTTCTGAGAGAAGAAGGATCAACCGTGAATACACGCGAATATACGCGAATAAATACGAATCGATATTCGGATGTATTCCCCATTGGCGTTCATTAGCGTTCATTCGCGGTTCCTTTTTCGGGGCGTCATGGAGCAACTCCCAGGCTCAGGTAAAAGCTTTTCGGACAGGACCCGTCCGCCATCACTTTGGTGCTGTTCGGATCCGTGTTCAGTTCCTGGCCGCCGACAATTCTGAACTCCGCTCCTTTCGGAATGGGAATGGGGTAAAACTCTTTGGGATAGATGGTGTAAAGGTCGTAGCCCACATACACTTGAAGCGCGCTGTTGTCCGGAACCAAATACAGCCAGCAATCGGTGTCCGCCTGGTAGGCACGCATCGACGGATTGCTTAGTGTTAATCCGGGTTTTCTAATGGAAAAAACCTTAAGGCCGCCGGCCACGCGCATGTCCTGCCCATTGCTCACTCCCGTGGAAAAGACAATCGGTTCGTTGGTGGTCGGTGCGATCAGGGTGCTGCAGTAGAGGGGGCCGGGATGGAGCGTGATCTGTTTGGTCACCACGACTTCGCTGCATTCCACCGTTCCCGCCGTCACGCGGTCGGCCTGTGTATCGCCCTCGACGAATAGTTGGCCCTCCACCGTTAGTCCCTTCGTGGCTCGGTGCGCGTTTCCAGCCATCAGGGCAAAAGGAACGGAGGCCAGGGGCTGTCGCGGCGAGAAGAGACGTGTCTGCCCGTTTATGGTGACTTCCAGTTCCAGAAAAGCGGCGCTTCCCGCGAGATTCAACGCTTCAGACAGTGAGTTCGTTGTTGATCCACGTACGCCCGCGCCCAGTTGGAGGCCGTAACTGCCGGAGGCACTCACCTCCACATTGGCCTGTTCCTCCCAAAGCAGCGTTCCATCCGTCCACTGATCGTACAGCCGCACCGTGAAGGGATACACGCCCGCCACCGGGGCATTGGTTCCGGACCAGGCGAGCGTTCCGTTGAACTCAATGAGTTCCGGCATCGTTGCGGTGGATACGCCGACGGCCAGCGATAAAACCAAAACACACGCGAACCCATATTGTCTCTTCATAAATAGTCTCCAAAAATAGTGCTACAGCCCCTGAATCCCGCTGATAACAGGCTGTTGAAATCTGCCGGACAGAGGGTACGCGCCTCCGTAATACCCGCCGCTGGACGCATAATAGCCGTACCACCATCCGGCCGGAACCGGAATGCAAAGCCCCTGGTAACCACCACCACTCACGGTTGAGAAGGTCATTACCCGGGTATCGGACGCCGGATATTCAGAAGGAGCTGAATCAGGCCGGGTAGGGCTCATTTTCAGGATAAAGTTGGAATCATAGTCCAGGGCGTAGCCGGAAAAATTCACCCACAGATCCGTCGTTGCCTGTTGCCAACTGTTTACAGCCTCTGAAGACAGGTCCGTTTCCGAAGGGGGCGGGAAAATCACTGGGGCTTGGGGGGTAAAGCCGTGAAAAACGGCCGGCGAATCGACACGCACAACGATGCTGCCGGAAGAGGTGTTCGGTCGTATGGACGATACGCTGAATTTCGGTGTCGTGATCCGTGCCGCCTTCAGGTTGTTCAGGATGGCACTGTTGGCGTTCAATGTGTTCAGGGTGGATTTCTGTTTGACGGTGAGATTACTCGAAACCTCCAGGGACTGAGCGCCGGCCATGTTTTCAGCCAGCCTGGCATACGGGACACTGACAAACTGCGAACGCGGGCGCACAGGCTCCATCACGCCGGCGACCTTGAAGGCCATGTCCAGATAGAGCGCACCGAACTGATTGCCCAGCGCCGCGACAAGGCTGTTGGTGGTGCCGCCGAGCGTGACGTTGAAGAGTCCGTTGGTGTCGGTATAGATCGTGGTTTTCTGTTCCCAGAGCGCGGCGCCGCCGGCCGGCGAGGCATACACGCCGAACACGGCTTCCCGCGAACCGCTCAGGGCCCGTCCGTCTTCATCCAGCAAGCGCCCCTGATAATTGAACCTCTCCGGCACATCCGCCGCATGCAGGGCCGATGCGCAAAAAACTAAAAAAAGATACAAAATAATCCGATTCACGTGTTCACCCTCCCGCCGCTCTTTTGGGCGTTTTCAAATACCCATTCCAAGTGTCTTTCATTGATTAAATCATTTGCCGACCAGACGGTCGGCGCTCCCGGGACCGCCGACCGCCTGGTCGGCCATTTGAGTAATGCAAAACATCGTCGTCGTTCATGTTCATATTCATTCCAGCGAGCCGGTGCCGGAAATCCATTCCAGCTGGAAGAGGCCGCGCGTTCGTATTTCCTGATGGCGCAGGCCGGAAACACGCTGCTCGTAGGAGCCGGTGCAATAGCCGTTGGGTTTCCAGGCCGTACCGGTGAGCAGCGGTGCGTTGGTGCCGTCGAGCCAGGTAAACGTCACTTCGTTCGAAACGGCAAAGCCGTTCGGCAGGTCTTTGTTGAACACATGCCGGTAGGGGTTAAGCGGATCATTGGCGCCGAGGGTCCAGTGCCCCGTGGCCGGTTGTGCGCCCAGGAAGGATCCCGAAAGATTCAGCGGCGGCATCATGCCGAAGGCCAGCGAACTGATACGAAACACCTCGCGGCCCGTCAAATCGGGCAGCTTTTTCTCATCCGTGTAGAGGCGATACGCGGAACCCTGCTCATTCGTTTCGAGTACGCCCACCACGCGGCTCAACAGCCGAATTTCCCCGTTGGTTCCATGATGCAGAATCAACCGGATATCCAGCGGCTTCGACGCCTCGGCCAACGCCGAATCCTGCCCACCGACAAACGAAACCTCCGACAGCGTCGCCTTGCCGACCCACAGCCCATACGGCCAGGCCAGGCGGTTCGATCCGTAGCTGTCATGCACATACGTCACCGGCAGCGTGTACGCCATCCCGCCGCCCGTCACCCGCAGCAGACTGTGATAGGTTTTGCCCGATTCCAGTCCGGCGGCATCCGCCCGGAACACCAGCTTCGATGACGACGCGGGCGCGATCCCGACCGAAAACGGCGTCCCCACAGCTATCGCCTGGTACGCCGAGTCGGCGTCGCCCCAGCGCATCAGCGGTACGCGTGCGACGGCGGAGGTGGGAGCGGGCAGGGAATCCAGGAGGGTAAACGTTAATGTGTTTGATGTTGAAGAGGAATGATTCGAAAGCGTCAGCGTGGCCGTGGCGTCGGCGGCATTCAGCCAGATTCCGCCTGCGATGCTGAACGGGCCGTCCGCCACCGGGATGCCTTTGGTTTTAATCCAGTAGGCCCGGCCCGGCTCGATGGTCGTTGTTGCATCAATGTCCCGGCTGACTCCGTCGCTGTCCACGCGTTGCAGTTTGGCGATGCGATCCAGCGTTCGGAAAACCTGCGCAAACGTGAGGCCGGAACCCGGCGCGACATCGAACCCCGTCAGATGCCAGTCATCCGGACGCCAGGTGTGGATGAATTTTTCGACCCGCCCCGTCAGAACCAGGGTGCAGGGGGCGTCGTTGCTGAATAAATACGCCTGCCCCGCCCGCAGCGAAAAGAGCGTTGGCGGCAGCGACGTGGCCGTACTGCTGCTCCAGGTCAGCCACTCCGGCGCCCGCTGCAGCGGATTGGCCGGCGACGTTTCATACTGAGCGCTCAGTACAGGGTTGAATTGCTGAATCGCCTTCACCGGGGTATTGGTGAAAAGCGCCTGGCACATGAGATCGGGAGATACCTGAAGATAGACGGCATTCCAGCCCCGAACCAGCGTGATGGACTGCGTACTCCACTGCGCCCGGGCAGCGGGCATCCCGAGGTGAAGCAGCAAAAACAAAACACCCAACACCTTTCCGCGCGAGAGAAATAATTTCATAAGCAAGTGAAGCTCCTGAGTCCGGAAAACATAACCGGCGGGTGAGAAATAAGATAGTTCTTTCGCCTGAGCCGCATGAGCACGACGGTATTCGGTGAGTGCGTGCCTGACGCTTTGACAATCTCCGAGGACCGGTCAACGACCGTGCGGGCGACCCTTTCAGATGTCGCCGCGCACGACCCCTCCCTGTGTGCAGAAGTGTTCTCTTTTATACGACACACGGAGCCTATTGCCCCGCCCCCCCTGTGTGTTTTTGTCCTTACAGCGTTTTCAGAACGCCGGTGGCCTCGTTGAACTCATTGATCAACTGATCCCACTCCGCCACCTGCTCTTCGGCGAATACGCTCTTCCAGAAATCTTCATCCCAGAGGGCGCGGAGTTCTTCCACCGATTTACCCTGCTGCTCTACCCAGGTGAAGTACTTGAAATTGTGCAGGGCCTTCTGGTCGAAGTAGCTCAATTCGCGGAAGTGGTCGGTCTGCGCAGCCTGAATGTAACGGGCATAGGCCATCGCCGCTTTTTCCCGGTTGTAGGCGCCGTGCGCCGCGCGCATTTCCTCTTTGCGCGAGCCGTACAGCTCCATGGAGTCCGTGAGCGGCAGAAACAGAACGTGCCGGGAATCCATATCGTAATACTTCGCCGTTTTGATGGCAGCGACCAGATTGCAGATGCTGGAAATGCCCAGAAGGGCCAGGCTTTCCACAACGGACGCATCCATTCCCAGCGACACCAGGTAGTCCTTGCCGGCGTCTTCATTGAACAGGCGGAGCAGTTGCATGGTCTGTTCGTCATCGATGGCGGCGATGGCATTGGTGTTGCGTACATTGTGAATCCACGGCACATGCTTGTCGCCGATGCCTTCAATCCGGTGCCCGCCGAATCCAAACTGATAAAGCGTCGGACACTGCATGGCTTCGGTGCCGACCACGCGGATATCCGGATGTTTCGTGCGCAGGTAGTCGCCCGCGGCGATGGTACCGGCCGATCCCGTGGCGCTGATATAGGCCGCCAGGCGCGTGTTGGGTCCGCGGTAATGTTTTTCGTAGATTTCCTCAATGACTCCGCCGGTCATGTTGTAATGCCAGATGGAATTTCCAAACTCTTCAAACTGATTGAAGATGACAATGCCGTCGCCGCGTTCTGCGCGCAGTTCCCAGCATTTGTCGTAGATTTCCTTCACATTGGATTCGCATCCCGGCGTGGCGAAAATTTCGCTGGTGCCGATTTCGCGCAGCCAGCTGAAGCGTTCCTGGCTCATTTCTTCAGGCAGAATGGCAATGGCCGGGCAGCCCAGCAGCGCGCAATCATACGCCCCGCCGCGGCAGTAATTTCCGGTGGAGGGCCAAACGGCTTTTTGGCGCGTGGGATCGAAATTGCCGGACACCAGCCGGGGCACGAGACACCCGTACGCCGCGCCCACCTTGTGCGCGCCGGTTGGGAAATATTTACCCACCAGACCGACGATTTTGGCGTCTGTGCCGGTGAGGACCGACGGAAATTCCACCCAGTTGCCCTCGCCGAACGCACCGCCTTTTTCTGTGGCTTCGTTCTTCCAGGTGATACGGAAAAGGTTGATCGGATTGATGTCCCACAGGCCGACGTCAGCCAGTTTTTTCACCACTTTAGCCGGAATTTTCGAGGGATCGCGCTGCTGGGCGAAGGTGGGCAGCAGAACATTTTTTTCGCGGGCACGGGCAATGGATCGCTGTAACACGTCGCGGTTGATGGACTCAATGATCTTCATCGGTATTCCTCCTGTTTCACTTGGATTACAGCATTATGCAAATCCGGCCCGTTTAGTCTGTTATGAAGCGCTCAAACTACCATCTCCTCCGCCAAAAGTTAAGGAAGACCCCGCTCTTTTCGCGGGCGGCTTCCACGGGCGCGGTCACGCGGTCGCATTGAAAATACGGTCGCCGGCATCTCCGAGGCCGGGCAGAATATAGGCATTTTCATTCAGCCCCTGGTCGATGGCGGCCACATAAATTTGCGTCTGCGGGAAGTGCGAAAGAATGCGCTCAATGCCCTGAGGCGCGGCGATGACGGAGATCAGCTTCACGCGCGGAACGGCCCAGTCGTACACCGCCGTGAGTGCCGCCAGCGCGGAACCGCCCGTGGCCAGCATCGGATCCAGCACCAGCCCCACGTCCACTGGATCGCCTTCGGGAAATTTCTTGTAATACTCCACCGGCTTGAACGTTTGTTCGTCGCGGTAAAAACCCAAATGCCAGACTTCCGCCTGCGGAATCAGGTTGAGCACCGGATCGACCATGCCAAGTCCCGCGCGCAGGATGGGCACCAGCCCAATCCGCTGTTTCAGGGCGCGGCCCTTGGTCTTGCACAGAGGCGTCTCCAGCTCGATTTCCTCCGTCTCCAGATCAGCGGTCGCTTCATAGGTAAGCAGGCGGGAGACGCGGCGGATGACCGCTCGAAACTCGTCGCAGGGGGTGTTCTTATCGCGCAGCTTGGCCAGGTGGGTTTGGATAAGGGGGTGCTTAATCTCCGTCACATTTTTCATGCAGGTTCCTTCCCGGATAAGAGTTGACATCGCTGATGTTCGAGCGTGCATTGAACGCCCATAAGCGATGGCTGTCAACGAGATTTTCCACAGGTTTTCATGCTCAAAAGCATTGACCTGCGTGATATATGCGCTGCTATAGTACGCCCATGAAGTTGTGTGTATCCCTAGCTCAAATACAGGTGGAACCCTCGCAGCCCGATAAGAATGTGACGCATGCGGAGCCGTGGATGGCCGTCGCCGCCAAGCGCGGCGCTGACTTGATTTGCTTCCCGGAGATGTGGACCACCGGGTTCGCGTGGGACGACCTGCCACGCCTGAAAGAGTCGTGCGCCTGGCAAACCCGCCGCCTTTCCTCGCTGGCCCGCCGGCACGGCATCTGGATTGCGGGATCTCTGGCGGCGTACGACGCCGAAACCGAACGCTGGTTTAATGCGCTGACCCTGATTAACAGTCATGGCGAATGTGTGGCGGTCTACCACAAAACGCATCTGTTCGGCGGTATTTATGAAGAGCGCCATCTCACGCCCGGCGATCGGCCGGTCACCGCGGAGACGCCCTGGGGCCGCATCGGCCTGGCCATCTGCTACGACCTCCGCTTCCCCGAGCTTTTCCGTACCTATGCCCTTCGGGACGTGAATTTTGTACTCCTGCCCGCCGCCTTTCCGCAGGCCCGCCGCGCGCATTGGCAAACGCTTATTCAGGCGCGCGCCATTGAAAATCAGTTTTTCATGATCGGAACCAACCGGGCGGGCGCCGAACACATCCCCCCGGACCGCGATGTAACCTATGCCGGGGCCTCCTGCGTGGTCGATCCATGCGGCCGCGTCCTCGCGGAAGCCGGCGAACAGGAAGAACTGATCACCGCCACGCTGGACACCGAGGTAATCCGCACCGCCCGCCAGGAAATGCCGGCCCTTCAGCAGCGCCGGCCGGACGTGTATCGGCTGTAATCATTCCTCGACACTTTCGCCGACGTTGCGCTAAGCTCCCCGCTTATGAGAATGATTTTAAAGACAGGCCTCCCGGCAGTCCTGCTGCTGGCTCTCATTGCATGCGGCAAACGCAGCGCAGACACCCCGCCGCCCCCCGCTCCATCCGCCGCGGAATCCGCGCAGCCGGCTCCTTCGCAAGAAAAGGAACGCCGCCTTTCTGAACTCCCGCCCCCCGAACCACAGGCGGAACCCGCCCCCTGGTATATTCAGGTGGATCCCCCCGAAACGGAAATCATCATCACCCGCCGCGCCGAAGTAATCCTCCAGACCAACAGCATCCCGCCCAACGGACTGACCATGACCCTTGACCCCGGCGAATACGACCTGCACCTGCACGCTCCGGGCTTCTCCGCCTATAAGGAACGACTCATCATCCGCAAAAATCAGCAGCCGCTCTTCTACAGCCTGCGCCGCCTGACCGGTGAAGTACGCATCAAAAGCAACGCCGGCGTCAGCCTGCTCCTCGAATCGGCCGGCGGCGAAACGCGGCGCGAAGGCGTCACCACGGCGCACGGTCTTTTTGAAACGCGCCTGCCGGAAGGCGATTATCAAGTCACCTGCTCCAAAGCGGACTATTATCCCGCCACGCACGCCATCTCCGTACGCCAGAGCGTCCCGGTCTTCCTCGACACCCCCCTCGAAGGCATGCCCGCCAGCCTGATCCTGAACGCCCAGGCGCCCATCGAAATCCGCGAAGGCGAAATCCTCCTCGGCCCATCCGGCGTCATCATCACCAACCTTCCCCCGGGCGCACACACCTTCACCCTGCTCGCCGAAGGCTACCGGCCCGCCACGCTCACCGCCGACCTGCCCCCCAACCGCTTCACCGCCCTTTCCGCGCCCCCCCTCATACCGACCGTCGGCGCGCTCACCATCCGCCTGCGCTCCAGCCTTTCCAATGACGCCTGCTTCGCGAACGCCCCCAAAACGCTGACCGTCGGCCCGCACACCCTCCAGCAAACCCGCGAAACCGCCCTGATCAAACCGATGCCCTGCGGCACGCACACCGTCACCGTACAGGTGGCCGGATACCGCTCCGCGCAGGAACTTCCCGCCATTGAAATCCTGGACGGACGCACCCAAACCCTCGAACACGTCCTGACCCCCCTGCCCGCCACGCTCCTGATCCAAACCACGCCCCTCCCGGCCGATGTCCGAATCGCCGGAGAAAAACGCGGACGCACCGGCGAAACGATTTCCATCCCCCCCTTTCAACCCCTGACCATCACCCTCTCGCGCGACGGGTTTCACGACGTCACCCTCAACCTCCCGCCGCTTGACCCCGGCGCATCCACCAACCTGCAGGCCGCGCTGGAACGGGCCGTCATCCTCGAAGATCTGCTCGTGAACCTGACCGCGGAATACGCCGCCGCGGGCGCACTCGCCCCCGGCAGCCGCGAGGCCCTGCAGCGCCAGAAACAGCTCGTCCGAACCCGACGCCTCCCGCTGGAAGTGACCACCCGCGCCGGCAGTATTCCCCTGCGCCTCATTCCCCCCGGCTCCTTCCGCATGGGCAGCCCCTTCACCGAAAACGGACGCAACGACGATGAAACCCAGCCCCTCTCCGAAGAGGTGGAAGATCCCCAGCCCGACGTGAAAATCACCACCGCCTTTTACCTCGGCAAGTACGAAATCACCCAGCGCCAATGGCGAGAAATCATGGGCACCGCCCCCTCCTCCATGCAGCACGCCGGCCCCGATGCCCCCGTGGAAAACGTCAGCTGGGAGGATTGCAACGCCTTTGCCGCCCGCCTGTGCGAACTCGGCAAACTCCCGCCCGGCACCTACCGCCTCCCGACCGAAGCCGAATGGGAATACGCCTGCCGCGCCGGAACCGAACAGCCCACCTACCTCGGCACCCTTTCCGAACGCGGCATGAACAACGCCCCCCTGCTCGACCGCATTGCCTGGTACGCCGGCAACTGCGGCGTCGACTACCCCGGCGGCATGCCGTCCGAAGCCTGGCCCGAAAAACAATACCCCCACCAATCCGCCGGCCCGCACCCCGTCGGACAAAAACTGCCCAACGCCTGGGGCCTTCACGACACCCTCGGCAACGTCTGGGAATGGTGCCGCGACTACTACAAATCCTCCTACGCCCCCGGCCCGCTCGAAAACCCCTCCGGCCCCGAAAAAGGCGCCTCCCGCGTCTGCCGCGGCGGCGGATGGTACACCCGCGCCAGCCGTTTCCGCGCCGCCGAACGCTATGCCAACAGCCCCAAATACCGCGACAACAACCTCGGCCTCCGCATCCTGCGCGTCACCCCCGCCGTCACCCTCCCGGCCGAATAAAACTTCCAACGATTGGCGCCACCGACAAAAGTCCAAAGACGGCTCGCGGGGACGCTCG